>NZ_JBSFRT010000001.1:0-301036 GCF_053589375.1 Rhodococcus sp. NPDC003348
TGACGACCCCCGATGTGACATTACGGAACCGCGGGTGGGGTCAGCGGCCGGGACGGTGGCCGCGCCAGGTGGCGACCGCCCGGTCGGCGTCGACCTTGTGGACCGGCACGACCGGGACGCTCGGTGCGCGCAGGTAGTCGGCGATGCGACGGTTCAGATCGGCGACCGCCTCGCGCACGGCCTGCTCGGTGGGCAGGTCGGCGACGACGTCGGACAGCCGTTCGACCTCGCGGCGCAACTGCAGTGAGGGCGGAAGCAGCGCCTCGGTGGACAGGCCCTCCGCCGCGAGTTTGCGCTTGACCCACCACAATTCGTCGGAGTCGTCGATTGGGGGCAGCGGCTTTCCCGCGCCGGCGAGGTTGTCGAACTCGCCGCGCTCCTGGGCCAGCCGGATCTGACGCTCGACCCACGACTCGAACGGGACGTTCCAGGGCTTGCGCTCGGTCATGTCCCCATTGTCCGCGCGGCCCGGCTGTCAGGTGTGTTCGGAGACGAGGACCGCGCGGGTGCCGGGCTCGAGGGCCTGGAAGACGTGCGCGACGTCGCCGGGGTAGGCGATGTAGTCACCGGGGCCGAGTTCGACCGGGTCGTCGCGCAGGCCGACCAGCGCGCGGCCGGCGCTGACCAGGACGTGCTCGACCGTGCCGGGCAGGTGCGGCTCGGACTCGCGGGCGGGGCCGGGCTCCACGTCGAGGCGGTAGATGTCGCGACGCGCGTTGGGTGGGCACGATGCGACAAGAGTGACCTGGTAGTCGGTGCGCTCGGAGTACAACACCGGACCCTCGTCCGCCCGGATCACCTGCACCCGGGGTCGCGGCGGATCGATCAACTGCGCGAACTGGATGTCGAGCGCGACGCTCAGCGCCCACAGCGTCTCCACGCTGGGGTTTCCGGCACCGGCTTCCAGCTGCGACAGCGTCGACTTTGCGATGCCCGCACGCTTCGCCACCTCGGTCAGGGACAGGCCCGCGCGGTCGCGCTCCCGACGCAGGGAGGCCGCGATGACGTCCAGGGGCGCCTTGCTGTCCGATGCCATGTGTTCACTGTATCGGCGGAGTTGTTCGATTTGACGAACGGACACTCTGTGTTCACTATAAAGATCATGCGTTCGATCTGGCGAACACTGGACGGGGGGCTGCGGTGGGACATCGCACTGGTGTCCTTGGCCGACGGCCTCGTCGGCGTCTCCTACGGCGCGATCGCCGTCGGTCTCGGCTTCGCGCCCTGGGTCCCGGTCCTGATGTCGGTGGTCGTGCTCGCCGGTGCGTCCGAGTTCCTGTTCGTGGGCATCGTCGCCGCCGGTGGCAGCCTGGCCGCCGCGCTCGCCGGCGGGCTGCTGGTCAACGCCCGGCACCTGCCGTTCGGCCTCGCCGTCGGCGACGTCGCCGGCCGCGGGTGGCGACGGGTCCTCGGCGCGCACCTGCTCAACGACGAGAGCACGGTGTTCGCCCTCGGGCAGGCCGAGCCGCGTCGCAGACGCGCCGCCTACTGGCTGTGCGCGATCGGGATCGGGATCTGCTGGCCCCTCGGAGCCCTGATCGGTGCGACCGCAGGCACCTTCATCCACGACATCGACGCCTTCGGTCTCGACGCCATGTTCCCGACCGTGCTGCTCGCCCTGGTCTTCCCGGCGCTGCGGGACCGGGCGACCGCACTGGTCGCGCTTCTCGGGGCCGTCATCGCCGTCGCCGCCACCCCCTTCCTGCCGGCCGGGATTCCGGTGCTGCTGGCGCTCGCGGCCCTTGTCGGCCTGGTCTGGCTCAAACCCGGCAGGGTGGCCGAGACGAACCCGGAACCGGAAGCGGCGGTGGCCTCGTGACCTCGCCCCTGTTGCTGGTGGCGACGGTCCTGGTGCTCGGCGTGGGGACCTTCGCATTCCGGTTCGCCGGACCGCTGCTGCGCGCGCGGGGCATCGTCCCGGACAGACTCGAGGCGGTGCTGGCGGTCGGTGCGGTCGTCCTGCTCGTCGCGGTCGCGGCGACCCAGGCGCTGGTCGAGGACGGCGGCCCGGCGGGCATCGCGCGGCCCGCGGGAGTGCTCGTCGGGGGAGTCCTGGCGTGGCGGAAGGCGCCGTTCGTCGTCGCCGTCCTCGCCGCCGCCGCCACCGCCGCGATCCTGCGACTGTTCGGCCTCCCCTGACCGTTCCGCGAAAGTTCCCAAATGTCACATCGGCTCACTTGGCGATACCCACTGTGACATTTGGGAACCATGAACGGAGGGCGATCAGGTACCGGGGACGGTGACGGTGCGGTCCTCGGCGAAGTCGACGACCAGTTCCCGGCGCGCGATCAGCCAGCGGTTGTCCACCCGTCGGTAGTCGTCCCGGTAGCGGATGGCGATCACGTTGTCCCGCATCCCGTCCCGGCCCCGGTACAGGTGATGCGCCTGGCAGTACACCCGCCCGACCGCGGTGTTCCCGTCCACGTCGACCACCGACTGGTGCACGGCGTGATGCGTGGCGTGCAGATGTGCGGTGCCGTCCAGCACGACCGCGACGATCGCGTCGCCGCCGACCGTGACGACCTCCCCGGCGCCGCGCGTCAGGGCGGGGGGCTGCACGAACTCGGCGTCCGCGGTGAACAGGGCGGCCAGGGCGGTGGCGTCGCGGTCGTCCACCGCGACCGCGTATCGGCCGGCAAGGTCCGACGGATCAGTCATGGCACGAGTATGCGGGCACCGGCCCGGCTCGGGGTTTCGGCACCCGCTGGGTGGAACGGGGGGTGTTCCGGCGGGACCGCATGTCATAGTGTCCAAAGCTAAATAGCGCTTTGTTGAACAGATAGCTGAATAGGTCGTTCGGGAGGTTTCGTGCCGTTGCCAGTGCGCGCTGCGTCCGTCCGTGTCGTGGTGCTCGCCCTGGCGTCCTGCGGCATCGTGGTCTCGCTCATGCAGACCATCGTGATGCCGCTGCTCCCCGAGTTCCCGCGGTTGCTGAACACCACGCCCGGCGGCGCGGCCTGGCTGGTCACCGCCAACCTCATCGCCGGCGCGGTCTGCGCACCGGTCCTCGGTCGTCTCGGTGACATGTACGGCAAGCGCAGGCTGCTGCTCGTCGCGTTGGCGGTGATGGTCGCCGGCAGCCTCCTCGGTGCGGTGTCCGACGCCTTCGCCGTCGTGCTCGCCGCCCGCGCGCTGCAGGGCGCCGCGATGGGCGTGGTGCCGCTCGGCATCAGCATCATGCGCGACGAACTCCCCGAGGAGCGGGTGGCGAGCGGGATCGCGCTGATGAGTTCGACCCTCGGCGCAGGCGGCGCGATCGGACTGCCCCTCACCGGTGTGGTCGCCGAGCACTTCAGCTGGCACTGGCTGTTCGGCGGGGCGGCGGCGTTCGGACTGCTCGGGATGCTCGGAATCTGGCGGCTCGTCCCGGAATCCGAGGTCCGTTCCGGCGGGAAGTTCGACCTCGTCGGCGCGCTCGGGCTGTCCGCGGCGCTGGTGTGCCTGCTGCTGGCGATCACCCAGGGCAACGGCTGGGGCTGGACCAGCGTCCCGGTCCTCGGCCTGTTCGCGGCCGCGACGGTGCTGTTCGCGGCGTGGGGCGTCTACGAGTTGCGGCTCGCCCCACCCGGTCGGGCCGACGTGGTCCGGCAACCGCTGGTGGACCTCCGGGTCTCCGCACGCCGCCAGGTGTTGCTGACGAACACCGCCTCCGTCCTCGTCGGATTCGCGATGTTCACCTCGTTCATGGTCAGCGCACAGATCTTCCAGGCGCCGACCGAGACCGGCTACGGCTACGGGATGTCGTTGACGCTCAGCGGCCTCGCGTTGCTGCCGGGGGGTCTGATGATGATCGCGTTCTCCCCGGTGACCGCGTACCTGTCCGACACCAAGGGGCCGCGGATCACCTTCCTGATCGGCACCGCGATCCTGATGCTCGCGAACCTCGCCCGCGCGGTCATCCCGCACCAGCTCGTCATCGTGATCGCCGCGACGGCGGTGACCTCGGTCGGCGCAGCTCTCGCCTACGGCGCGATCCCGGCGATGATCATGCGCGCGGTCCCGGTCACGGAGACCGCGGCGGCGAACAGCCTCAACGCACTCGCCCGTTCGCTCGGCACCTCCACCTGCAGCGCCGTGGTCGCGGCGGTCACCACCGCGTCGGTGATGCACGTCGCGGGGGTGGAGTTCGCGACGGCGGGAGCTTACGCGGTGGTGTTCGGGATCGGTGCGGGCGCGGCCCTGCTCGCGGTCGTCATCGGCGTGTTCATCCCGCGCGACCGCATGGGCAGCGCCGAAACCCCCGAGTCCCCGAGGTCGGAGCCCGGCGACCTACCGCTCAGTGAGACCGCGCAGGACCGGCTCCGCATCTCTCCGTAGCGTCCGAAGTTCGCACGGACGCGAGCGTCCATTCGAGTGCGTACGCGAGCGTCCATTCGAGTGCGGGCGCGCGAGGAATGGGAGAGCAACGATGGAGTTGAGGGAGTCGGCGGCGCAGCAGGAGCTGCGACGGGAGCTGCGCGCGTACTTCGCGAGCCTGTTGCCGGAGGAGAAGCGGCGCAAGGCCGGCGAGCAGGGCGTGGGCGGTGAGTACTTCCGCGAGGTCGTGAGCCTGCTCGGCAAGGACGGCTGGCTCGGGATCGGCTGGCCGACCGAGTACGGCGGACAGGGCCGCTCCATCGAGGAACAGTTCGTGTTCTTCGACGAGGTGCAGCGGGCCGGACTGCCGTTCCCCTTCGTCACCGTGAACACCGTCGGCCCCACGCTGATGAAGTACGGCACCGAGGAGCAGAAGGCCCGGTTCCTGCCCGGCATCCTCTCCGGCGACATCGTCTTCGCGATCGGCTACACCGAGCCGGAGGCAGGCACCGACCTCGCCTCGCTCAAGACCCGCGCCGTCCTCGACGGCGAGGAGTGGGTGGTCGACGGCAACAAGATCTTCACCTCGGGAGCGAACACCGCCGACTACGTGTGGCTCGCGTGCCGCACCGATCCGGAGGCGCCCAAGCACAGGGGCATCTCGATCCTGGTCGTCCCCACCGACGACCCCGGCTTCTCGTGGTCGCCGATCCCCACCGTCGGTGGTCTGATGGTCACTTCGACGTACTACAGCGGGATCCGGATTCCGCAGGAGAACGTGATCGGTGAGATCAACGGCGGCTGGCAGCTGATCGCCGCGCAGCTCAACCACGAGCGCATCGGCCTGGCCGCGATCGGCGGCCGCACCTACGGTCTGTGGCATCAGGTCCTGGCCTGGGCCAAGGAGAACGGCGCCATCGAGATCCCGTGGGTGCAGCAGGAATTCGCGCGTACCCACGCGAAGCTCGAGGCGATGCGGCTGCTGAACTGGAAGATGACGGCGGCCGTCGCGGCGGACACGCTGTCCGGCGCGGACGCCGGTGCCACCAAGGCGTACGGCACCGAGACCCACATCGACGTCTACCGCACCCTCCTCGGCATCCTGGGCGCGGCAGGCCGCATCCGCCCCGAGTCCCCGGGTGCGCTGCTGGCCGGTCAGATCGAGCAGATCTCCCGGCAGGGCATGGTCAACACGTTCGGTGGCGGCGTCAACGAGGTCCTGCGCGACATGGTCGCGACGATGGGTCTCGGCCTGGTGCGGGAGAAGAGGGTCAAGTGAGCGAATTCCTCACCACACTCAAGGCATTCGAGGGGCAGACCCTCACCCCGAAGACGTGGGGACCGGACGCGGTCAACACCCCGATGATCCGGCACTGGGTCGAGACGATGGGCGACACCAACCCCATCTACCTCGACGACGAGGCGGCCCGCGCCACCGGCCGCGAGGGCGCCGTCGCGCCCGCGCTGATGGCGCAGGTGTGGATCATGCGCACCTTCACCGACAAGATGGCGAACAACGACCCGTCCCAGGTGTGGACGGACCTGATCGCCACCCTCGACGACGCGGGCTTCTCCTCCGTCGTCGCCACCGACTCGGATTTCGAGTTCTTCACCGAACTGCGTCCCGGTGACCGGGTTTCGATCACCGAGGTGATCGAGTCGGTCTCGGAGGAGAAGACGACCGGACTCGGCGTCGGGCACTTCGTCACGACGCTGAAGACCTACCGCAACTCCGACGACGAGACCGTCGCGACCCAGCGCTGGCGCACCCTGCGCTTCGCTCCCAAGCCGAAGCAGGAGAGCAAGCCGAAGGGGCTGCGCCCGCGTCCGGCGCTCAACGCCGACAATGCGTTCTGGTTCGCGGCCGCCAAGGAACACCGCCTGGTGATCCAGCGCTGCACCGCCTGCGGCACCCTGCGGCACCCCACCGGGCCGATGTGCGGTGCGTGCCAGTCGCTCGACTGGGACACCGTCGACGCCTCGGGCCGCGGCACCGTCTACAGCTTCGTCGTCAACCACCACCCGCAGATCCCCGGATTCGATTACCCGCTGATCGTGGCGACGATCGAACTCGAAGAGGGCACCCGTCTGATCGCGAACATGACCGGCATCGCGCCGGAGGACGTCGAGATCGACATGCCGGTGGAACTGGACTGGATCGACGCCGACCCGGATCTGACGCTGCCCGCGTTCCGGCCGGCCGCACGGGAGGACTCCTGATGGACTTCAACTACAGCGAAGAGCAGGAAGCGATTCGCACCCTCGCCGACGAGGTCTTCACCAGCAAGGCCGACATCGACCGGGTCAAGCAGGTCGAACTGAGCGACGAGCGCATCGACCGGGACCTGTGGCGCGAACTCGCGAACACGGGGCTGCTCGGCATCGCGCTGCCCGAGGACCTCGGCGGCGGCGGGCTCGGACTGGCCGAGCTCTACGTTCTGCTCGAGCGGCAGGGCAATTACGTCGCCCCGGTCCCGATCTGGCAGTCGGCGCTCGCGGCGCTCGCGGTCGCCGAGTTCGGTACCGACGCCCAGCGCGCACTGGTCCCCGGTGTCGCCGAGGGCAGCAGCTTCCTGACGATCGGTCTCGAGGAGTTCGGCCCGTACATCGACCGCGACCCGGAGACCACCGCCACCGAGGCCGGTGGCCGGTGGACGCTGACCGGCGCGAAGGCCGTCGTCCCGATCACCCACGTCGCCGACCGCGCGATCGTCTCGGCGACCACCGAGACCGGTGCGGCACTGTTCGTCGTCGACCTTGCCGCCGCGGGCGTCTCGGTGGAGCAGACCCAGTCCACGAACTGGGAGATCTGCGGCAACGTCACCCTCGAGTCGGCCCCCGCGGAGCTGCTCGGCGCCGCCGACGGCACCACCGTGCGGTGGCTGCGTGATCGGGTCGAGCTCGCGCTCGCCGCGATCCAGATCGGCGTCGGCTCCGGTGCCGTGGCGCAGGCCGTGACCTACCTCAACGGCCGGCACCAGTTCGGGCGCCCGCTCGCCACGTTCCAGGCCGTGGGTCACCAGCTGGCCGACTGCTACATCGACCTCGAGGCGATGCGCGTGACCCTGTGGCAGGCCGCGCAGAACCTCGTCGACGGCATCGACCCCGGCACCGCCGTGCTGGTCGCGAAGTGGTGGGCCACCGACGGCGGCCAGCGCATCGTGCACCGCACCACGCACCTGCACGGCGGCATGGGTGTCGACACCGACTACCCGGTGCACCGGCACCTGCTGTGGGGCAAGCAGATCGGCGCCACCCTCGGCGGCTCGGCCTCCGACCTGGCGCGCCTCGGCGCCCAGCTCGCCGCCGGTGTCGAGGTGGTCGCATGACCGCCACCATCGAGCTGGCGGGCCGCGGCTACGACGACATCTCGGTCGGCGAGGCGCTGCCGGAACTGGCGATCCCGCTGACCCGCACCCTGATCGTCGCGACGGCGCTCGCGACCCGCGACTTCCAGGACGTGCACCACGACCCCGAACTGGCGCGTGAGCGCGGCTCGAAGGACGTGTTCATGAACATCCTCACCAGCAACGGGCTGGCCGGGCGGTTCGTGACGGACTGGGCCGGGCCGTTCGCGACGGTGCGCCGCGTCAAGATCCGCCTCGGCGCCCCGAACTACCCGGGCGACACGATGACGATGACCGGTGAGGTCGTGTCCAAGGAGAACGGCGTCGTCGAGGTGAAGGTCGTGGGCGCCAACAGCCTCGGCAACCACCTCTCCGGCACCGTCAGCGTGTCGTACCCCGCCAGCGAAGGGAAGGACGCCTGATGGCCGTCAGCCCGCTCTCCGGCGCCGCCGCGATCGTCGGCATCGGCGCCACCGAGTTCTCGAAGAAGTCCGGCCGTTCCGAGCTGCAGCTCGCGTGCGAGGCGGTCACCGCCGCGCTCGCCGACGCCGGCATCGACCCGTCCGAGGTCGACGGTCTGACCACCTTCACCATGGAGACCAACGGCGAGATCCTCGTCGCCCGCAACTGCGGGCTCGGGGAGCTCAAGTTCTTCTCCCGGATCGGCTACGGCGGCGGCGCGGCGTGCGCGTCGGTGCAGCAGGCGGCGATGGCCGTCGCGACCGGTGTCGCCGAGGTCGTGGTGGTCTACCGTGCGTTCAACGAACGCTCCGGTATGCGCTTCGGTGCGGGCCAGCACGACCGCCCGATGGATTCGACCGCGGACCGCGCAGCCTACGCATGGCTGACCCCGCAGGGATTGGCCACTCCCGCCCAGTGGGTCGCGATGTTCGCTCGGCGGTACATGCACCAGTACGGTGCCACGAGTGAGGATTTCGGTCGGGTTGCCGTCGTGGCGCGCAAGCACGCCGCGAACAACCCCGCCGCGTGGTTCTACGGCAAGCCCATCACGCTTGAGGACCACCAGAACTCCCGGTGGATCGCCGAGCCGCTGCACCTGCTCGACTGCTGCCAGGAGACCGACGGCGGCCAGGCCCTCGTCATCGTCTCGGCCGAGCGTGCCAGGGATCTGCGCAACAAGCCCGCGATCATCAAGGGTGCCGCGCAGGGGTCGGGCAAGGACCAGCACATGATGGCCAGCTACTACCGGCCCGACATCACCGGCATCCCGGAGATGGGTCTGGTCGGCCGTCAGCTCTACAGCCAGGCCGGTCTGACGCCGGGGGACATCAACGCGGCGATCCTCTACGACCACTTCACTCCGCTGGTGCTCCCGCAGCTCGAGGAACTCGGTTTCTGCCGTCTCGGCGAGGCCAAGGACTTCATCCGCGAGGGCAACCTGGAGATCGGTGGACGGCTGCCGAGCAACACGCACGGCGGTCAGGTCGGGGAGGCGTACCTGCACGGTGTCAACGGGATCGCCGAGGCGGTCCGGTTGCTGCGGGGCACCTCCACCAACCAGCCCGACGGCGTCGAGAACGTGCTCGTCACGGCGGGAACCGCGGTTCCCACGAGCGGCCTGATTCTCGGCGCCGCCTGACCCGGCAGTAGCCGACACAAGAAGCCCTGGAAGGACGAAGAATGACGGCAGTGGAGCAGAAGCCGGCCGGCGCCTGGAAGGGGGCCGACCTCGGCACCCGCACCGTGAGCTACACCGAACGCGACGCGATCCTCTACGCGCTCGCAGTGGGTGCGAAGGCCACCGACCTGGACCTCGTGATGGAGGACCGGCTGCGGGTGCTGCCGACGTTCGCGCTGACCCTCGCCCAGTGGGCGCCCGACGAACTCGGCTCGCGCGGTGCCTTCGACACCAAGACCGCACTGCACGGCTCGCAGGAACTGACGGTGCTCGCGCCGCTCCCGCGCTCCGGTGAGGTCACGCTGTCCGCGCGCGTCGGCGAGGTGTGGGACAAGGGTGCCGCCGCGGTGTTCGAGGTGGTCGTCGAGAGCGAGTACTTCGTCGCCACCTGGTCGCTGTTCGCGCCCGGCTACGGCGGATTCGGCGGCGAGCGTGGGCCGTCGAAGCCTGCCGGCCCGACCGGCGACCCCGCGGTCACGACGGAGCTGGTGACCGCCGAGAACCAGACGGCGCTGTACCGGTTGCTCGGGGACATGCACCACATCCACATCGACCCGGCCGCGGCCGCGGTGATCGGGCAGCCCCGCCCGATCATGCACGGGCTGTGCACGCTGGCGGCGAGCACGCTGCCCCTGGCCGGTGCGCTTGGCGCGCACCCGGCGGATCTGGTGCAGCTGTCGGGACGCTTCGCGGCCCCGGCCTTCCCGGGTGACCGGCTGCCGATCCGTGCATGGCGCGGCGAGACCGGCGTCGACTTCGAGGTCGGCGGCGCCATCACCGGTGCCCACGCCCGGTTCGGGGAGTAGGCGATGAGCAACGCAGCCGAGTTCCCGGGAAGGGACAACCCGGCCGACTTCACGGGCAAGGCCGTCCTGATCACCGGCGGCACCAAGGGCATCGGGCGCGTGGTCGCAGAGACGTTCCTCGCGGCCGGCGCGCAGGTGACGGTGTGTGCGCGCAGTGCACCGGAGGCCCCGATCGCGGTCGACGGCGTCGAGGCAGGCTTCCTGCCGGTCGACCTCCGCGACGCCGACGCCGCGAAGGCGATGGTTGACGCCGCCAACTCGGCGATGGGTCGGCTGGACGTGCTGATCAACAACGCCGGTGGCTCACCGGACGCGGACGCCGCGACCGTGTCTACCCGGTTCGTCGACAAGATCGTCGCACTGAACCTGCTGGCGCCCTTCTACGTTGCACAGGCCGCGAACGCGGTGATGCAGCAGCAGGAGACCGGCGGGGCGATCGTCAACATCGGGTCGGTGTCCGCGCACGACCCGCAGCCCGGCACCGCCGCCTACTCCGCGGCCAAGGCCGGCCTGCTGATGCTGACCAAGGCCCTCGCGCTGGAATGGGCGCCGAAGGTGCGCGTCAACCACATCACCACCGGACTGATCCGCACCGAGGCCGCGGCGTCGGTGTACGGGGAGGACGGCGGTGCCGCGGTCACCCGGACCCTGCCGATCGGCCGGATGGCGGTGCCCTCGGACATCGCCGGTGCCTGCCTGTTCCTCGGAGGTCCGCTGGCGGCGTACGTCAACGGCGCCGACCTGGCGGTGCACGGCGGCGGCGAGTACCCGGCCCGCTACCTCGCCACCCACCCCGAAATCAACTGACACACAGCCTGATCGGAGCATGAGCATGGGAATTCTCGACGGTAGGGTCGCGATCGTCACCGGCGCGGGGCAAGGCATCGGCCGGGGCATCTCGCTGGCCCTGGCGAAGGAGGGGGCCGCGATCACGGTCGCCGGCCGCACCGAGTCGAAGCTGCACAAGACGGTCGCGGAGATCGAGGAGTTCGGCGGGCGCGCCATCCCGGTGCGCTGCGACGTCTCGGTCGCCGAGGACATCGAGGCGGCCGTTGAAAGCACCGTCGAGCAGTTCGGCGGCGTCGACATCATGGTCAACAACGCCAACGACTCCAAGCCCGGTCCGCTGCTCGACGTCGTCGACGAGCACTTCGAGCGTGCGTTCGCGTCCGGTCCGATGGCCACCCTGCGGTTCATGCGGGCGTGCCACCCGCACATGGTCGCCCGCGGCGGCGGCTCGATCGTCAACCTGGTGACGTCGGCGGCGGTGCGCTGGGACGCCAGCAACTACGGCGTCTACGGCTCGATCAAGGAGGGCACGCGGGTGCTCACCCGCGCCGCCGCCGCCGAGTGGGGCAAGGACGGGATCCGCGTGAACAACGTTGCCCCGCATGCAGTGACGCCCGCGCTCGAGTGGTGGATGGACAAGAACCCGGAGGAGGCCGCGGAGTTCGTCGCGGGCATCCCGCTCGGCCGGGTGGGCGACCCGGAGTCCGACATCGGGCGCGCGGTGGTCTTCCTGTGCTCCGAGGACTCGCGGTACCTCACCGGCTCGACCATGCCCCTGGACGGCGGCCAGTCTCGCTGGGGCTAGTTCTCGAACGCCGACGCGCACCCGCCGTGGCGTCGCGCGAAAACCCCTGTGCACACCGGTCCTGACGGGTGCACAGGGGTTTTGTGCGTGTAGAGCCCGTGTGCGCGGGGCATGGACCCTGTGCACAGGGGTTTTCGCGGGCGGACGCACGGTGCGCGCGATGCCGGATGTGTTGTTGGTGCAGAACTCTTGTGCGCAGGGGTTTTCGCGGGCGGACGCACGGTGCGCGCGATGCCGGATGTGTTGTTGGTGCAGAACTCTTGTGCACAGGGGTTTTCGCGCGTGCACACAGGCTTCGTGCGTGCAAAGCCTGTGTGTGCGGAGCAATGACCCTGTGCACAAAGGTTTTCGCCGCACCCGCTCGGGGCCGTCACATTGCGGTCACGCCTCGTGGATCACCGACTCCCCGGACCCGACGCGCAGCGCCTTCGACGTCTCCACCCCGGCGTTCGGGTTCAGCTTGTCGACCGACCGGAACGCGAACCGCGCCTCGCCGGCGTCGACCTCGAGAATCCCGTAGCCGTGGCCGACCATGTCGGCGTGCCGGAGGTGCGGGTTCTTCGCCAGCCGGCTCGCCTCCTCGGCGCGCGCCCCGGCCGGGTCGGCGGCGCTGCTGGTGTAGGCGCCGTCGCCGGTGTTGGACGACGTCACCGACGGGACGACGAACTCCACCCCCGCGCGGCGGGTGCCGGGCGCGTTGACCTGGGCTCCGCTCGGGGTCCCCGGCCCGAAGCCGGTGTCCCACAGTTCGCCCGCCCAGCCGTCGTGGTCGTCGCCGGTCACCAGTACCAGGTTGTCGACCGATTGTGCTGCGGTGGAAAGGATCTCGGCTCGCTCGGCTCCGTAGCCGTCCCACGTGTCCATGTAGGCGCGGGTCCCGTCGTCCGCCACCACCATGCCCATCATCATGTTGGGGTTGGCGATCACCTTCCAGCGAGCGTCCGACGTGGCCAGGCCGTCGAGCAGCCACTGCTTCTGCGCCGCGCCCAGCATGGTCCGTCCCGGCGCATCGGCCTCGGCGCAGACGATGTGGTCCAGCGAGTCGCCGCACGCCTGCCGGTCCCGGTACTGGCGGGTGTCGGGCGCGAACAGCTCCACGGTCCGGCCCACCCGCAGCGAGCGGTAGGTGCGGGTCGGGTCGCCCGCGAACCGGGGTACCGGCATGTGCTCGAACCAGGACTGCCAGGCCCACTGCTTCTTCTGCTGGAATCCGACCGCACCGTCGATCGGCGAGATCACCGGGAACGTCCACCCGTCCTTGCTGTAGTTGTTGCGGAACTCGTGGTCGTCCCAGAGCGGCACGAACGCGTGGTTGCTGTGCATCAGCCGCAGATCTGCGTCCGTGCGGTACTGGCGGTACTTGTCCCGCATGGCGTCGATCGTCTGCGGGAACGCGTTGGTGGCCACGCCGCGCACGCCCGGCTTGGTGAACTCGTACACGTAGTCGCCGAGGCACACGACGAAGTCGAGGTCCTCCGCGGCGAGGTGGCGGTGCGCGGCGTAGTAGCCCTCCTCGAACCCCTGGCACGTGAACCAGCCGATGCGGACCGGCTCGTTGGAGTCGGCGGGCCGCAGCGTCCGGAACCGTCCGACGGGCGACTCGCCCCCGGTTCCCCGGAACTGGTAGTAGTACGTTTCCCCCGGAGCGAGGCCGCTGACGTCGAAATGCACTGTGCCGTCGGCGTCGCCCTGCACCTGGACCCGCTCGGCGAGCACCGGGGCGGACAGGTCCTCGCGGGTGGAGACGACCAACGCCAGTTCTCCGCCTGCCGCGCTGCTCCCGGCGCTGCCGGTCCCGATGCTGCCGGTCCCGATGCTGCCGGTGCCTGCGCTGTCGGTGCCGACCCGTGTCCACAGGGTCGCGCCGTCGGTGCGGGGCACCCCGGCCATGACGCCGTTGCCGAACTCCGGGTTGCGGATCAGGCCGGGGCCTGCGTCCGGTGCCTGGCGAAGGACAGGGGTGGCGCCGGCGGCTGCGGGCAGCAGTGCCGCGCCTCCGAGTGCGGACAGGCCGGCCAGGAAGGCGCGGCGGGAGACGTTGGCGGGGGAAAGGGCCACAAGCCACCTCGTGATGCGTGGGGACGAAGGTTCCTGACGACCCTAGACACTGGACGTTCGTCCAGTGACGTTTTCCGGGTGTTCACCCGCCGAGGGTTGCGCCGCGGTCCGCTCTCAGTTTCCTACCAGTTTCGCCGAGTACATTCCGCCGGGTGCGTACCCGTTTCCTTCCCCGGCACTGGCCTCTCGGATTGGCCGCCCTGATCGTCGCTGCCGGCATTCTCGCCGTGTTCGGTCCGGCCGAGATGGCGACCAACCCGATCATCGGGTGGTCCACCTCCCTGTACCGGGACGTCGACACGATGACCGCGTCCTGGCCCGCCGGGGCCGGTACAGTCAGCGACCTCGTCGCGGAGGCGGGGCTGTTCGCACTGGCCGGCATGCTCGCGCTGGCGCTGTGGTGGGGACGCGGCGACACGCGAACCCTCGCGGTCGGATTGGCGGCCGGGGCGGGAGCGGCCGGCTCGGCGCTCGCGACCCTCGCGGTGAAATCGGTGGTCACCGAGGAGCGCCCCTGCACCGCCATCCCCGGTGTCCACGCGCTGTCCGAGTGTCCGCCGCTCGGAGACTGGTCGTTCCCCAGTAATCACTCCGGCATCTCCGCGGCGTTGGCGACGGCAGTGGTCCTTGCCGCGTACGCCGCTCGCCGCGTCTGGCTCGGCGTTGTCGCCGCCCTCACCGCCCTGGTGGTGGGGGCGTCGCGGGTGGTCAGTGGTGTGCACTACCCGCACGATGTCGCCGCGGGCCTGGTGTTCGGCTCGTGCATCGCGCTGGCCTTCGCCGTGGCGCTGACCCCGGTCGCGGCCGCGGCCGTCCGTCGGGTCGGGCTCGGCTCTGAACGGCGGGAGCCCGCGCACTCCTGACGCGCGCGCAGCGCGGCCTCCACCGCGTCGGCACCGGCGACAGGGTCCTCGTGCTCCCACACCCTCACCACCGCCCAGCCCGCCGCCGCGAGCCGGGCATCGGTGTCCCGGTCCCGGGCGACGTTCCCGTCCAGCTTGTCCGCCCACCACTGCGCGTTGTTCTTCGGCGCGGTCGCGTGCACCGGGCAGCGGTGCCAGAAGCAACCGTCCACGAACACCGCGACCTTCGCGGTCGGGAACACCAGGTCGGCCCGGCGCCGCACGCCCGGCAGCGGCGCCCGGTCCACCCGGTACCGGCGACCGCGGCGGTGCAGTTCCCGCCGCAGCGCCATCTCCGGCACCGTGTCGCGGCGGCGTTGCGCACTCATCCGGTCCCGGGTGGACACCGAATCGGGCGCCGGTCGGGAGGTCATGACGTCATTGTCGCGCGTGGGCGCCCGCGCCGGCAGCACCGGAAGATCGCCTTCTCGCGGTGGTCGCGAGGGCGCGCGGAGATGCAATTGCGCCCGTAGGATCCGCCCTGCCACAGCGAGTCGGGACGGCAAAGTTCGGACACCCAAACTTTTTGATATGGTTTCGCAAATAGTGGTGTTGACGTGGACGGGAGACCAGTCAAGGTGAGTGTGCGCACGCTCGAGTCGAACACCCCTCCGACGCGGAGGTGGAGGAGCCTCGGCCGCCTGATCGTGCTGGCCGGCCCCGCGTTCGTCGCCGCAATCGCCTACGTCGACCCGGGCAATGTCGCGGCCAACCTCACCGCCGGCGCCAAGTACGGCTACCTGCTGGTCTGGGTCCTGGTGATGGCCAACGCGATGGCCGTGCTCGTGCAGTACCTGTCCGCGAAACTCGGGCTCGTCACCGGCCGGTCGCTGCCCGAACTGCTCGGCGACCGCCTGCGTCCGAGCCGGCGCAAGGCGTTCTGGTTGCAGGCCGAACTCGCCGCCGTCGCCACCGACCTCGCCGAGGTGATCGGTGGTGCGATCGCGCTGAATCTGCTGTTCGGATTGCCGCTCTGGCTCGGAGGTCTGATCACCGGCGCGGTGTCGATGGCCATCCTCTCCACCCAGGCGCGTGGGCAGCGGACCTTCGAGTTCGTCGTGATGGGCCTGCTCGCGATCATCACCCTCGGCTTCGTCAGCGGTCTCGCCTTCACCGACGTCTCGTCGCGGGACGCCCTCGGCGGTCTGGTCCCGCGGTTCGAGGGCGCCGAGACGGTGCTGCTCGCGGCGAGCATGCTCGGGGCGACCGTGATGCCGCACGCGATCTACGTGCACTCCGCACTGGCCCGGGACCGGCACGGCCGTGGAATCCGGCCCGGCCTGCTGCCGCGCCTGATCAAGGCCACCAAGCTCGACGTCGGGGCGGCGCTCGCCGTCGCAGGCACCGTCAACATCGCCATGCTGCTGCTCGCCGCGTCCGCGCTGCGGGGGGTCGAGGGCACCGACACCATCGAGGGGGCGCACGCCGCCATCTCCTCGGCGCTCGGTCCTGCGGTGGCGGTGGTGTTCGCGATCGGGTTGCTCGCCTCCGGGTTGGCGTCCACCTCGGTCGGGTGCGCCGCCGGTGCCGAGATCATGGCCGGCCTGCTGCACTTCCGGATCCCGATGCTGCTGCGCCGGATTCTGGTGCTGATTCCGGCGCTGGTCATCCTCGCGAGCGGCGCCGACCCGACCATGTCGCTGGTGATCAGCCAGGTGGTGCTGAGCTTCTGCATCCCGTTCGCGCTGATCCCGCTGGTCCGGATGACATCCGAGCCCGAGCTGATGGGTGAGCACGTCAACCGTCGAGCCACCACGATCGCGGCGTGGGCGGCCACCGCGGTGATCGTCGCGCTGAACGTCGCCCTGCTCGTGCTCACCGTCGCCGGCTAGCGTCCCGCGCGCCGTGCCGCCTTCCGCATGAACGGAATCGTTCAGTCGAGTAGATCGAATGAACGGATGGTTCAGTCGGTCAGTCCTTCTCGGAGCCGACCAGTTCCGTGTCTTCTTCCAGCCGCGCCGACTTCGTGCGGATCCGCCCCGGCGCGATCATGCCGACCGCGACGGCCGCGACGATCAGGATCGCGCCGAGCACGTGGGCCGCGTCGGCCATCCCGTCCATGAAGACGGACCGGGCGAAGGAAGCGAGTTGATCGCCCTGCGGTCCGGCCATCTTCGCGACTTCGAGCGCGGCGGCGAGGGACGAGCCGACCGGCTCCTTCGCCGCCTCCGGCACGGCCTCCACGGCGGGTGCGATGCCCTGGCTGTAGCTGGCAGCGAGCAGGCTGCCCGCCAGGGCGATCCCGATGGCGGCGCCGACCTCGCGGGTGGTGTCGTTGACGGCGGACGCGACTCCCTGCTTGTCGTCCGGGGTGTTGTCGATGATGGCGTGGGTGGCGGGGGCGGTGCACAGTCCGAGACCGAACGCGTAGATCATCAGGGCGGCGACACTGGCCCAGTAGCCGCTGTCGGCCTCGACCGTCGAGAAGGCGAGCATCCCGGCACCGGTCAGCGCGAGGCCGATCACGCTCAGCCAACGCAGGCCGATCCGGGGCAGCAACCACGGGATCACGGCCGACACCGCCATCACGGGCACCGCAATCGGCGCCAACGCGAGTCCGGACATCAACGGGCTGTATCCGAGAACCAGTTGCATGTACTGCACGATCAGGAAGAACAGCGCGAACGACGCGAGGTACTGCAACGTCATCGACAGGGATCCGGCGCTGAACCCGCGGTTGCCGAACAGGCGCACGTCGAGTAGGGGTTCGGCGCGGCGCAGTTCGACCACCGTGAAGGCCACCGCGCACAGCCCGCCGACCACCAGCGCACACAGCGGCAGCGGGTCGCTCCACCCGCGCATCGGGCCCTCGAGCATGCCGAGCACGAAGCCGCCGACCGCGCCGATGGACAGCAGGGCACCGGGCAGGTCCATGGGCGGTGGGTTCTCGGCCCGGGATCCCGTGATCGTCCATGTGGCGGCGAACAGCGCGACCGCGCCCACGGAGAACCCCACGAAGATCGACTGCCACGGCCAGTGTTCGAGCATCAGCCCCGAGACCACCATGCCCGCGACCCCGCCCGACGCCGCGGTCCCCGCCCAGATCGCGACGCCCCGGGCACGGTGTTCGGGCGGGAAGGTGGCGGTGAGCAACGACAGCGTCGCCGGCATCACGAGGGCGGCGCCGACGCCCGCGACGGCGCGGAACGCGATGAGCCAGGTCGGGGAGTCGAGCCAGATCGGGCCGACGGATGCGGCCGCGACGATCGCGAGCCCGGCCAGGAGCACCCCGCGTCGACCGTAGCGGTCGCCCAGCGCGCCTGCGGGCAGCAGCAGCGCCGCGAGAACGAGGGTGTAGCTGTCGACGATCCAGGTCAGTTCGCTCTGGGTCGCGCCGGTCTCGAGTGCGATCGCAGGGAGCGCCGAGTTGAGTGCGGCCATCGCGGCGATGACCAGGGCCACTCCCGCACACACCACCGTCAGGGTCCAGATCTCACGGCCTGACATGCCGGTGCCGGACCTGGTGCGTGCATTCATGTGGCCTCCCCACCGCCAAACAAGACTGCCAGTATCGTTTGTGGGACGGTGGTTTCACAACCTCTCCGGTGACGGTCGTGAATTGGAGGTGCCGTGGACGCTGACAACCCCGGGCGGGAGGATCCGCGCAAGGCGCGCTCACGGGCACGACTGCTCGACGCGGCGACCGCCCTGCTCGCCCGCGGCGGCATCGAGGCCGTCACGATCGACGCCGTGACCGGCGCCGCGCGCGTCGCCCGCGCGACGCTGTACCGGCACTTCGACAGCGGCACCGAGCTGCTGGCGGCGGCGTTCGCGCGGCTGCTGCCGCCCGCATCGGTGGTCCCCGACGACCTGGGGCTGCGGGAGCAACTGATCGTGCTGCTGACCGAGCAGGACCGGTTGATCGACGAGGCCCCCGCCCAGCTGACCGCCATGTGCTGGCTCGGGATGGGGCCCGGACTCGGGGACTCCGACGGCGACGCCGACCGCCCCGAACTGCGCTCGCTGCGGCGTCGCATCGTCGAGCAGTATCGGGAGCCCTTCGACCGGGTGTTCGCCGGCGCGGAGGGCCGGGAGCTGCTCGGCCGGGACGACCACGCGATCGCCCTCGCGCAGCTGCTCGGTCCGCTGGTGTTCGCCCGGCTCGGGGCGCTGCCCCCGCTCGACGCGCGGGCCCGCGAGCGAATCGTCGACGACTTCCTCGCCGCCCGCCGCGCCAACCGGGCCACGGGGTAGGGCTGCCACCGCTCTCGTTGCGGGTGCCTCGTCGCCGGTTCCCTCGGTGGTGAGGCGATGTGTATTCGAATTGGCGCGTTCGACTGCGGGGCCCTTGAGGGTGCGCGGATACTGGAATCCGAGCTCGTCTTCCCACGGACCGGGCGTGAGGCCCGGTGCCGGAGAATCTCCCGGAGGGTCGGACGATGGCCAAGAAGATTGCATTCGTGTTCGCGGTGGTCGCGGCGATGTTCGGATATCTCGGGGTCGGTGCGTCGGCCGCGGCCTCTCCGGTGGTGCTCGGGGGCGGGTCGGGGATCATCGTCGGCGACGAGGCGCTCTGCACGCTGACGGCGATCGGGCACGACGGTGGGAACCGGCTGGTCGGGATCACGGCCGGCCACTGCGGTGAGCCCGGCTATTCGATCGTGTCCGAGGCGAGACAGGACGCCGGCACGGTCGGTCAGATCGTCGGTAAGAACAGAGGCCTCGACTACGCGGTGATCCAGTTCGATCCGGCCAAGGTGGTGCCCGTCAACAGGGTCGGCGGGGTGACCATCAACGCGGTGGGATCGCCGGCGGCGTTCCCCGACGTGGTGTGCAAGCAGGGGCTCAGAACCGGGAACACCTGCGGGATCGTGTGGGGCGACCTGCTGCAGAGCAACGAGACGTGGACCCAGATGTGTGTGATCGAGGGTGACTCGGGAAGCCCGGTGGTGCGCGGTACTACATTGGTCGGCATGGTGAACGCCTACGTGGGGGTCGCATGTCTCGGCCCCGAACTCGGAACCGACATCGACATAATCATGGCGGACCTGAACGCGCACGGCGGTGTCGGCGCGGGCTTCAGGCCCATCTGATCGCAGATGCCCCCTCGCGCACGACTCGGTGACCGCCTCACCGAGCAGGATCTGATCGACCTGGCCGCCGCACTTTCCGCGGGCAAACGGGCCACCGTGTACCTCAACGAAGCGACCCCGAGCCTCGGCCTGCCCGCCGGATGCTCGGCGAAGGTGGTGTCGGTGGACGGCACCACCGTGCTGATTCGTCCGAAGGGTGTGAACGACGAACTCCCCTTCGAGGCAGACGAATTGCGGTTGACCCGCAATCCGGCGCAGCCCGCTGCGAAGCCGAAACCCAAGCCGGCCCCCGCGGCACCCCGCACCCGCTCCGCGTCGGCCCGGTCCGCGCTGGAGCGTTCGGCCGCCTCGGCCCCGCCGGCGAAGAAGGCCCCGGCTGCGCCGAAGTCCGATGCCCCGACAACCACACCGAAGGCTGCCGTGACCGCACCGAAAACCGATGTCCCGCCGACCACTCCACCGGCCCCGGCGCCGAAGCGTCCCCGCCGCACGAAGGAACCGTCCGGCATCAGCGTGACCCTGCACGGCGAAGCCGGCGGGGAGTGGACCGTCACCGTCACCCACGGCGCCAAGCGGCCCGGTAAGGCCGCCCCGGTCGCTGCCGACGCCGCCGAGCGGGCCGTTCGCGAACTCGGCGATCCGGCCGCGCAGGAAGCGGTCGCATCGGTGATCTCGGCTGCGCGGGAGGCCGCCGCCCAGCGGGTCGAGGAGCTGAGCCGACAGCTCGAGGAGGCTCGCACCGCCCTGGAATCGCTGGGCGCGTAGCCCGGCACCCATCCTCTGCGGTTCCCGAATGGCCCATTGGTTCGCACTGACCGAACCAATGGGCCATTCGGGAATCGAGGGGAGGTCAGCGGCGCAGGGCGTACGCCTTGAGTCGGCTGAAGCCGCGTACCCGAAGGGTGCGCAGCGGCCGCAGATGGAAGTCGCGGACCGCCCCGAGGGCCTCGGCCACGTTCTCGTCGACCAGCACGGTGCCCGGGCGGGCGGCGCTGGTCAGGCGCGCGGCGATGTTCACCACCGAGCCGTAGACGTCGCCGAATCGCATCAGCACCTCGCCGCGTGCGAGTCCGACCCGCAGGTTCGGCAGCTCCTCGGTGCTCGCCGCCGCGTCCTGTAGCGCCAACGCGATTCGCGCGGCGTCGGCCGGGTCCTCGACCGCGAACAGCACCTCGTCGCCGACGTTCTTGATCACCCAGCCGTGGTTCTGGCTGATCACGTTGGTGACGGTCGACTCGAAGAACTCGAGCAGTTCGGTCAGTTCGGTGATGTCCAGGCGGCGGGTCAGGCTGGTGTAGCCGACCATGTCGGCGAATCCGATCGTCAGGGCGCGGCTGGCGACGTCCTCGCCACGGTTGTCCAGGAAGCGGGCGGCGTTCGACGCCAGGTGCCGCCGCCACACGTACGACTGAAGTCTCTCCAAGGTCGGCAGCATCTGCTCGGCCACGAGCGTCGCCTCCGCGGCGACCGCGTGCACGTCGACCGCCTGGTCGGCGCCGTGGCTGCGGACCCGATCGACGATGTGACTGTTGAGCAGGCCCAGCTGCCACTCGGCCAGACGCGAGAACGACTGCCCGAGGGCGCGGGTCACCGACACCTCGAGGTCGGGGTCGATGATGCCGCGGTCCACCAGCGACGTGATCGCCTGCAGGGCCGCGACATCGGCGTCGGTGAACATCGGGGTGCCGGGATCGGAATCGACGGCGAATCCCATCGCCACCCAGAGGCGCTGCGCGCGGGGGAGCGGGACCCCCGAGATCTCGGAGACCTGCTCCCGGGTGTACTTGATCTCGCCGCCGAGGAGGTTCCGCTCGACCTCCGCCTGGATCATCTCGAACTCGCGGGCCTGCCGCCGTTCGCTCGCCCGATTAGCCACACACGGCCCCGTTCGAGGCGGATCCCACCAGCTTCGTGTATTTCGCCAGCACTCCGCGAGTGTACCGGGGCGGCAACGGTTCCCACCCCTGTGCGCGGTGTGTCAGCTCACCCTCGTCGATGACCACGTCGAGCCGGCCGGATGCGACGTCGAGCCGGATGGGGTCGCCGTCCTGCACGAAGGCGATCGGCCCGCCGTCCACCGCCTCCGGTGCGACGTGCCCGACGCACAGGCCGGTGGTGCCGCCGGAGAAACGGCCGTCGGTCAGCAGCAGGACGTCCTTGCCGAGCCCGGCGCCCTTGATCGCGGCGGTGATGGCGAGCATCTCCCTCATCCCCGGCCCGCCCTTCGGGCCCTCGTAACGGATCACCACCGCGTCCCCGGCGGTGATGGTGCCGTCCTCCAGTGCATCCAGTGCGGCCCGCTCGCGGTCGAAAACCCGTGCCGTGCCCGTGAACACGTCGGACTCGAAGCCGGCCGACTTGACCACCGCGCCACCGGGGGCCAGAGATCCGGACAGGATGGTGATGCCGCCGGTCGGATGGATCGGTGCGGTCATCGCCCGCAGTACCTTGCCGTCCGGGTCGGGGGGTGCGATGTCGGCGAGGTTCTCGGCGACCGTGCGTCCGGTGACTGTCATGCAGTCGCCGTGCAGCAGGCCGGCGTCGAGCAGGGCCTTCATGATCACGGGGACACCACCGATGCGGTCGACGTCCTTCATCACGTACGCCCCGAACGGTTTGACGTCCGCCAGGTGCGGGACGCGGGCCCCGACCCGTTTGAAATCCTCCAGAGTCAACGGAACACCGGCCTCGTGGGCGATCGCGAGCAGGTGCAGCACCGCGTTGGTGGACCCGCCGAACGCCATCACCACCGCGATCGCGTTCTCGAACGCCTCGGTGGTGAGGATGTCGGACGGGGTGATGCCGCGGCGCAGCAACTCGACCACGGCCTGCCCGCTGCGCCGCGCGTAACCGTCGCGTCGGCGGTCGGTGGCCGGTGGGGCGGCCGACCCGGGCAGCGACATGCCCAGCGCCTCCGCCGCACTGGCCATCGTGTTGGCGGTGTACATGCCGCCGCACGCGCCCTCGCCGGGGCAGATGGCCCGCTCGATCGCGTCGACGTCCTCGCGGCTCATCAGGCCCCGCGCGCATGCCCCGACGGCCTCGAAGGCGTCGATGATCGTCACGTCCTTCTCGGTGCCGTCGGACAGCTTCGCGGTCCCGGGCAGGATCGAGCCGGCGTACAGGAACACCGAGGCGAGGTTCAGTCGGGCCGCGGCCATCAACATGCCCGGCAGTGACTTGTCGCAGCCGGCGAGCAGGACCGAGCCGTCGAGGCGCTCGGCCTCCATGACGGTTTCGACGCTGTCCGCGATCACCTCCCGCGACACCAGCGAGAAGTGCATGCCCTCGTGGCCCATCGAGATGCCGTCGGAGACCGAGATGGTGCCGAATTCGAGCGGGTAGCCGCCGGCGGCGTGCACGCCGTCCTTGACCGCGCGCGCCAGCCGGTCGAGGGACAGGTTGCACGGGGTGATCTCGTTCCATGACGAGGCGACACCGATCTGGGACTTGCCCCAGTCGTCGTCTCCCATCCCGACGGCCCGGAGCATGCCGCGGGCCGCGGTCTTCTCCAGTCCGTCCGTGACGTCCCGGCTGCGGGGCTTGATGTCGTGCTCACTCGTCATCACGTACCTCCCGGGGCGGCTGGTTGTCGGACGGTCGCGGATCGCGGCCGGTCAGTGCGATGAGGCGGTCCTGCGGTGAGGCGTCCTCGGACACCGGGACGGGATCGGCGAACAGGCCGCTGGCGGCGAGCATGTCCCGTTGCTCGTCCAGGACCTCCCACACCCCGGCGACGAGCCGGGAGTCCAAGCGGTCGTCCAGGCCGGCGGCGCGGGCCAGATCCCAGGCGTGAATCGTCACGTCGGAAACCTGCTCGCGCAGATAGTGTTCCACCGTCACCGTGGCGTAGGACAGGTGCACCGGCGTCGCCGGCGGCGCGGCGTCCCAGGCGGCGATCGCCAACCCGGAGTAGAGGTCCCACTCCGCCGCGAGGTCGTCGCGGAGCGGCCGGATCCGGCCCTCGGCCTCGTCGATCGACAGCCCGCTGAGCAGTGGCGGCACCCACTGCTGTTCGACGATGACGTGGCGCACCAGGGCGGTGACGTTCCACTCGGTGTCCGGGGTCGGGGCGGACCAGTCGGTGACCGCCTCGATGCGAGTGGAGAATTCGTGGTGGGCTCGGCGCAGCAGCGCGAGCCACTCCAGTGCCACGGCCACGCCTACTGTTGTGCGGGGTCGGGTCGCAGGACGCTGAACACGCCGCCGGTCGGGTCCGCGAGCACCGCCATGCGCCCGGCGCTCGGAACGTCGAACGGCGCGACCAGCACCGATCCGCCTGCCGCGGTCGACGTTTCCACCGCGGCATCGGTGTCGTCCGTGGCGAAGTACACGTGCCAGTGGGAGGGGACCTGCGGTGCACGGGGGGTGGAGCAGCCGCCGAAGTTCTCGCCGCCCGCGTGCAGCAGCGTGTACGAACCCTCCGGCATCGGCGCGGAGGTCTGGGTCACGCCGATCACGTCGGCGTAGAACGCGATCGCCTTCGCCGGCTCCGGGGTGATCAACTCGGACCAGACGAGGGTGCCCGTCTCCTTCTCCAGGGTCGCGCCGATGTGCCTGCCCGCCTCCCAGAGTCCGACGACCGCGCCGGTCGGGTCCGTCACGAATGCCATTCGCCCGGCGTCACCGACATCGTCGGGCCCCATCACCACCTGCCCGCCTGCCGCCGCGACCTTGGCCGTCGTCGCGGTGACGTCGTCGGTGGCGAGGTAGGTGTTCCAGTGCGACGGCGTCCGGGCCGGGGTGCCCGGTGGTTGCCCGCCGACCGCGCCGACGGTGTGGCCGCGCAGGTGGGCCATCGAGTAGACCCCGCCCCCGGGGTTCGGCATGTCCTCGAATTCCCAGCCCAGCAGCCTGGAGTAGTAGTCCTTCGCGGCAGTGGGATCGCTCGCGGACAGGTCGACCCAGCAGGGGACACCCTCCGGGTAGCTCGAACGGATGGGCATGGTGACGTCCTTTCGCGGCGGAAATTCGGTCCAGCGGAACCCCGCCCGCAACCGGTGCCGGGCGAGGTCCACCGCTCACGTTTCCAGCCCGCGGCCCGTTTGGAAAGAGCAGCGGCCGTGACCTGTCCCGATCTCCGCCCGCTATCGGGGGTTCTCGCCCAGCACCAGCGGTAGCGACCGGTCCGCCTCCACGCGGTCAGGGACCCGTCGTACACGGCCACGTCGGAGGGGCCGCATAGGTCGCCCGCCCCGGTTCGACGGAGTACGGCCCGTCCTTCGCCAGGGTCAGGTGGGTGCTCGAGTCGACTACGACGAGCGCCGGGTCTGCGAGGTGTTCGCGAAGCCAGGCGACGGAGACGGTGTCGGTGAACTGATGGCCCACGATGACCTCCGAGGTTCGGGAAGGCACGGCACTGCGCACGCCGTCGCCGCACCGCGGGGTGAAGCGAGGTCAACGCTCGCCGCGAGCGGAATCCTCCGGTGCGAGCGCCGGCGCAGAGACATCGCAATGTGGTCGGCACTCGATCGAATCCGGCTGTTCCGCAAGGGGCTTCACTGTAGGGACCATCGCTGCGGCGATGGCGGCACCGGCGAGCATCAGTCCGGCACAGATCAGCATCGCGACCCGGAACCCGTCCGAGAACGACGCCGGGTCGCTGTAGCCGGTGATTCCCGCGAGCCCCGGCAGGGCCGCGACCGCGAGGAGTTGAGCGCTGCGGGCCACGGCATTGTTCACACCCGACGCGATGCCGGACCGCTCGGTCGGGACCGAGTTCAGCACGGCCCCGGTCAGCGGGGCCACCAACGTGGACAGGCCGAGCCCGAAGACGAGAACCGCAGGCAGTACCTCCGTGAGATACGAAGCGTCCGGACCGATCCGGAGCATCAACAGCAGGCCGGCCGCGCCGATCAGCGGACCGGCCGTCATCGGCAGCCGTGGCCCGTGGTGCTGCGCCCAGCGCCCGGCCCGGGCCGACAGGACCAGCATCAGCACGGTGATCGGCAGAGTCGCCAGCCCGGACGCCATCGGCGAGTATCCGGCCACGATCTGCAACTGCAGGACGAGCAGGAAGAACACTCCGCCCAGTGCGGCGTACACCGTCAGCGTCACCAGATTGGCGGCGGTGAACACCCGGGAGCGGAACAGCGACGGTGGGACCAACGGGTCGGGGGAGCGGCGTTCCGCGACGAGGAAGGCCGCGAAGACTGCGATCCCGCCGCCCACGGGAAGAGGTTGCCCGGCGATCAGGCCGTAGGTGAGCGCGGCGAGCGCGACGATGCCCAGCGTCGTCCCGGGCAGGTCGAGCCGGCCGTGCGCCTGCGGGTCGCGGCTGTCGGGGACATGACGCACGGACACCCACACCACCGCGATCGCGAGCGGCACATTCAGCCAGAACACCGCACGCCACGACGCCACCTCGACGAGCCAGCCGCCGACCAGCGGCCCCGCAGCCGACGCCACGCCGCCGAACCCGGACCACAACCCGATCGCCGTGCCCCGGTCGTCGGGGTCGATCGTCGCCGACAGCAGCGCCAGGCTGCCCGGTGTGAGCAGGGCGGCGCCGATGCCCTGCAGGATGCGTGCCGAGACGAGCGTTTCGATGGTCGGCGCGAGCGCGCACGCGATCGAGGCGAGCGTGAACCAGACCGTTCCCCAGACGAACACGCGCCGACGGCCGAGCCGGTCGCCGAGCGCGCCTGCGAGCAGGATCAGGGAGGCAAGGGTCAGGGTGTAGCCGCTCAGGACCCACTGCAGTCCGGAGACCGTGGCGCCGAGGTCCTCACCGATCCGGGGCAGCGCGATGTTGACGACCGTCGCGTCGAGCATCGCCAGCGACGAGCCGAGCACGGTCGCGAGTACGACTGCGCGTCCGGTTGGCGATCGCAGCTGGACCGTCATGGAGTCGAGGCTACGCCGTGAACATTTGCGGCAGCCGGATTCAAACCCGTCACCTGCGGTTACGGGCGAGATTCGTTCTCGGGAGGGCGATTCGGGCCGAGTGGTCCGGTTACATACATCCCGCTCACCCACTCACACATTCGAGGAGTAGTTCAATGGCAGTAGCACGTGCAACCCGCGCCGGTTCGTCGGAAGAGGATCTCGCCCTCATCAAGCAGATCCAGCCCGTCGTATCCGGTCTGGGCACGATCATCGGTGGCGTGGGCGCGACCCTCGCTGTGGTCGGTGCGCTCTCGGCGTTCAGCTGACTCGCGGCACCTGTGCGCGCTTCCGGTGGTCCCAGCCACCGGAAGCGCGCACAGGCGCGTAACGCCTACTTGTAGTCGTAGAAGCCGCGGCCGGTCTTGCGGCCCAGGCGGCCGGCGTCGACCATGCGGCGCAGCAGCGCCGGCGGGGCGTAGTGCGGCTCGGCGAACTCGGCGTACAGCGACTCCGACGCGGCCAGCGCGATGTCCAGGCCGACGGTGTCGAGCAGGGTCAGCGGGCCCATCGGGTAGCCGCAGCCGCCCTTCATCGCGGCGTCGATGTCCTCGGCTGTCGCGTAGCCGGATTCGAGCATCCGGACCGCCTGGCACAGGTACGGGATGAGCAGCGCGTTGACGATGAACCCGGACCGGTCACCGGCCTGCACGGTGGTCTTGCCCAGGGTGCTGCTCGCGTAGTCGGTGACCGCGGCGGCGGTCTCCGGGGAGGTGACCAGGGTGGAGATGATCTCCACCAGCGGCATCACCGGCACCGGGTTGAAGAAGTGCACGCCGACGACCTGCTCGGGGCGCGAGGTGGCGCCCGCGACCTTGATCACCGGGATCGAGGAGGTGTTGGTGGCGAGGATGCCGGCCGGCTTGACGATCTTGTCGAGCTTGCCGAAGATCTCGTACTTGAGTGCCTCGATCTCCGGGGCGGCCTCGATGACCAGGTCCCGGTCGGCGAACTCCTCGATGTCGAGGGTGACCCGCACGCGGGCGATGGCCGCGTCGGCCTCTTCCTGGGTGATCTTGCCCTTGGCGACGCCGCGGGAGATCGACGAGGCGATCCGCGCGGTGGCGGCGTCCGCGAACTCCTGCTTCGTCTCGAGCACCAGGACTTCGCTCCCGGCCTTCGCGCACACCTCGGCGATTCCGGCACCCATGGTGCCGCCACCGATCACTCCGATCAGCTGCACAGTCATCTCTCCAAACCTGAAATGCTCGTCATCTTGTCGTGGGCCATTCTGCTACGCGCCGGTAACCGGGCTTCCGCCCGCCCGCAGCTCGTTCTTGCGGATCTTGCCGGTGGGGGTGCGCGGCAGGTCCGACGCGAACGCGATGTCACGCGGCACCTTGTACCCGGCGAGCAGGCTCCGGGTGTGTGCGATCAACTCCTCCGCCGTGAGCTCCGCACCCGGCCGGAGCAGCACGAACGCCTTCGGGCGCTCCCCCCACTTGTCGTCCGGGACGCCGATCACCGCGACGTCCGCGACGGCCGGGTGGGAGACGATCGCCTGCTCGACCTCGACGGTGGAGATGTTCTCGCCGCCGGAGATGATGATGTCCTTCGCGCGGTCCTTGAGCTGGATGTACCCGTCCGGGTGCATGACGCCGAGGTCGCCGGTGTGGAACCAGCCACCGGCGAACGCCTCCGCGGTGGCTTTCTCGTCCCGGTAATAGCCCAGCATCACGTTGTTGCCGCGCAGCACGATCTCGCCGAGGCTCACCCCGTCGGCGGGCACGTCGTTCATCTGGGGGTCCACCACCCGCGCGGTCTCGGCCTGCAGCATGCCGACGCCCTGCCGGGAGATCAGCACCGCCCGCTCCGCCGGATCCAGGGCCGCCCACGACTCCTGCGGCTCGCAGATCGTGTACGGCCCGTACACCTCGGTCAGCCCGTACACGTGTACGACGGTGACGCCGAGCGCCTCGAGCTTGCCGATGATCGTCGGCGACGGCGGGGCGCCTGCGGTGGTGATGCGCATCGGGTGCGCCAGCGGGTGCGCCTGCTCGGCGTCGGCGATGATCGAGCAGACGGTCGGGGCGCCGCACAGGTTGGTGATCCCGAGGGTGTCGATCGCGTCCCAGATCGCGTCCGCGCGTACCGCCCGCAGGCACACGTGGGTGCCGCCGGCCGCGGTGACCGCCCAGGGTGTGCACCAGCCGTTGCAGTGGAACATCGGCAGCGTCCACAGGTACTTCGAGTCCCCGGTGAACCCGTTGTGGAAGGTCTCACCGAACGAATTGAGGTAGGCGCCGCGATGGGAGTACATGACGCCCTTGGGCTTTCCGGTGGTGCCGGAGGTGTAGTTGATCGCGATCGGGGACAGCTCGTCGTCCACCGCCCACGGCAGTTCGGCGCCGTCGACCGCGGTGGCCAGCAGTTCGGCGTACGTGGTGGTCGCGACGCCGGCGACGGGCTCGTCGACGATGTTCGTGGAGTCGGGGATCTCGACGATCTCGCGCACCGTCGGCACCGCCTCCCGGATGGTGGCGGCGGAGCCGAGCAGTTCGGAGTCCACGAAGAGGATCGAGGCCCCGGAGTGATCGAGGATGTACTCCAGTTCCGGGCCCGCCAGGCGCGAGTTCAACGCGATCAGCACACCGCCGGCGAGTGGCACCGCGAAGTGCGCCATCAACATCTCGGGGGTGTTGGGGCACAGGTACGCGATCCGGTCGCCGGGGGTGATGCGGGCCCGCAGCACCCGCGCCAGCCGCTGCACCTCGTCGCCGAACTCGCGGTAGCTGTAGCGGCGGTCGCCGTGGATGATCGCGGTGCGGTCGGGGAACACCGCCGCCGAGCGCTCCAGGAAACGCAGCGGGCTGAGCTGGGAGTGGTTGGGGGCGAGTACGGCGGTCATGGGCGGTTTTCTCCAGGTCCGGACGGTGCCCGTCGGGTGTGACGGGGCTTACAGGCGTTCCCCCCGACGGTAGGGGCCACTGCGGGTGGGCCGCTACCCTACGAAGTGGGTAGGCGATGACAGAGACGACGAGAACGAACGAGGTGCTGCGGCCGAGCGACGAGGACGCGCTGCGCGCCGAGCTGCGGGCACTGAGCACGTCGAGCGCGTTCCCGGTCCTGTTCGGTGGTGCCGTCGCCGAGGGCGCGATGCTGTTGTCCGGGTTCGCGGGCACCCGCAGCTCGATCCTGCGCGGGTTGACCATCGACTTCCGCTGCGGTCTCGGCGGTCGGGCGGTCGCCGAACAGCGGCCCGAGGCCGCTCCGGACTACTTCGACTCCGACCACATCACCCACGAGTACGACGTGCAGGTCGCCGGGGAGGGCATCGAATCGCTGCTGGCGGTGCCGGTGGTCGTGCGCGGCGTCACGCGGGCCGCCCTGTACGGCGGGCTGCGGGCCCGGCGGCCGATCGGGGACGCCATGACCGACCCGGTGCTGAGGGCCGCGTCGCGGTTGGCGCGTGAGATCGAGATCCGTGACGAGGTGGACCGGCGGGTCGCGCTGCTCGCGAACGTGGTGCCCCGGGCCCCCCGCACCACGTCGGAGTCGGAACGGATCACCGAGAGCTATCTGGCCCTGCACGAGCTCGCCGACCGGGTCGGCGACGAGACGGTGGCCGCGCAGCTGCGCGAGGTGGAGGCCTCGCTCCGATCGCTCACCACGCCCGTCACGGCAGACGACTCGATCAGGTTGTCTCCCCGGGAATTCGACCTGCTCTCGCACGTCGCGCTCGGTTGCCGCAACGCGGAGATCGCCGAGAGGCTTTCCCTCAGTGTGGAAACCGTGAAGACCTACATGCGCACCCTGATGGCCAAGCTCGAGGTGGGCAGTCGGCAGGAGGCGGTGTTCGAGGCGCGGCGGCGAGGCTTGCTGCCGTGATCATTCGCGTCGAGGCGGCGCAGGCAGTGACGGGTCCCGAAGCGACGCCTGATAGCCGGTGGTCAGCCAGAAGACGGTGCGGTCGATCGTCGGCATGATGTCGGTGACCTCGATCAACCCGTCGCGGCAGCGCCCCACCAGGCCGTAGACGACGCTCGAGAGGATCGACTCCAGGTCGGCGACGAAGTCGGGGTCCACGTCGGACAGGACCGCCATGCCGACCGGCACGACGGCGTCGAAGCTCCGCACGGCGAAGCCCTCGCCGCCGGGCGCGGCACTCACACGGAAGTACGCGAAGAGCATCGCCGGGTGCTGCTCCCACGGTTCGAAGATGGCCCGGATCACGCGCATCATCGCCGGGTGCAGCGGCTCGTTCGGGTCGCGCGGTTTGGTGACGAGCCCGGAGTGGTTCCCCGCCATCCAGCGTTCGATCGCGGCGAGGATCAGCTCGTCCCGGGTTGCGTACCGCTTGTAGATGGTCGACAGAGACGTGCGGGCGCGGCGGGCGACCTCACGCAGCTGGACCGCGCCGTATCCCTCGTTCTCGAGTAGGTCGACGACGGTGTCGAGGAGTCGGTCTCGAGTCGGGTCCACCCCATCCACAACATCGGAGTTCTCCATTTTTGCGAATTTCCTTGCCGTCGGTGAGTAACAGAGTTACCGTGCTCCCGGTAACACGGTTACTCACAGTACCTCCAGCGGCGGCCGTGGGGTGAATGTCCGCCCAGCCGCTCGAGACCGAATTCACCCTGGGGAGCGCCCGATGACGGGATCACCGAAGCGCCTACACGTCGATCGCGACCTGTGCGAGGCGCATGCACTGTGCGTCGAGATCGCACCCGAGATCTTCACTCTCGCCGACGACGACGTTGCCGTCTGCGACGAGAGTCCGCCGGAAGCGTTGTGGCCCAAGGCGCGGTCGGCGGTCAGCGCCTGCCCGCGCCAGGCCGTCAGCTTCTTCGAGGACCCACCTGCCACCTCACCTCGTTCACCCGAAAGGCCAGTGATCCCATGACCGATCTCGCATCAGTCGACTACTTCTCCGACGGAGAGGTCGCGCAGAATCCCTTCGAGTACTTCGACCACCTCCGGGGCCGGAACCCAGTCTTCCGTGAGCCGCACCACGGCGTGGTTGTCGTCACCGGCCACGACGAGGTGATCGAGGGGTTCAAGAACACCGAAGCCCTCTCGGCCGTCAACGCGATCGGCGGACCGTTTCCCCCGCTGCCGTTCGTGCCCGAGGGCGACGACATCACCGCTCAGATCGAAGCCCACCGCCACCAGTTCCCGATCTTCGAGCACATCGTGACGATGGATCCCCCCGACCATACGAAGGCCCGATCGCTGCTGGGGCGGATGCTCACACCGAAACGACTGCAGGAGAACGAGGAATTCCTGTGGACCCTGGCGGACCGCCAGTTCGACGAGTTCATCGACAACGGCCGCTGCGAGTTTCTCGGCGAGTACGCGAAACCGTTCGCCACCCTGGCGATCACGGACCTGCTCGGCGTCCCCGAGGAGGACCGCGAGGAGTTCCGCCAGGCACTGGGTGCCGACGCACGACCCGGTGCCCGCGTCGGAGCGCTCGATCACGAGCCGGTCGGGATCAACCCGCTGGAATACCTGGACGAGCGGTTCGGCGGCTACATCGCCGAACGCAGGCGTGAGCCCCGCGGCGACATCCTCAGCGGCCTGGCCTCGGCCACGTATCCGGACGGATCGACTCCCGCGCTCCTCGAGGTGGTGCGGCCGGCGACCTTCCTGTTCGCGGCCGGACAGGAAACGGTGACGAAGCTCCTCAGCTCAGCGCTGCGGGTCCTCGGTGAGCGGCCGGAGTACCAGCAGATCCTGCGTGAGGATCGCAGTCTCATCCGAGCTTTCATCGAGGAGTCGCTTCGCTTCGACAGTCCGACGAAGGTCGACTTCCGCCTTGCCCGCAAGTCCACCGGAATCGGCGATCTCGACATCCCGGCCGGGACGGTCGTGATGCTGGGTCTCGCTGCCGCCAACCGCGATCCCCGCAAGTTCGACAACCCGAACGAGTTCCGGCTCGACCGGAAGAACGCACACGATCACGTCGCGTTCGGGCGGGGGCTGCACACGTGTGCCGGCGCGCCGCTCGCCCGCGTGGAAGGTCACGTGACCCTGAACCGGCTGCTCGACAGGATGAGCGACATCGGTATCAGTGAGAGCGCGCACGGGCCGGCGGACGACCGCCGGTACGCGTACGAGCCCACCTTCCTGCTGCGCGGACTCACCGAACTCCACATCGAGTTCACCCCGACCCGTTAGAGGCAATTCGGCAGACACCGCATCGGGCAGTCGCCCGAAGCACGACGAGAGAGGCAAGTCATGGCAGGGCGAGTTGAAGGCAAGGTCGCGTTCGTCACGGGTGCGGCACGCGGCCAGGGGCGCAGTCACGCGGTGCGGCTGGCGCAGGAGGGCGCGGACATCATCGCGATCGACATCTGCGGACCGATCAGGGAGAACGCGCAGATCGAACCGTCCGGACCGGATGATCTGGCCGAAACCGTGGAGTTGGTCAAGGGTCTGGGCCGTCGCATCGTGGCGGCGGAGGTCGACGTACGTGATTTCGACGCCCTGAAGGTGGCCGTCGACAACGGAGTCGAGCAGTTGGGTCGGCTCGACATCATCGTCGCCAACGCCGGGATCGGGACGGGTGGCGTCACCCTCGACCAGACCGACGAGTTCGACTGGCAGGAGATGCTCGACATCAACCTCTCCGGCGTCTGGAAGTCGGTGAAAGCCGGTGTCCCTCAGATGATCGCGGCAGGAAACGGCGGATCGATCGTCCTGACGAGCTCGGTCGGTGGGCTGAAGGCCTACCCGAACATGGGCCCGTACATCGCCGCGAAGCACGGCGTGGTCGGACTGATGCGCACGTTCGCGGTCGAACTGGGACAGCACTCGATTCGGGTCAACACCGTTCACCCCACGAACGTGAACACGCCGATGTTCATGAACGAGGGGGCGATGAAGATGTTCCGCCCCGACCTCGAGAACCCGGGACCGGAGGACCTCAAGGTCGTCGCACAGCTCATGCACGTACTGCCGGTCGGCTGGGTGGAACCCGAGGACATCAGCAACGCCGTGCTGTTCCTCGCTTCCGACGAATCCCGCTACGTCACGGGCCTTCCCCTCACCGTCGACGCGGGGAGCAACCTCAAGTAGTCACGCGCTGAGAACGACTCGGCACCGGGTCCTGAATCTCGCGGTGGATTCAGGACCCGGTGCCGGCGGTGCAGGCGGTGCGGGTCACGACAGGTAGCGCACCAAATTCTCCGCGACGCAGGCAGGCTTCTCGGCGCCCTCGGCGGCGATGGTGACGGTGCGGGTGACCTGGATGCCGCCGGTGACATCGTCGACCGAGGTCAGCTGGACGGTCCCGCGGACGCGGCTGCCCACGGGAACGGGGGAGATGAACCGGACCTTGCCGAGGCCGTAGTTGAGTGCCATGCGCGCGCAGCTGACCGTCATCACCTGCTGGGTGATCGGCGCCAACAGCGACAGCGTGAGGAAACCATGTGCGATGGTGCCGCCGTACGGTCCGTCGGCGGCGCGATCGGCGTCGACGTGGATCCACTGGCGGTCGTCGGTCGCGTCGGCGAAACCGTCGATGCGGTGCTGATCGATCGTGATCCAGTCGCTGGTGCCCACCGTGGTGCCCACGGCGGCGCGCAGCGAGGCGAAGTCGGGAAAATCGGTCATCGGAGTTCGGCTTCCTGTTCTGTGTCCTGGACCCGGAATCACCACTGTCGCGCTCACGCGCTGCTCGCGGCCCCCGCCGTTGCGGCCGGCCGGGGCGGCCGGTTGACGAACCAGAGGTTCTCCTCGACCAGGCGCTCACTGCGCCAGCCGTCCGGGGTCCGCACCACGGTGTGGTGGTAGTTGCCCCCACAGACGCTGAGCCCGTCGAGTCCCGGGAACTGCATGGGGTTGACGAACATCGCGGTCACCTTTGCCCGGTCGCCGTCGAGCTCGACCTGGACGTTGGTCACGAAGTGCTGTTTCATCGTCAGCACCGACAGGGTCGACCCGAACATGGCCGCCATCTGGTGCCGGTCACTCGGCGGGTAGCCGGCCGAGCTGTAGTCGAGGACGGCGTCCTCGGTGAAGACGTCGACGTAGCCCTCCCAGTCATCTGTGTCCACCGCCCGGGCGTATCGGTACAGCAGGTTCTCGATCTCCTGCCGATCGCGAATGTCGTTGTCCACGTTCGTCTTCTCCTCGGGCGTCAGAACTCGGTGACACCGGCGTCCGGTGCGAGTTCGTGGGCGGTCATGTACTTCGAGTCGTCCGAGGCGAGGAAGAGCACGGTGCCGGAGACGTCTTCGGGTTCGGTGATGTCGACCGGCATCATGTTCATCATCATCGGGCCGAGCCGGGCGTTGTCGGGGAGTGCCTGGGCGATCGCCGGCCCGACCTCGGTGACCATCGGGGTGTTCACTCCGGTCGGGTGCAGGCTGTTGACCCGGATGTGGTGTCGGGCCAGTTCCGCAGCGAAGGCCTTCGCCATGCCGCGCACCGCCCACTTGCTTGTGGTGTACGGAACCATGAACGGCTGCGCCTTGAGCCCGGCGGCGGAGCTGACCAGGATGATCGATCCGCCACCCGCGGTGACGAGATGCGGTGCACCCACCATCACGGTGTTCCAGACGCCGGTGACGTTCGTGCCGACCACGTCCTCGTACATCTGCGGGGTGACCTCGGACCAGGGTGCCGCGACGCAGATGCCCGCATTGGCCACGACGATGTCCAACCGTCCCAGCTGCGAGACGGCGCCGTCGACGATCGAGCGCAGTTCGTCCAGATTCCGGACGTCGACCACTCCCGAAACCGCTCGCTGCCCGGTCTTCTCCACCAGGCGAACGGTCTCCTCGAGGTCCTCGACGGTCGCCGGCGGATAGCGCACGCTGTCCGGAAGCGGCGCGCAGACGTCGACGACGACGACGTCCGCCCCCTCCTCCGCCAGTCGGACTGCGTGTGCCCGCCCCTGTCCGCGTGCGGCGCCCGTTATCAGTGCCACCTTGCCGGCGACCCGCTTACTCATCGATTCTCCTGTGGTTCGTTCCCGCCCGGAACGGCCCCGAGGGACGGGCGGAAGGGCAGGCCGCTCAGCTGGCGTGTGCGGCGGGTGGGGTGATCCGGTTGTTGCACAGCGTCATCAGTTCGACGACGAGGGACGGTTCGAGGCTGTGCCCGCGCGGGTCGGTGAGCATCCGGCGGACCCGGTGGTAGTACTGCTGCGCGGACACCCCGAACTCGACGAAGATGTCCTCGTCGTCCCCGCCGTTCCAGTGCCGCCATTTCAGGGCATGTGCGAGCATCGCGACGTCGTTGGTCATGTGTACCCCCTTCAGGTTGTGGGCCGGGCGGGCGTCGGGCCCGCCCGGCGCCGTTCAGCGCAGCAGGTCCTTGACCACCTTGCCGGTGGCGTTCAGCGGTAGTGCGTCGAGGAATTCGACGAACCGTGGTGCCTTGAAGCCGGCCATCCGCTCGCGACTCCAGGCGATCAGATCATCGGCCGAGACGGGACGTTTCGGCACGACGAACGCCTTGCCGACCTGCCCCAGCCGCTCGTCCGGGACGCCGATGACCGCGACCTGGTCGACGTCCGGGTGCTCGAGCAGGAAACCCTCGATCTCCGCCGGGTAGGCGTTGAAACCGCCCACGATGAACATGTCCTTCTTACGGCCGACAATGCGGAGCCGCCCGCCGTCGTCCAGGCTGCCCAGGTCGCCGGTGTGCAGCCACCCGTCCGCGTCGATCGCCTCCGCGGTGGCCGCCGGGTCGTCGAGGTAGCCCTGCATGACGTTGTAGCCACGAATCAGCACCTCGCCGTCGTCGGCGATGTGGACTTCGATTCCGTCACAGGGTGTTCCGACGGTCGTCGCGATCTGTTCGAACGTGTCGCCGGGGCGGGACGCGGTGGCGGTGCCGCCCTCGCTGAGCCCGTAGCCGGTCATGATCGTCTGGAACGGCAGCTCCTCGCGGACCCGCCGGATCAGTTCGACCGGGATGTCCGCGGAACCGGTGACCGCCGCGCGCAGGGACGACAGGTCACGACTGCGATCCGCGGCGAGCAGCGACTGGTACAGCGTCGGAGGTCCGGGAAGCATCGTGATGCGTTCGCGCTCCACCAGATCCAGCACCTCGTCGACGTCGAGAACCGGCACCGGGTAGACGGTGGCGCCGCGAATCATCGAGGCGATCAGCCCGGCCTTGTAGCCGAACATGTGGAAGAACGGGTTGACCACCAGGTACCGGTCACCCTGACGCAGGTCGGCCAGGTCGCACCACTCGGCGAACATCCGCAGGGTCTGACGGTGGTTCATCATCACGCCCTTGGGGCGGCCGGTGGTGCCGGAGGTGTACATGATGTCGGCGATGTCATCGCCGTCGATCTCGCACTCGAAGTGCTCACCGGCGGAGAGGAAGTCGGACTTCAGGTCGATCACCGGGACATCGGCGTCGACGGTGTGGTCGAGTCCGAGGAAGCCCTTCTGGGTGAGGACCAGTTTCGCGCCGCTGCGCCGCACGATGTCGGTGGCCTCCTCCGTGCGGTACCGGGTGTTCACCGGTACCAGGACACCGCCGGCGGTGAGCAGGCCGAAGGCGGCGACGATCCACTCGGCGGAATTGGGTGCCCACAGGGCGACCCGGTCGCCCTTGCGAATGCCTGCGTCGGCGAATGATCCTGCGGCGCGGCGGATCCGGTCGGTCAGTTCGCTGAAGGTGATCCGCGTCTGCCCGTCGACGATCGCTTCGGCAGAACCGAAGCGATCGCCGACGCTCAGGACCATCTCGGGGATGGTCTTCCAGGTCATAGGGACATCAACCTCGCGAGGTTGCCGCCCATGATCTTTGCCTGGTCCTCCGCCGGGAGGTGGTCGAGCATGTCCGCGAAGTGGGTCGGCTGGGCGAGCCCCTCGGGGTGCGGGTAGTCGGATCCGAACAGCACACGGTCGACGCCGACCAGTTCGATCAGGTCGGCGACGCCCTCCTCGTAGAACGGGCTGACGTGGATGCTGCGCTTGATCGCCTCGACGGGGTCCTGCATGCCGAAGCCCTCGGGGGCCTTCTTGAAGGTGTCGGCGAGCGAGTCGAGCAGCGGCGGCAGCCAGCTGGCGCCGGACTCGATGACGGCGATCTTGAGGTCCGGGAAGCGGAACAGGGCGCCGTGGCAGACCCAGGAGGCCACGGTGTCCTGCACCGGACGCCACTCGTTGATCATGCTGAAGGTGTTGGTCTGGAAGGGCAGCATCTCGGTGTCGCTGCCGTCCCATTCGGCGGTGTAGCGGGCGTAACCGCTGTCCGAGGAGTGCATCGCGACCAGGATGTCGAGTTCGACGACGCGCTTCCAGAACGGGTCGAACTCGGGCAACGCGAAGGACCGCGGGCCCTTGAACCCGGGAACCGGGGCGGGGCGGATGAGAACGGCGCGGGCGCCGCGCTCGGCGACCCACTCGAGCTCCTCGATCGCCTTGTCGAGGATCGGCAGACTGATCACCGGGGTGGTGAAGATCCGGTCCTTGTAGTTGAAAGACCAGGTGTCGTACAGCCATTCGTTGAGAGCGTGGGTGACCGCGTGGATCAGTTCGGGATCGTGACGCATGCGCTCCTCGACCACGCTGGCGAGTGTTGGGAACATCAGGGTGCGGTCGACCTTGAGTTCGTCCATGAGTTCCAGGCGGGCCGCGGGGTCGCGGAAGGCCGGGATGGCCTTCATCGAGTCGCCGAAGATCTCCCGCCGGCTCTTGCCCTCGGGATTGCCGTTCTTGAAGTACTCCTCCATCGCGCCGGGCCGGGCCACCACCTCGAACGTCGGGTTCGGGATGTACTCGCTGATCTGCCCGTTGATGGCGATCTTCGTCCGGCCGTCGACCTGCACGTACCTGATGGCGTTCTTGTACTTCTCCGGGAGGTATTTCGTCAGGGCCTCCTCGGTCTCGTAGAGGTGGTTGTCGGCGTCGAACAACGGGTAGGGCAGCTTGCTCGCAGGCATGTGATCCTCCTTCTCGATTTATGAGAATACTATTCTCTCTACTTGAGTGTCGCAATATCGTTCCGGACGACGAACTTCTGGATCTTGCCGCTTGCGGTGCGGGGGAAGTCGTCTACCTGGTGCAACTCCTCGGGCCACTTCTGCTTGGCCAGTCCGGCCCGGTCGAAGTGCGTGCGCAGGCCGTCCATCGAGGGGGCTTCGCTTCCGGGGCGCATTCGGACGACGGCCGCCGCGCGTTCTCCGAGTCGGGCGTCCGGAACGGCCACCACCACCGCCTCGGCGACGCCGGGCACGGTGAGCAACACCTCCTCGACCTCGAGCGCGCTGATGTTCTCGCCGCCGCGAATGATGATGTCGGACTTGCGATCCGTGATCGTCAGGTAACCGTCCTCGTCCAGCACTCCGATGTCGCCGGTGTGATACCAGCCGTCCTCGTCGAAGACCTTCGCGGTCAGCTCCGGATCGGTGTACCCCATGCACAGTTCCGGTCCGCGACTGAGGATCTCGCCGTCCTCGGCGAGACGGATCTCCACCCCGGACAGCGCGTCGCCGTCGGTGAACAGCCGCTTGTCGGTCGGGGCGGTGTGCCGGGACCCGGTGATCGACGGGTGCTCGGTGCTGCCGTAGGAGCGGAACACCGTGATGCCGAGATCCTCCAGTCGGGTGGTCACGGCCGCGGGCACCGACGACCCGCCGAGGCCGGCGTACCGCATGAACGGCAGGTGCTCGGGGGTGAAGTCCGGGTGGTCGAGCAGGCTGGTGACGAAGTAGGTGGCGCCGCCGCCGACGGTCAGTCCGTCGCTACGCATCAGGGCCAGCGCCTGTGCCGGGTCCCAGACGTCGGTGAGATTGACGGCGGTGCCGTCGAGCACCGGGATCAGGAAGGCGTTCACCATGCCGATGAAGTGCCCGACCGGAGCCGCGGTGAGTTGATGGCCGCGGTCCGGCGGGTACAGGTCGGAGAGCTGACGGGTCTCGTGGCCGAGTGTCTGGTGGCTGTGCACCACACCCTTGGGAGTGCTGGTCGTCCCGGAGGTGAACGCGATCAACGCCGGCTCCGCCGCATCGACCGGGAGCAGCCCGAGCATCGGCTCGGTGGCGAGCAGGTCGTCGAAATTGTCACCCCGGGCGGAGCCTCGGGAAATGTTGCAGCCGACCACGCCGACGATCGGCACTGTCGCGCAGAGGTCTTCGTGCACCTCGGTGCGGCCGAAATTCTCGGTGGTGACGAAGACCTTCGGTTTCGTGTCTCCCAGGATGAACTCGAGTTCGCGTCGGCCGTAGAAGTGCACGATGGGTACCACCGCCGCGCCGAGGAAGGACGACGCCCAGAACACCGCCGCCGCCTCCATCCAGTTCGGCAGCTGGAAGGCGACGATGTCGCCGGGGCCGACTCCGCGCTCGCGCAGGCCGGCGGCGAGGCGGCGGGCGACGAGCTCGACGTCGCGGAACGTGCCGGTGTACGGGCGGACCGCGGAGTGGACGCGGAACTCGGTGTCGGGCGCCGCGTCCAGGCCGCGGGTGAGCAGATCGCCGATCGTGTCCTTGGTCCACCACCCCTCCGACTCGTAACGGGTGACCAGTTCGCTGGGGATGTTCCGCATGTGGCGAGCTCCAATGCCTATGTCGGCGCCGCACCCGGGCATCGTGCCGGCGGGGTCGGTCCGGCCGATGTTCCGTCAACTGCGGATAGATTATTCTCGTAGCAAGAGAATGCCAATATCAGTTGGGAGAATGAAAGATGGTCGACCTCGAATTCGACGAGGGGCTGGCGGTCATCACCATCGACCGTCCGCACGCCCGCAACGCCATCGCGCCGGAAACCATGGACCAGTTGGACAAGGCGCTCGACGAGGCGGCGGGCGCGCAGGCCCTGGTCGTCACCGGCGGGGGCGACCGGGCCTTCGTGTCGGGTGGTGACCTCAAGGAGCTGAGCAGGCTGCGGACCGAGGAGCAGGCCGCGGACATGGCGTGGCGGATGCGGTCGATCTGCGACCGGATCGCGAACTTCCCGGCCCCGGTGGTCGCGGCGCTGAACGGCCACGCCCTCGGCGGTGGTGCCGAGGTCGCCGTCGCCGCCGACATCCGGGTCGCCGCGGACGACATCAAGATCGGCTTCAACCAGGTGAGCCTGGCCATCATGCCCGCCTGGGGTGGCGCCGAGAGGCTCGCCGCCCTGGTCGGTCGCGGTCGCGCGCTGATGCTGGCCGGGTCCGGGGCCGTCCTCGGTGCCGACGAAGCTCAGCGCGTCGGTCTGGTGGACCGGGTGCTCCCGCGCGAGTCGTTCGCCGACGGTTGGCGCACGCTGGCGAGGTCGCTGGCCAACCCGTCGTCCGGCGCGATCAAGCAGGTGATCGGTGGCGCCTCCGAGTCCGAGGCGGTCGCGGCGTTCGCCCGGTTGTGGGTGTCGGACGCGCACTGGGAGGCCGCGGATCGAGTCCTCGCCAAGGGCAAGTGATCCGTCGAGGCGGGTGATCTCGGTGGCGCCCTCCGTTCGGGAGGGCGCCACCGAGAAGGGTCACCGTGCGGGGGCGTGATGCCGCCGGGCATGCGTGGTGGCGATGGTCGCCCCCGCGTCCGCCGCCGGCCCGGTGGCTCCGCCCGCCGCCGCGGCGATGATCGCCTGCACCGTGCGGCGGCACCGTCCGCAGTCCGAGCCCGCGCCGCATGCGGCCGCGACCTCCTTCGAGGTGCGTGCGCCGCGGGCGACGGCCTCGTCGACCGTGTGGTGCGTGATGGCGTGGCACAGGCAGATGTACACGGCTACCTCCCCTGGGGAACGGGTCAGTCGAGGAACAGGTCCAGCTGCGGCTGGTCGCCGCCGCCGTAGCGGGACAGGTCGGCGACCCCGGACTCGGTGAGCACGTCGGCGTCGATGTAGCAGTTGCCGGTCGTCGTGCGCGCGGGCCGGGAGACGATCTCGACCGCGGCGTCCGCCATGATCTCCGGGGACCGCGACGAGGAGAGCAGGTTCTCGCCGTCGACCATGTTCGCGACGGCGGAGGTGGCGATGTAGGTCTGCGGCCACAGGCAGTTCGCGGCGATGCCGGCGTCGGCGAACTCGTCGGCAAAACCCAACGACAGCAAGGTCATTCCGTACTTGGACAGCGTGTAGGCGGGGTGCGCGCCGAGCCATCGCGGGTTCATGTTCACCGGCGGGGCGATGGTGAGCACGTGCGGGTTGGACGATGCGCGCAGGTGCGGCAGGCACGCCTGGGTGAGAAGGAACGTGCCCTTGCAGTTGATGTCCTGCATCAGGTCGTACTTCTTGCCCGAGAGCTGCTCGGTCGGTTCCAGGGCGATCGCGCTGGCGTTGTTGACGCAGATGTCGATGCCGCCGAACCGTTCCACGGCGGTTGCCGCGGTGCGCGCCACGTCCTCCTCGTTGCGGACGTCGCCGACCACCGCAACCGCCTTGCCGCCCGCGGCCTCGATCTCGGCGACCGCGGTGTGGACGGTGCCCTGCAGCCGCGGGTGCGGCTCCGCCGTCTTGGCCAGCAGCACCACGTTCGCGCCCTGCCTGCCCGCGGCCACCGCGATGGCCAGGCCGATTCCGCGGCTGGCCCCGGAAATGACCATGGTGCGGTCGGTGAGGGTGTTCTCTCGGCTGGACATCGTTCTCCCGTCAAGGTCTGATCAGTCTATTCTCGGTGATGATATTGGCATTCTCATTTTCTGCAAGTATCGTTGTCGGCGTGACTGACAACGTTGAGACCTCGTCGGGCATCCCGCTGGAGGCGGTCTACGGGCCGACCGACACCGGTGTCGACCCGCCTGCCCCGGGCCAGTTCCCCTTCACTCGCGGCAACTTCTCGTCCGGCTACCGCGGCCGGCTGTGGACCTTCCGGCAGTACTCCGGCTTCGGCACCGCCGAGGAGTCCAATCGCCGCTACCGCTACCTCCTCGAGCAGGGCGGTACCGGGCTGTCGGTGGCGCTGGACCTGCCGACGCAGTGCGGCTACGACTCCGACGACCCCGAGGTCAGCGAGGAGGTCGGCCGGGTCGGGGTCGCCGTCGACACGCTCGCCGACGCCGAGGTGCTGTTCGACGGGATCCCGCTGGACAAGATCAGCACCAGCTTCACCATCAACGGGACCGCCGCGATCCTGCTCGCCTTCTACGTCGCCGCCGCCGAACGCAAGGGCGTGCCGCGCGAGAAACTGACGGGCACCATCCAGAACGACATCCTCAAGGAATACGCCTCTCGCGGCACCTGGATCTGGCCGCCGGAGCCCTCGCTGCGCCTGATCGCGGACACCATCGAGTTCTGTGCGGCCGAGGTGCCCCGGTTCAACGCGATCTCCGTGGCCGGAGCACACTTCCGTGACGCCGGGGCCAACGCGGTGCAGGAGATGTCCTTCACCCTCGCGGACGGCGTCACCTACTGCGACACCGTGGTCGAGCGCGGCCGGATGACGATCGACGAGTTCGCGCCCCAGATCTCCTTCTTCTTCTACACGCACGGCGACTTCTTCGAGGAGATCGCCAAATATCGTGCGGGACGACGGCGTTGGGCGACGATCGTGCGCGAGCGGTACGGCGCGACCACCGAGAAGGCGTCGATGTTCCGGTTCGGCTGTGTCGCGGGCGGCGCCTCGCTGTATGCGCCGCAGGCCCAGAACAACCTGGTCCGTGTCGCCTACGAGTCGATGGCCTCCGTGCTAGGCGGCGTGCAGTCGATGTTCACCGCCGCCTGGGACGAGCCGTTCGCGCTGCCCAGCGAGGAGTCGGCAACCCTGGCGCTGCGCACCCAGCAGATCCTCGCGTACGAGACCGGCGTGACGCGCGTCGCCGACCCGCTCGGCGGATCCTACTTCGTCGAAGCGCTCACCGACGCCACCGAGGCCAGGATCATCGAGATCATGGCCGACCTCGAACAGCACGGCGGCATGGTTCGTGCAATCGAGGACGGCTACCTGCAGGGCCTGATCGCCGACGAGGCGTACAAGCTGCACCAGGAGATCGAGGCCGGCGAGCGCCCGGTCGTCGGTGTCAACAAGTTCACCTCGAACGAGCCCGCACCCGAGATCGGAACGTACGAGCTCGACGCCGAGGGCCGCGAACTACAGCTCAAGCGGCTCGCGAAAGTCAAGGCCGAACGCGACCCCGAGGCGGTTCGTTCCAGCCTCGCCGCCCTGTCCCGCGCCGCGGAAGGAACCGACAATCTGATGCATTCCCTGATCGACTGCGCCAACGCGTATTGCACCGTCGGCGAGATGGTTTCCGCGCTCAAGGCCGTGTGGGGCGAGTTCGTGCAGCCGGTGGTGTTCTGATGACCGCGCGCATTCTCGTCGCCAAGCCCGGACTCGACGGTCACGACCGCGGCGCCAAGATCGTCGCTCGCGCGTTGCGCGACGCCGGATTCGAGGTGATCTACACCGGCATCCGCCAGCGGGTCGAGGACATCGTCTCGATCGCGCTGCAGGAGGACGTCGCTGTCGTCGGCCTGAGCATCCTCTCGGGTGCGCACGTGGCCCTGACCACCCGGGTCGTCGACGCGTTGCGGGCGGCCGACGCCGGAGACATCGACGTGATCGTCGGCGGCACGATCCCGCAGGCCGACGTCCCGCGTCTGCTCGAGGCGGGTGCGGCCGCGGTGTTCCCGACCAGCACGCCGCTGGACGTGCTGGTGACCGAGGTGCGCAAGCTCACCGGGTCCCCGTCCCCGTCCTGACCGAATGTGGGATTCGGTCGGTTCACGTGACCGAATCCCACATTCGGTCAGGGTGGTTTCGCGCAGTGCAAGACAATTCATCTCGTCAAACCTGGAGGTAACGTGCGGATCGGTGTGATGGTCGGGCCGGAGCGGGGGGACTCCGCGCGCAAGGTCGCCCGGATGATGGCCGACGTGGAGTGGGCGGAATCCGCGGGCTTGGACACCGTGTGGGTGCCGCAGGTGCCCAACGATTTCGACGCGTTGACGGCCGTCGCGCTGATGGGTGCACGGACCTCGACGATCGAGATCGGAACCGCGGTGGTGCCGTTGCAGGCGCAGCACCCGATCGCGCTGGCACGTCAGGCGCTGTCCGTGCACGCCGCCATCGGTGGCCGGCTGTCCCTCGGCGTCGGGCCCTCGCACCATTGGATCGTGCAGGACATGCTCGGCCTGCCCTACGAGAAGCCGGCGGGGTACACCCGCGACTATCTCGAGGTCCTGAACGCCGCGCTGGCGGGATCGGGCAGCGTTGACGTCGAGAACGGCACCTTCACCGTGCACAATCCGCTCGACCTGCCGCCGGTGGCTCCGATGCCGGTGTTCGTCGCGGCCCTTGGACCGGTCATGCTCAAGATCGCCGGTGAGCGGGCCGACGGCACCGTGCTGTGGATGGCGGACGACCGCGCGATCGCCGACCACATCGCGCCCAAGATCACCAAGGCCGCCGCCGACGTCGGCCGCCCGGCGCCGCGCATCGTCGCCGGGCTGCCGGTGTGCCTGTGCCGGCCGTCCGAGGTCGACACCGCCCGGGAACGCGCGAACCGTATCCTCGCGGAGGCCGAGGTCTCGCCGAACTACCAGCGTCTGCTCGACCACGGGGATGTCCGGGACGTCGGCGACCTGTGCATCGCGGGGGACGAGGAGGCCATCATGGCCGGCTTCCGTCGGTACGCGGAGGCGGGCGCCACCGACATCTCGATGCGGTTGCTGCCGATCGGTGACACCCGGGACGAGCTCGTCGCATCCAAGTACCGGACCCGGGAAGTGGTGGCGGAGTTGGTCAAGGACCTCCGATGACGACAGCGGGCCCGCTGTCGGGCATCAGGATCCTCGAGGTGGGGCACATCCTGGCCGGGCCGTACGCGACCATGATGCTCGCCGACCTCGGCGCCGAGGTCACCAAGATCGAGCCACCGACCGGCGATCTCTCCCGGCAGGTGAGCGACGCCTACTTCGCCAGCCTCAATCGGGGCAAGCGCAGCATCTGCCTCGACCTCGGCACCGACGAGGGACAACGCCGGCTCGGCGAACTCGCCGCGCAGTCGCACGGCCTGATCGTCAACCTCAAGCCGTCGGCGATCCGCAAGTACGGGCTCGACTACGGGTCCCTGCGCCGGTGGAACGAGAAGATCGTCTGCGTCGCCCTCACCGGATACGGACTCGATGCCGGCGACGACCCGGCATTCGACTACGTCATCCAGGCGCAGACCGGCGTCGCCGCACTCACCGGTGACCCGGACGGCCCGCCGACGCTGCCCGGCTACTCGGCGGCCGACAACTCCACCGGTCTCACCACCGCACTCGGCCTGCTCGCGCAGATCGTGTCCGGTCGCGGCGGGCAGGTGGACGTGTCGCTGCGCGACGTCATGCTGTCCCAACTGAACTACCGCGCTTCGGCATACCTGAACGAGGGAACGACACCGAAGCGAATGGCCAACGGTGCGCATTCCTACTATGTTCCGGCGCAGCTGTTTCCGACCGCCGAGGGTCACCTGGCCCTGTTCGTCACCCACGACGGGTTCTGGCGGTCGTTCTCTGCGGAGGCCGGGATCGACGGATTCCCCACCATGGCCGAACGCGCGCAGCGGAGGGACGAGGTGCTGGCCGTGGTGACCGCCGCCCTGGCCGCCGACACCGCGCTCGGCTGGGAGAAACGCCTGCGGCCGCTGGGGGTTCCGGCGGCGGCGGTGCGGACGCTGCCGGAGGCGCTGGCGGAGACGCCGGAGGTCGTGGTGAGCGCCGGGGACTTCAGACTGATCGGAAGCCCCATCCGGGTCGAGGGTTTCGAGCCGGAGTACGGACCGCCGCCGCGCCTCGGCGAGCACGGTCAGGTGCCGACCCGGGCCTGAGCCTCCGAGCGCATGAACACGAAGTGCGGGGCCTGCCGGACGATCGTCGTCCGGCAGGCCCCGCATCGTGTTGTGGCTCAGCTGCTCTCGTGTCCGTTGGTCGCAGTGCTACTCGATCTCGCGAAGGGCCGCTCGGGGACACTGGTTGACGGAGTCCCGGACGGCCCGCTCGAGGTGAGCGGGAACCGGTCCGGGCGCCACCGAGAGTTCTTCGTCGTCGTTCAGGTCGAAGATGTCGGGGGCCAACCCGACGCAGATCGCGTTGGCCTCGCACCGCTCGAAGTCGGCGACGACGCGCATCAGAGGTACCAGCCGCCGTTGACGCCGATGACCTGGCCGGTGATGAATCCGGCGGCGTCCGTGCACAGGAACGCGGTGGCAGCGGCGACGTCGTCCGGTGTGCCGATCCGCCGGACCGGCGTCATCGACGCCAGTGCGTCGAGGTTGATCATCGCGTCGTGCTTCGCCCCTTCGCGCGCCATCGGGGTGTCGATGATCGACGGCGGGATGGTGTTGGCGGTGATGCCGAGCGGTGCCAGCTCGAACGACAGCGCCTTGGTCAGCGCGATGACGCCACCCTTGGATGCGACGTAGTGCGCGCGGTCGGGGGCGCCGGACTGGGCGCTCGAGGATGAGATCGTGACGATCCGGCCCCAACCGCTCTCCTTCATGTCCGGAAGCGCCGACTGCACACTGTGGAACGTGCCGGTCAGGTTGACGGCGAGGACCCGCTCCCAGTCGTCGGCGGCGATGTCGCCGAACGGCGCGGTGGTCTCGATGCCGGCGCTGGTGACCATGATGCGCACGGGTCCGAGCTCGCCGCGCACCTGATCCATCGCCTTGTCGACGGCGCCCCGGTCGGTGACGTCCACCTCGCAGGCCAGTGCGGTGATCCCGTCGCCGCGGAGGCCCTCGGCCGCCTGCTGCAGGGTCTCGCCGGGAAGATCGAACAGGGCGACCGGGTGTCCGGCCTCCCCGAGGTGACGGGCGACGGCCAGGCCGATACCCGAAGCGCCGCCGGTGATCACGGCAACGCGGCCGGCCGCCGCGGTGTTGTCGGTGCTCATGAGGTCCTCTCGTGGGGCGGATCAGGAAACGGGCGTGAACTCGAGGTGGAGTTCGGTCAGGCCACGCAGAATGTAGGTCGGTTCGTAGGTGTAGCGGCGGGAGCCGGCGGGGCCGTGGTGCTCCTCGGAGATCCGGATGTCCTCGGTGCGGTCGAGGAAGCGCTCGATCGTGATGCGGGCTTCGGTGCGGCTCAGCGGTCCACCGGGGCAGGAGTGGATGCCCCGGCCGAAGGCGAGGTGCTCGCGGGCGTTGTGCCGGTCGGCATCGAACTCGTGCGGATCCTCGAAGCGGCGCGGATCCCGGTTCACGGCACCGGGATTGATCATCACGGTGGTGCCGGCCGGGATCTCGACCCCGGCGACGGTGGTGGTGCGGCGGGCCAGCCGGAAGTCGCTCTTGACGGTGCCCTCCATCCGCAGCATCTCCTCGACGAAATTCGGGATGCGGGACCGGTCCTCCCTCAACTGCTTCTGCAACTGCTGGTCGTCGCCGATCTTCTGCAACGAGGCGGTGATCAGCCGGGCGGTGGTGTCCTGGCCGGCGCCGAACAGGAAGGTCGCCAGGCGGACCAGTTCGATCACCTCAGGCATCGAGCCGTCGGGGTAGGTGGACTCGGCGAGGCTGGTGAGGACGTCGCCCTGGGGGGAGTTACGGCGGTCCTCGAGGTAGGCGCTGAACTTGCCGTCGAGGAACTCGAGCGGGTTGTGCGCGAGCGCGTTTTCCTCGCTCATCGCGCCGGGCTTCTGCGCGCCGAGGTGGATGCGGAACGCTTCGCGGTCCTCGACCGGCACACCGAGCAGGTCCGCGATCGTCAGCAGCGCGAACGGCTGTGCGTACTCCTTCATCAGTTCGCACCGGCCGTTGGCGAGAAACTCGTCGATCTGCCGGTCGGCCAGGCCCCACAGGAACTCTTCGTTCTCCTGGATCCTCCTCGGCGTCAACAGCTTTCCCAGCAGCGACCGGGTGCGCTGGTGCTGCGGCGGGTCGAAGGTGACCAGGTGTTCGGACATCGGGAACTCGCTGCGATGCGCCTCGATCTGGGCGCTGATGTCGTCGCCCTCCGGCTCGAACGGCAGCGGGGGGAACGGCCCGATCGGCGCGATGATGTTGGAGAAGGTGTCCGCGTCGCGGAAGATCTCGGCGGCCTCCTCGTATCCGGTCACCGCGATCACGTTGTACACCGGCAGTCGCGTCACCGGACATTTGGATCTCAGATGGTCGTAGTAGGGGTGTGGATCCGGTACCAGGGACGGATCCGTGAAGTAGTCGATCGTTTCGAAGTCGGTCACCGCAGCCTCCTGTGAAGTGTCTACGAACCCCCAATGCTGAGCACTCGATCAGCATTTGTTGGGCACATGCTTAGCACCAGCGCCGGTATGTGGTCAAGGACACATTCGCGGCGCCGAGGCGCGGTGACGGTCCGCGCGGCCCGCCCTTTGCCTCGGCGTTCCCCAACTTCGTGGATTTCCTTGCCGCGGGTGGGGCGCCTTGCTACCTTCCTGCGGTAACCCGGTTACTTCCGGTGGCTGAAGGCTCGCGCTTCCTCGGAGAAACGGAGACATGATGGCTGCTCGATCGATCGTCACCTCGCGACGAGGTCTCGACCGTGTTCATTCGGTGGCTCAGTCGACGGCGCACGCCCGTCAGCACAGCCTCAGGAAGCGACTGGTGGTGTTCGGGCCGAGTGTGCGCGATGTGGTGCGACTGGCCGGTGGGTGGATGTTCGATCGGGTGACCTCGGGTTGGGATGTCACGGCTGTCGTCGCCGACCATCCGGATCTTCGTCCGTTTCAGATTCTCGGTGTTCGAACACTGGATCTGGATGCGGCGCTCGCGACGCCGGCAGGTCCGCATCCGCACGAGCTGGCCGTGTCGGTGGACTTGTTCGTCAGCGACGAGCGGGTGCGAAGTGGTCTGCTGGGACTCCTCGCGAAGCAAGGTGACATGAGCATCAGCATGTGGGGTGAGGTGTGGTCGGGGGATATGGATGAGTGGTTCCGGCCGGGGGAGCATCGGCTCAGCGGTGCCGCTCGGGCGTTCAAGGGTCGGGCCCTCGCCGCGGCGTCGGAGTCGGTCGCAGCGGCGGGGGTGACGGAGTCGATCTGGACAGATCTGCGTCGTGGTCCGGGCGATGTGGGTCTGGCGTCTGCCAGCTGAGGGCATCGGCGCCAGATCGATACGGCCGGAACGGAAGCGGATTCCGGCGGTCTCGTCGACCAGTGATCGGTGCACGGCTTTGCGCCCGGTTTGTCCGTTGTTCGGGTGAAAACAATGTTCTACAATATCAGAAACGTCATTCTCGCGATTGGTGAGGCAGCGCGGTACGCCGTTGTGGAAGGCGGACCGCAGCCGTTCGAGTCGCGATGCTGATCCGTCCGAGATGCCCAGGATTTCCCATGACCTTCGTTATCACGCAGCGTTGCTGCAACGACGCCAGTTGCGTTCCCGAGTGCCCGGTCGACTGCATCCGTCCCCGGCCGGACGACCCCGATTTCGGCACCACCGAGATGCTCTACATCGACGCGGACACCTGCATCGACTGCGGCGCGTGCACGGAGGCCTGTCCGGTGGACGCGATCTACTCCGATTTCGACCTGCCGGCGTCGCTGGAACGGTTCACCGACATCAACCGCGCGTACTTCGAGAGGCACCCGCTCGACAACTCCCTCCTCGTCCCGCCGTCGGCGCCGCGCCGTCTGCCCGCGGAGCTCGGCACGCTCCGTGTCGCGATCGTCGGTTCCGGTCCGGCGGGCTGCTATGCGGCCGAGCAGTTGCTCCGGTACGGCAACGTCGAGGTCGAGATCTTCGACCGCCTGCCCACGCCGTGGGGCCTGATCCGCAACGGCGTCGCCCCGGATCACCACGAGACGAAGGGGGTCACCGACCGGTTCTCGGCGGCGTTCCGGTCCGATGCGGTGCGGATGCACCTCGGCGTCGAGATCGGCGCCGATGTCACCCTCGACGAGCTGCGCGCACACCACCATGCGGTCGTCTACGCGGTCGGCGCTCCCGGCGATCGGCGTCTCGGCGTTGCCGGCGAGGACCTCGACGGCAGCCATTCGGCAACCGAGTTCGTGGCCTGGTACAACGGCCATCCCGACCACGCGGACCGGCAGTTCGACCTGACCGCGGAACGGGCGGTGATCATCGGCAACGGCAACGTCGCGCTCGACGTCGCCCGGATCCTGGTGATGGACCCGGATGAGCTCGCGCGCACCGACATCGCCGACCATGCACTGAAGGCCCTGCGCGACAGCAACATCCGCGAGGTCGTCGTGGTCGGTCGGCGGGGACCGGCGCAGGCGGCGTACTCGACCTCGGAGTTCCTCGCGCTCGGGCACCTGCCCGGCGTCGACGTCGTCGTCGACGAGACGGAACTGGAGTTGGACGCGGCGAGTGCGGCGATCGTCGATGATCCGGAGGCGGAACCCTCGGTGCGGCTGAAGATGGACCTCGCCCGCGAGTACGCAGCGACGGGCGGCTCGGGGGCAGGGAAGCGGATCGTGTTCCGATACCTGGCCTCGCCCACCGAACTGCACGGTGACGGCAGGGTCGAGTCGATCACGCTGGTGCGCAACACCCTTGACGAGGATCTGAACGCGGTGCCGACCGGGGAGATCGAGACGATCCCGACCGCGCTGGTGCTCCGGTCGGTCGGCTACCGCGGGCGTCCGGTCGACGGACTGCCCTTCGACGAGGCGCGCGCCGTCCTCCCGAACGACCGCGGCCGGATCGAGGGGGCGGACGGCATCTACACCACCGGATGGATCAAGAGGGGTCCGCGCGGCGTCATCGGCACCAACCGGACGGACTCCGAGGAGACGGTCGCCGCGTTGCTGGAGGATTTCCAGGCAGGCAGGCTCACTGCGCCCGAGGGTGACCGGGACGCGCTTGCCGCGCTCGTGACCGGACGGGTGCCGGGCGTGATCGACAAGGCGCGCTGGCAGGCCGTCGACGCGGCCGAGCGGGCGGCGGGCAAGGCCGCGGGGCGCCCTCGTGTCAAGGGTGTCCAGCCGGACGCATGAGACGCAGGCAGGGACACGAAGTCGGGGGCCACCGGACGGTGGCCCCCGATTCGTTCGTTCCGGCTCAGTCCTCGTAGACCACCGTGACCGACGCGCAGTCCGGGACGGCCTGGCAGGTCAGGACGTAACCGTCGGCGATCTCCCCGTCGCTGAGCACGTCGTTGACCCGCATGGTCGCGGTGCCCTCGGTGAGGGTGGCGATGCAGGTGCCGCAGTTGCCGGCCTCACAGGAGAACGGCGGCGTCAGGCCGCCGCGGCGGGCGCTCTCCAGGATGGTCTCGCCGTCCTGACGCTGGACCGTGACCTTCTGGCGTCCCAGGGTGACGGACACGGTGCCCTGGGGCGGTGTCGCGTCGGCGGCGGGCGCGGGGGCCGCGGTCACCGGTTCCGCCGGGGTGCCGAACTTCTCGCTGAACACCCGCCCGGGACCGGGGAGGGCGGACTCGACCAGTGCCATGAAGGGCTCGGGGCCGCACAGGTAGCTGTCCGCGGCCACGTCGTCGCCGACGAACTCCCGCACGGCACCCGCGTCGAGGAATCCGCCGCGATTGTCGAGATGGCGGGTCACCGACAGCCGGTCGGGGTACCGCTCGACGAGTTCGGCGAGAACCGACTCGAAGATGACCGACGCCTCGTCGCGGTCCGCGCACAGCAGCCGGACCCGGCGGTTCGTGGTGGCCAGGGTGCTCTTCGCCAGGGCCAGGATCGGGGTGATGCCGCTGCCGCCGGCGAAACCGAGCAACGGCGCCTCGCTCGGCTGCAACAGGAAGGTGCCTGCCGGGGTGGTCAGTTCCACCTCGTCGCCCTCGACGAGGTTGTCGTGCAGCCAGTTCGACACCCGGCCGCCGGGCACCCGCTTGACGGTGGTCATCAGTTCGTCGTCGGTTTCCGGGGCGCTCGACATCGAGTAGGAGCGGTACAGGTCCTGGCCATCCACGCGCACCTTGAACGTGCAGAACTGCCCGGCCTGGTAGGAGAACGGGCCGTCGTGCGGGGCGAGGACGTACGTACGTGCGTCCGCGCACTCCTTGACGATCCGCGTCACGGTCGCGCGCTGGAACAAAGGGGGTCTCGCCATGGACCGTAGCCTCCTGGTATTAAGGTTCTAGCAATCAGAGAATACTATTCTCTCTGACGAGATAGGATCTTCTCAATGTCGAATTCGAACAACGCGGGCGACGCCTCGGTGGCGGTTCGGCCGGACGATGCGGAAACGGGACCGACGGTGCTCGCGTTCGAGGACCGGGAGTACACGCTCGCCGACCTCGACGCGCTGGCCGACGGACTGGCCGCGACGATGACCCGCGGCGGTGTACGCGCAGGCGACCGGGTCGCACTGATGTCCTCGAATCGGCCGGAGTTCGTGGTGGCCGTGCGGGCGATCTGGCGGCTCGGCGCCGCGGTGGTGCTGATCAGCCCGGCCTGGAAACGCAACGAGGTCGAGCACGCCCTGGCCGTCTCGCAACCCACCTACGCGGTGGGGGACAACCCCGTCCTCGGCGAGCTCGCCCCCATGCTGCACCTCGACGAACCGATCGTCCCCGAGCACGGATCGTTCCCGCAGCCCGACCCGAACGCGGACGCCGTCCTGGTCTTCAGTTCCGGTACCACCGGGATGCCGAAGGCGGTCCGGCACACCTTCGGCTCGTTCGCCGCCGCGGTCGGGCACTGGCGGGAGGCGCTCGACCTGTCGTCGAAGGACCGGATGCAGATCGTCACGCCGCCCTCGCACATCCTCGGCCTGCTGAACATCGCGACCGCGCTGGACTGCGGGGCGTGGCTCCGGCTGCACCGGCGATTCGACCTCGACCGGATGCTGCATCACATCGAGGCCGACCGGATCACGGTGGAGATGGCCGTCGCGCCCATCGCGCTGGCGATCGCCTCGCATCCGGACCTCGAGTCGTACGACCTGTCGTCGCTGCGCTACATCATGTGGGGCGCAACACCGGTCACGCCGAGCGTCGCCGAGCAGGTCACGCAGCGAACCGGGGTCGGCTGGATGCCGGCCTACGGCGCCAGCGAACTGCCGGTCATCGCGTGCAATCCCGTCGAGGGCGCCAGACTCGACAGCGTCGGCCGCCCCGTGCCGGGTGTCGAGGTCCGGGTGGCGTCCCTCGAATCCGGGCAGCCCGTCGGCCCCGGCGAGATCGGCGAGATCCAGACCCGGTCCGAGTCGCTGATGGTCGGGTACCTGCCGGACGAGGCGACCGCCGACGCGTTCGTCGACGGCTGGTACCGGACCGGCGACGTCGGCTATCTCGACGCCGACGGCTGGCTGCGGATCACCGACCGGCTCAAGGAAATGATCAAGGTCAAGGGTTTTCAGGTTGCCCCGGCCGAGATCGAGGCCGTCCTGCACGGTCATCCCGCCGTCGTGGACTGTGCAGTGTTCGGCGTACCTGATCCGGTCAGCGGGGAGGCCATCGTCGCCGCGGTCGAGACGGCCGGGGCCATCGACGAGGCCGAGCTGATCGCGTACGCCGGCGAACGGCTGGCCACCTACAAGCGGCTGAGCCGCATCGCGATAGTGCCCGAAATCCCGCGCCTGCCTTCGGGCAAGGTGCTGCGCCGAGAACTCAAGGAGCGCCATGGACGTACGTCTGACGAGTGAACAACGGCAGCTGCGTGACGCGGCCGCCAAACTGGCCGACGACCTCGGACCGGGATCGGTCCTGGATCTGGACGACGCGGCGAGGATCGCCCGGCTGGAGAAGACGGTCGACACCACCGGCTGGCGGTCCCTCCGCTCCGACGGAGCCTCCGGCGTGGAGGTTGCGATCGTGGCCGAGGAGTTCGGCCGCGGCCTGATCGACGTGCCGTTCCTCGGTCCCGTCCTCGCCGACGACCTCTACCGGCACGTTGCCGACGGTCAGCAGTCGCGGGCGATCGGGGTGAACGGCGAGGCCTTCGACGCTCGCGGTCTCGACAGCGTGGTCACGTTGCGGGACAACGTCGTCACCTCCGCCGGAGTCGGCGCGGTGGCCCCCGCCGCCGACCTGACCCGACAGTTCGCCGAACTCGCCGTGCCGTCCGAACGCCTCGGGGAGGTGTCCGAGGACGACGGACAGCGGTGGTACGCGCTCGCCCTCGTGGCCACCTGTGCCGACCTGGTCGGCACGTCCCGCGGTGCGCAGGCGACGGCCTGCGACTACGTGAAGGTGCGTGAGCAGTACGGCAAGACGATCGGGTCGTACCAGGCGGTGGCCCACCTGCTCGCCGAGAGCGAGGCCCTGATCGAGGGATCGGTGAGTGTGCTGCGGCACGCGGCCTGGGCCGTCGACGAATTGCCGCCGGCCGAGGCGGTGCGCGCCGCGCGGATCGCGAAGCTCTACTCCGCCCGGGCCGCTCGCACGGTGTGCGAGAGCGCCATTCAGGTGCACGGCGGCATCGGCAACACCTGGGAGTGCCTCGAACACGTCTACCTGCGGCGGGCGCTGACGTCCACCGAACTGTTCCCTGTGAGCCTGGAGGAGATCGACCTTGGACTTTCGTGACTCGCCGGACGAAGCCGCATTCCGGGAACGGTTGCGCGCCTGGCTGACCGACAACGCAAAGAAGTTCCCGACTTCCGGGGACGAGTACTGGGCGCGGCAGGGGGAGTGGCACCAGGCGCTGTACGGCGCCGGGTTCTTCGGACTGTCGTGGCCCAAGGAGTACGGCGGACAGGAGCTTCCGCCCGTCTACGACGTGATCCTCGACGAGGAACTCGCGATCGCCGGGGCGCCGCCGCGACCGAGCCTCGGCTACCTCGTCACCGGTCTCGGCCACCACGGCAGCAAGGACCTGGCCGCCCGGTTCCTGCCCGGCATGATCAACGGAACCGAACGCTGGTGCCAGGGCTTCTCCGAGCCCGGCGCCGGCTCCGATCTGGCCTCGCTGACCACGACCGCCACCCGTGACGGCGATGACTACGTCATCAACGGCCACAAGATCTGGACCAGCTACTCCGATGTCGCGGACTGGTGTCTGCTGCTGGCACGCACGGACCCGGATGCGCCGCGGCACAAGGGGATCTCCGGGTTCATCGTCCCGATGAACCAGCCCGGCATCGAGCAGCGGCCACTGAAGATGATCAGCGGTGTCACCAAGGAGTTCGGCCAGGTCCTGTTCGACGGTGCCCGGGTGCCCGCCGATCAGATGGTCGGCGCGCCCGGTGACGGCTGGAAGCTGGCGATGACCGTCGTCGGGCACGAACGCGAGCCGTCCACCCTTGGCTACGCCGCCCGCTACGGCAAGCTGGTCCGGCAGCTCGCGGCCCGGGTCGACGGCAGGGTTCCGGAGGAACTGGCCTGGGCCGCGGTGCAATCGGAGATGCTCCGGCTGCACGTGCGCCGGCGCCTGTCCGAACAGCTCGACGGGGTCACCCACGGGTCGGAGGGTTCGCTCGACAAGCTGCTCATGACGTGGGTGGACCAGTCGGTTGGGCACGCGGCGCTGACCGTGGGCGGCACCCGGGACGAGGAGATGCTCGGCTCCTACCTCTACAGCCGCGCGCAGTCCGTCATGGGCGGGACCTCGCAGATCCAGAAGAACATCATCGCCTCACGCATCCTCGGATTGGGAGTCTGACATGTACGACATGCCCGCAGAAGTCGACGTCCGCGCCGAGGGCTCGCTCCGGATCATCACGCTGAACCGGCCCGACGCGCTCAACGCCGTCAACGACGAACTGCACAGCGGCCTGGCGCGGCTGTGGCCGCAGCTGAGCGCGGACCGCGGGGCGCGTGCCGCGGTGCTGACCGGCAGCGGCAAGGCGTTCTCCGCCGGCGGCGACTTCGCGTACCTCGCCGAACTGGCGGAGGATCCGGACCTGAGGGCCAAGACCATCGCACACGGCCGCGACATCGTGCTCGGCATGGCGCGGTGCCGGATTCCGGTGATCGCGGCGGTCAACGGGCCCGCGGTCGGGCTGGGCTGCAGTCTCGTCGCGCTCAGCGACATCGTGTACATGTCGGACAAGGCCTACCTGGCCGATCCGCATGTGCAGGTCGGTCTGGTCGCCGCCGACGGCGGACCGCTCACCTGGCCGCTGCAGATCAGCCTGCTCCTCGCGAAGGAATTCGCCCTGACCGGCGTGCGCATCCCCGCGGAGCGGGCCCGGGAACTGGGACTGGCCAATCACGTCGTCGCCGACCCGTTCGCCGAGGCGCTCGCTTGCGCCGAGAAGATCGCCACTCAACCGCAGCAGGCGGTCGAGGCGACCAAGCGGATGCTGAATCTGCACATCGAACGCGCCGTCCTGGCATCGCTCGACTACGCGAACGCCGCCGAGGACCAGTCCTTCCAGACCGAGGACTTCCGCGCCAACATCGCCCGGCTGACCGCGGTCAAGAGCTGACCGACATGGCAACGTACGTGCTGGTGCACGGCGGGGGTCACGGTGGGTGGTGCTATCAGCGGGTCGCGCGAATCCTGCGGGCCGCGGGACACGAGGTGCACACTCCGACTCTGACCGGTCTCGGAGAGCGTGCGCATCTTCTGGAACCCGGTGTCGATCTGGACACCCACATCCGGGACGTGGGCGCCGTCCTGCACTACGAGGACCTGCACGAGGTGATCCTGGTGGGGCACAGTTACGGGGGTATGGTCATCACCGGTGCTGCCGACAGGGCCGTGGACCGGGTTGGTCACCTCGTGTACCTGGACGCGGCGACACCGGTCAACGGACAGTCACTGGTCGACGTCGCAGGGGAGATCATGGCGGCGGCCAGGTTCGACAGCCGGGTCGTCAACGGGGTGGAGTTGGTACTCCATCCATTCGCCGAGGCCGGAATGTTCTACGGAATAACCGATCCCGACACTCTGGCCTGGATGGCGGACCGCCTCACGCCGCACCCCTGGAGCTGTTTCGAGCAGCCACTCGAACTCGCGAACGAGGCAGCGGTGTGGGGTCTTCCGCAGTCGCACATCGTGTGCAGCTCCACCGTGCCGACGCGTGATGCGAACCTGGTTGCCAAGGCTCGGCGCGAAGGCAGGTTGTGGGAGATCGACACGGGACACGATCTGATGATCACCGAGCCGCGTGCCGTCTCAGACGCATTGTTGGAGATCGCGCTCCGGTGACCGCTCGGGGCGCCGAGGGGCGGGGTCTCGGTGAGCTCGAGACCCCGCCGTGCCGGGTTACCCACAGACCGACAGGATCTCGTCCGCGAACTTTTCGATCGGGGCACGGTACCGCTCGGCGGGTGCCCTGAGGTGGTCGTGGTCACCGGAGTGGGTGAGTTCCCAGTTCGCCCACGGGTTGCACATCACCGAGGTGACACCGATGTCCTCCGCCCGCCGGTACAGGTCCGGCGACGGCCGGTCTCGAAGGCCCATGACGAACTCGAAAGGTTCTCCGTAGCGGCCGTACTCGCGGCGGAGCCGATTGATCCGCCCGATCCACTGTTCGGCATCCTCGAGCGTGTAAGCGGTACCCACCCAACCGTCGCAGTGGCGTGCCGCCCGCCGCAGTGCGGGAGCGGACTCTCCGCCGCACAGAATGGGGACCGGCGCCGGGGGATGTGGTTCGATCATCAGCTCGGGGATGTCGTAGTGCTCCCCCTTCCACGCGACCCACCCGCCCTTCCACAGGGCCCGCAGCGCCTCGATCATCTCGTCGAGGCGGCGGCCACGATTGTCGAATTCCTGCCCCATCATGTCGAATTCCTCACGCATCCACCCGGCGGACAGTCCGATCGAGACTCGTCCCCCGGACAGTTCGGCCGCCGTCCCGACTTGCTTGACCACTTCGAGAAGCGGTCGGGCGGGGGCGATGTAGACGTTGTTTCCGAACCGGAGACGTTCGGTCACCGCGGCCAAGGCGCCGATGAGCACCCAGGCATCCGGCCACTCGGTATCCGGCTGCCAGTACGGCTTTCCGTCCGCGCTTGCCGGATATCGGGTGGTGAGCTGTCGGGGGTACGTGAGGTGGTCCGAGACCAACATCCCGTGATAGCCGTTCTCGTCCAGCATCTTTGCCACTGCGGGCATCTCGGCCGTCTTCATGAATGCGGTACCGCACCAGAATTTCATGTCGTGGACATCCGTTCGCCTGGCCGTGGTCGTCGTGCGGCTGCCACGGACGTTGGAAGACTGTGGTGTCCCAAGAGAACATGATTTACATTGTGTGGCAATAGGTTGGCGTCGGTTCGGTATCGAATGCGACTAGTGCCTTGCGCCCTGGAGGTCACGGAATGACCAGAATCGGAGAACCTGCTGTGTCGTCAAGTGTGGGAGATGATCTGGGGGCCGCGGGGCTGCGCTTCGAACGGCAGGGGCCGATCGGCTGGTGTGTCATCGACCGGCCGGCGGCCCGCAACGCGTTCACACCGGCGATGTACTACGGACTCAGACGTGCCGTCCGCCTGGTGAACTCGGATCCGGAGCTGGCGGCGCTGATCATCACCGGCACTGGCGACGTGTTCGCGGCCGGCGGTGATCTCGGCGGCCGCGCGGAGCCGGGGGACCGGCTTCCGGACGGGCTCGGGCACGACATCCTGCCGTTCCTGACCATTCGCGACAGCCGGGCGCCGGTGATCGCCGCCGTCAACGGCATCTGCCAGGCGGGCGGGCTGCTGGTGGCGATGATGGCCGACATCGCCGTCGCCAGCGACCGCGCGACGTTCCGGGTGCCGGAGCTGCTGCGAGGCATCCCGGACGCGACGTTCGCGGCCGCGCTGCCCGCCCATGTCGGCATGGCGGTCGCCCGGGATCTGCTGCTCTCCGCCCGCCGGTTCGACGCCGCCGAGGCGCAGCGGCTCGGTGTCATCTCCCGCGTGGTGCCGCACGAGGATCTGCGCACGGCGGCGCTCACCGCCGCCCGCGAGGTGCTGCAGACCGCGCCCGAGGCCCGGGTGCAGGTCAAGCGGATGCTCAACGAGCGGTACGGTCTGATCGACTACCAGACCATGAACGCCGCGCTCGAGACGTCGCCGGAGCCTCGAGAAGGCATGCGGGCCTTCATGGAGAAGCGTGAACCGAACTGGGTGCCGGACAACCTTCCCGGTTGACCCGGCGACCCGAACGATCGAGAGGAGCCTGCGATGCCGGTTGGCCTGGGGACACAGCGTCGCGGTCGGGCCATCGCCATGACCGCGGCCGAGATCGACGACTTCCTGGCCGAGGAGCGGACCTGCCGGGTCGCCTCGGTCGACGGCGACGGCCAGCCCCACGTGACGCCGCTGTGGTTCGTGTGGGACGGGACGCACCTGTGGCTCAACTCGCTGGTGCGTAGCCGGCGCTGGACCGACCTGAGCCGCGACCCACGGGTCTCCGTCGTCGTCGACGGCGGCGAGGGGTACGGCGAGCTCCGCGGCGTGGAGATCGTGGGCACTGTGGATGTCGTCGGTGAGACCCCACGTGGGACGGAGCCGAACGTGGAACTCGCGGACCCGGAACGCCGGTATGCCCGCAAGTACCAGGGCAGGGACGAGTTCACCGCCGACGGCAGGCACGGCTGGCTGCGGGTGACGCCGCGACGGGTGGTCAGCTGGGACTTTCGCAAGATCCGGCGCGACCGGTAGCGCTCTGTCGATTCGGCCGAATGACCCACCGGCGCAACGAACCCGCGGACAGGTGGCCGTCGACCCGCGTGCCGAGACCCCGGCCGAAGGTCTGGTCCGGCCTGGCAACGTCCCGGCGGCCCGTGTGGTGTCCCGTTGTGTGGGAGGCCTCTCGCTCCCCGCATCCCACTCCTCGACAATGGCCTGCATCACAGCGAATCATGGTTGTGATGTGGATCACATGGGTCGAGAGGGGTGAACGTGGGCATTGCGGGTTTCGATGAGGAATTCGATGTGGTCGTCGTCGGATCGGGGGCGGCGGGTTCGGCTGCGGCTCTCGGTGCGCACCAATCGGGAGCGAGCGTTCTGGTCGTCGAGAAGTGACGCGGACACCGCGGGCGGGAACACGCGAGTCTCCGGCGGCGGTTGGTGGGTGAACCGCGACCCGGAACGGGCGCGCACCTTCCTGAACTCGCTCAGTGCGCCCTTCCCGGTGGCCGACGACGTCGTCGCGGCGTGGGCCACCGAGACCGCCGAGAACTCGCGATGGCTCGAGGAACTCGGCGCCGACGTCGCGCTGAGCCCCGACTATCACACGGAGCCGGAGTATCTCGAGCTGGACGGCAGCGACTGTTACGCGGGCATGGACACCGTCGGCGGCCGCATGGGCAATGTGCTGCTCTACGACTTCCTGCGCGGTGCGGTCGCCGAGCGTGGCATCGAGACCCGATTCGGGACCGCGGCAGTCGAGCTGATCAGCGACGGCGGTGCCGTCGTCGGTGTCGAGGTCGAGGGCGCCGAGGGGCGGCGTCGGATCGGTGCACGCGGCGGGGTGGTGTTGGCCACCGGCGGATTCCAGGCTGATCCCGCGATGGTTCGCGACTACCTGCGGGTCGAGGACCACGTGCTGTGGGGCTCACCCGCATCGACCGGTGACGGTCACCGCATGGCGCAGGCGGTCGGCGCCGACCTGTGGCACATGGGCAACATGATGACCATCACCGGTGTGCGCGGCGACGACGAGTTCGGCCACTACCTCGCGCTGTGGAACGCGCACAACTACCTGTGGGTGTCCGAGGACGGCCGCCGCTTCGTCGACGAGACGGCCGCCCCCAAGCACGGGCACATCCTCCGGAACGGTGCCTACGAACTGTTCCCGCTGCGTCCGTTCCGTCTGATCTTCGACGAGCAGATGCGCACCGCCGGCCCGCTGAGTCCCACTCCCGATGTCCTGCCGGTCGGATGGAACATGCTCATGAAGGGAACTCGGTGGAGTTCGGACAACAGCGAGGAGATCGAGAAGGGCTGGATCCGGCGCGCGGACTCGATCGCCGAGCTGGCCGAGGTCGCCGGACTGGACGCCGCGACGCTCGAGGCCACGGTCGCGCAATACAACGCGGCCTGTGCGGCAGGCTCCGACGATCACTTCGGGCGCGATCCGCAGACCCTCGGGGCGGTGTCGCAGGCGCCCTTCTACGTCCTCGACGTCACCCCTCTCCTCGGGTGGAGCAACGGCGGACCGCGTCGCGACGGCCGGGCCCGCGTGGTCGACACCCGCGGCGTCGCCATCGACGGCCTGTACGCGGCGGGCGAGGTGAGCTCGACCTACAGCTGGACCAAGGATGGCGGATTCCACATCGCCGACGCCCTCGCGTTCGGTCGGGTGGCCGGCCGCGACGCCGCGTCCCGGGCCTGACGAGTGCCGGTGGTTCGGCCACACGGGCGGAATCACCGGCACTCGGGCTGCGCATTACCCCGACAGCGGACTACTCCACCTGCAGCGCGATCCGCAGATCCGCCTCGTCGAGCGGGGCGGGCCGGGGCGTCTCGACGGTGACCGTGTGCAGCGTTCCGGTCCACGGGAACGGCGGCCGGTAGCGGTCCGAGACCGGGAGTCCGCGGTCGTGGCCGAGGGTGATCGACGTGCCCCCGTGCTGCCAGGCGTGTGGCAGGGCGTGCGGGCTGTCGGTGGCAGCCACCGGCACGCCGTCGAGGGCGTAGCCGATGCGCAGGCCGCCGTCCGGGCGCGGCTCCAGCTGCCAGGACAGTTCGTGACTGCCCGGTGGAAGCTGCTCGGGGGCGGTCACCGTGATCTCGCCGCCCGCCGAGGCCACGGTGAGCGAGGCGGTCCCGTCGATGACGTAGGCGGCGAACCCGCCGTTGTGGTCACCGAGCGCGAACAGCACACCAGCGGAGCCGTTTTCGGGGACCTCCACCGTTGCCCGCAGGGTGCCGCCGGCGTGTAGCCGGGGCAGCGCCTCGTCGGACACCGCGCCGCCTGCCGGACGCAGAGTGACCGACGGACCCGGCGGGTAGGCGCGCGGCGTGACCCGGACGACGCGCGCGACCAGGTTGTCCGCGAGAGGCCGGACACCGTGCCGCTCGGCCTCGCGCTCCCACTGTGCCTCGAGATCGAGCACGACATCGGGATGCTCGTCGGCGACGTCGTGGGCCTCGGAGAAGTCTTCGTCCGTCCGGAACAACGCCCAACGGTCCTCGGCGAAGTCGCGGCTGCCGGTCATCAGCAGCTCCTCGTCCAGGACCCCGGCGGACACGTGGTTGGTTGTGGCCTTCCAGCCGTCGGCGACGATGGAGCGGGATCCGAGCATCTCGAAGTACTGGCTGGACCGGGGCGCCGGGGCGGCCGGATCGGTGAATGTCGCCAGCAGACTCGCGCCATCCACCGGCTGCTGTGGCACGCCGCCCACGATCTCGGGTGCGGTGACCCCGCACGCCGCCAGCACAGTGGGGGCGATGTCGACCGCATGCGCGAACTGTCTCCGTACCGAACCGGATTCGGCGATGCCGCGCGGCCAATGCACGACCAGGGGAACACGGGTACCGCCGAGCCAGGTGTACCGCTTCCACAACTGGAACGGGGTGTTGCCGGCCCACGCCCAGCCCCATGCGTAGTGCGGGTACCCGTCGACCCCACCCCAGTCGTCGAGCCGGTCCAGGTTGTCGGCGAGGTCGTCCCGGATGCGGTGGGTGAAACGGTGCTCGTTGTAGGTGCCCGCGACGCCGCCCTCCGCGCTCGCCCCGTTGTCCGACATCACCATGATGAGGGTGTTGTCGGTGACTCCGAGATCGTCGAGAGTGTCGAGGAGCCTGCCGATCTGGGCGTCGGTGTGGGTGAGGAATCCGGCGTACACCTCGTGCATGCGGGCGTAGAGGCGCCGCTCGTCGGCGGTGAGGTCGTCCCATGCAGGCACCCAGGACGGCCGCTCGGTCAGCGTGGTGCCCGCCGGGACCACACCCTCGGCGAGCTGCCGCTCGAAGACCTGCTCCCGCCACCGGTCCCAGCCGAGGTCGAAGCGACCGGAATAGGCGTCGGCCCAGGACTTCTCGACGTGATGGGGGGCGTGCATGGCGCCCGGCGCGAAGTATAGGAAGAAGGGCTTGCCCGGTGCGGACTGCTGCTGGTTGACCACCATCCGGATCGCCTCGTCGGTGAGATCCTCGGTCAGGTGGTAGCCCTCGTCCGGCCCGGCAGGCGGATCGACGTAGGAGTTGTCGCGGACCAGTTCCGGCGCCCAGTGGTTCGCGTCGCCGCGCAGAAAGCCGTAGTAGCGCTCGAATCCGAGCCCGAGCGGCCAGCGGTCGTATGGTCCCGCGGAGGACCTCTCACCGGAGGGCAGCAGGTGCCACTTGCCGACCGCCATGGTGTTCCACCCGGCGTCCCGGAGCACCCGCGGCAGCGCGGCGGCCGAGTCCGGGATCTTCCCGGTGTAGCCCGGGTCGTCGGTGGGGACGTCGCACAGGAATCCCATGCCGACGGAATGGTGGTTGCGCCCGGTGAGCAGTGCGGCGCGAGTCGGTGAGCAGAGCGCGGTCACGTGGAATCGGTTGTACCGCAGTCCGCCCTGAGCGAGACGGTCGATGTTCGGCGTGGCGATGTCGGAGCCGAAGCAACCGAACTGCCCGAAGCCGAGATCGTCGAACAGGATCACGACGACGTTGGGGGCGCCGTCGGGTGCCTTCGTGGTGGTCATCGACGGAGGGGGTCCTTTCACGAGACCGGAGGGGTGGGCGGTCACACCGCGACGGGGCGACGGTCCTCGGTGCGGCCGGATCGCCGGGCCGGGTCGGGGACCGGCACCGCGTCGACCAGCGCGCGGGTGTACGGATCACGCGGGGCGGCGAAGACGGATTCGACCGAGCCCGACTCGACCACGGCCCCGGCGCGCAGCACCGCCACCCGATCCGCGACCTGGTGCACGACCGCGAGGTCGTGGCTGATGAACAGGCACGCGAAGCCGAGGTCGCGCTGGATCTCGGCGAACAGTTCGAGGACCTCGGCCTGGACGGAGACGTCGAGCGCACTCGTGGGCTCGTCCGCGACCAGCAGACGCGGACGCAGGGCCAGGGCCCGCGCAAGGGCGACCCGCTGGCGCTGACCTCCCGAGAGCTGGTGCGGCAGGCGGCCGGCGAAAGCTGCGGGCAGCCGGACGGAGTCGAGCAGGTCGAGGACTCGGCGGCGGCGCTCGGCGGGGGAGCCGACTCTGTGCACGTCGAGCGGTTCGCGGATGCTCGCCGCGATCGACAGTCGGGGATCGAGCGAGGTCGCGGGGTCCTGCTGGACGACCGCCACGTCGCGGCGGAGTTCACGCAGCCGGCGGGGACCGACCGTGGCCAGATCCTGGCCCTCGACCAGCACCCGGCCGTCGGTGGGCGACACCAGACCGGCGGCCACCCGGCCCAGGGTGGTCTTGCCGGAGCCGGACTCGCCGACGAGCCCGAGCACCTCGCCGCGCCGGACGGTCAGACCGACCGAATCCACCGCCGGGAAGGCGGAATTGCCGCGGGTTGCGGGAAAGGTGACCGATACCCGGTCGAACTCGAGCACGACGTCCCCGGCGGGGACGGACCCACCGGCCGGCCCCGCGGCCGCCGCGACGATCGGTGACGAGTTCTCGGGCAGCCGCGGTACCGCCGCGAGCAGCGCCCGGGTGTACGGATGGGTCGGGGAGTCGAACAGGGAATGCGTGCTGTCGGCTTCGACGACATCGCCGCCGCGCAACACCACGACACGGTCGGCGTGCTGTGCGACCACGCCCATGTTGTGGGTGATGAGCAGGACACCCATCCCGGTGCGTGCACGCACCCGGTCGAGCAGGGCGAGGATCTCCGCCTGCACGGTCACGTCGAGCGCGGTCGTCGGTTCGTCGGCGATCAGCAGGTCGGGATCGCCGGCCAGCGCGAGCGCGATCGCGACGCGCTGCTTCTGCCCGCCGGAGAGTTGGTGCGGGAAGTAGTCCACCCGGCGCTCCGGGTCCGGGATCTCGACCTGCTCGAGCAGATCGATCGCCGCGGCCCGCGCGCCGGCTCTGGAGATCGTGCGGTGCGCGCGGATCGCCTCGCGCAGTTGCCATCCGATCCGGCGGACCGGGTTCAGGGCGCTCTGCGGTTCCTGGAAGATCAGCGCCACCTTGGTACCGCGCACCCGATTGAGTTCCACCTCGCTCGCGCCGAGGAGTTCGGTGCCGTCGAGCAGGATGGAGCCGCCCGCGGTCGCGGTCTCGGGCAGCAGGCCGAGGACGGCTCGGGCCGTCATCGACTTGCCGGAGCCGGATTCGCCGACCAGGGCGACGATTTCGCCGCGCTCGACTTCGAGGGAGATGTCCTTGACGGCGGGCCGAGCGCCGCCGAAGTCGATGTTCAGGCCACGGACGGTGAGCAGTGCTGTGGTCACGGGAAGGTCCTTGCCTTTCAGTGGAGGGATCACCGCTGGCGCGACCGGGCGGCCAGTGCTTGCGAGATCAGGAGCAGACCGAGAACGAGGACCAGAACCACGGCCAGCGGCCCGACGACGAAGGCCGGCGAGTGGTAGGCGTTCTGCGTGCCCTCTTTGATCAGCGATCCCAGGGAGGGGGTCGGCGGGGTGACACCGAGGCCGAGGAAGCTCATCGCGCCTTCGATGAACACGCCCACCGACATCGCCAGTGCCAGCTGGACGGTCAACGGCTCCAGGCAGTTCGGCAGCACGTGCCGGCGCAGGATCCAGTTCTCGTCGGCGCCGATCGTCCGGGCCGCCTCCACGTAGGGGGCCTGCCTGACCGTGAGCACGGAGGTGCGGGTGAGCCGGCCGAACACCGGGACCTCTGCGAGCACGATCACGGCCGCGATCGTCCACACCCCGGGGCCGATCACCATCGTCAGCGCGATCGCCAGGATGATCGTCGGAAACGCCAGGATCAGGTCGAAGGAACGCTGCATCGCGGTGTCGAGCCAGCCGAAGCGGGTCGCGGCGAGGCCGAGCAGGGATCCGATCGCCGCGCCGATCGGCACCGCGAGGAAGATCACCAGCAGATCGATCCGGATGCCGTACAGGGTTCGGGAGAGCACGTCGCGTCCGACGGAATCGGTGCCGAGCAGATGCTCGCCGCTCGGTCCCTGGAGGCTGGCGCCGGGAATCTGCTGGTCCGGTGCGTAAGGCGCGAGCAACGGGGCGAGCAGGCCGGCGAGGACGACGACGCCGACGAGGATCACGCCGACCAGGCCGCGTCCACTGCGCAGGGCCGCCCACCGGCTGTCGCGATCGGCGTCGGTCGAGTCGTCCTCGGCGCGGGAGATGTCGGTGACTGCGCTCATGCCCGACCTCCCAGCCGGATTCGCGGATCGAGCCACGCGTTGACGAGGTCGGTGACCAGCTGGATGACGACGAACAGGGCGACGGAGAACAGCAGCATCACCTGGACCACCGGGTAGTCACGGCTGGAGATCGCGCGTTCGATCAGCTGTCCGAGACCGGGCCAGGCGAAGATTGCCTCGACGAGGACTGCGCCGCCGAGCAGGTGGCCGATCTGGATGCCCAGCACCGTGATCGTCGCGGGCAACGCGTTCGGCAGCGCCTGGGTGAGGACGATGCGGCGCCGCGAGATACCCAGCGCCCGTGCGGTCGTCACGTACGGTTCGGCGAGCTGGCTGCGCAGACCCTCGGTGAGGAACCGGGTGAGCGCGGCCGCGATCGGCAGCGCCAGGCAGAGCGCGGGCAGCACCAGGTACTGCACCGAGATGCCCGGGTCGTCGAGGAAACCCTTGCGAGGGATGCCGCCGGCGGGCAGCACCGCCCACACCACACCGAAGAGCACCACGAGAATCGCGCCGGTGACGAAGTTCGGGATCGCGACCGCGACCGTGCCGAACGCGGTCACCGCCGAATTGAGCCACTTGCGGTCCACGATCACCGACACGGTGCTCAGGGTGAAGGCGATGCCGATGGCGAGCACCAGCGCCGACAGCGCGAGGACGAGGGTGTTGCCCAGCGCATCGAGCAGGAGGGAACCGATGTCGCCGCCGATGATGAGCGACTTGCCGAGGTCGAAGGAGAGTATCCCGCCGATCCACGAGAAGTACTGGGCGATCTGGGAGCCGTTCAGGCCCAGATCGTTTCGCAACGCGGCAAGGGCCTCGGGCGAGGCGTCCGGGCCGGCAAGCACGAGGGCCGGATCACCGGGCACCAGGCGGAGCAGGGTGAAGATCACCACCGATCCGACGGCGAGGACGATCAGCGCGGACGGCAGCCGCTGCAGGGTGTAGCGCACCATGTCCGGATCACCCGCCCAGATAGGCGTTGCTCAGGTCGAGTTCGGCCTTCTTGGACCACTCGACACCGTGGACGTCGGCGCCGGCCGCGAGCTGCGCCTCGCTGTTGTGCAGGCCGATCACGAAGGCGTTGTCGAGCAGTTCGGTGTTCAGCGTCCGGTAGGCGGCCTCCGCCTCGGCGCTGGTCGGATCGACGATCCTCCACGCCGTCTCGACCGCGCGCTGGTAGTCCGGGTCGACGAAGTTCGAGGTGTTCTTGTTCGCGTTGAACGGGTACGCGCTGGTCGGCAGCGTCACCGGGGTGTACTGGGCGTAGGTGTGGGCGGTGATCCACAGCCCGCCGTAGGTGCCGCCGATGAGGTTCTTGAGGGTCGTCGCCTGGTCCAGTGGCGTCAGCGTCGTCTGGATCCCCACCGCAGCGAGATCCGCCTGGATGATCTGCGCGGTCGCCTCGGATTCGGTGGATCCGGTGGTGTAGGAGATCGGAATGACCGGGACGGTCCCGATCTCGGCGACCAGAGCCTTCGCCCGTTCCGGATCCTTCGTGTAGGTCTTGTCGAGCTCGGCGTCGTACGCCGGGGAGTACTCGGGCCACGGCAGACTGCCGGTGTCACCGTGCCCCTGGTACACATCGGTGAGGATCCGCTCGCGATCGATGGCATATGCGATCGCCTTGCGCAGGCGGACATCGCTCAGCCCGGGTGCCGCCACATCCGCACCGACGTACCAGGTGCGTTCGACACCGTGCTGGTCGATCACCTGGAAGTTCGGGTCCGAGGCGAGTTGGTCCGCGTCCCGCGGCGATGCCGTGAGCAGCAGGTCGAGCTGGCCCGAGCGCAGTTGCGAGACACGGGTCTGGGCGTCCGGGACGATGACGTACTCGACGCCGTCCAGGTGGGGTGCGCCGTCCCAGTACTGCTTGTTGGCCTCGAAGGTGATCGACGATCCGGGCTTCCACCCGGTGAAGCGGAACGCCCCGGTTCCGTTGTACGCCTTGCCGGTTTCGAAGTCGGCGATCGTGTTGCGGTCGATGATCGGCACGATGTCGAAAAGGTCGAGCAGGTTCGCGGCGGGCTGGGACAGGGTCAGCACGACGGCGTTCGGGTCGGTGGTGTCGTAGGCGCTGATCAGCGCGGCGGTGCGGGCGAGCTGTCCGGCGCGGCGCGGGTCGGCGTAGTTGCGGAGACTGAACTCGACGTCCTGGGAGGTGAGCGGCCTGCCGTCGTGGAACGTCACGCCTTCGCGCAGTGCGAGCCGCACCGTCAGACCGTCGGGGGAGATTTCCCAGGACTTCGCCAGATCCGGCTGTGCGTCGAGGCCCTCGGCCGGGTAGCGGATCAGGGTGTCGTAGACCAGCCCGGTGACGGTGGCCTGCGCGAGCGCGCCCGCGTAGATCGTGGCCGGGATCAGGTCGCCGCCGTCGCCGATCCGGAGGACGCCGCCCTCGGTGACCTCGGCGCCGGCATCGGCCGCCGCCTGGTCGACCGCCGAGCTACATCCCGCGACGGCCAGTGCACCGGCGAGGGACATCGCGATCGCACCGAGCACGGGGCGACGCAGGCGGGAGGATGAGCGGCTGAACACGGGAGGGTTCCTTTCGAAGGGTGCGGCACCGGCCGCCACGAGGGGCGGGGCGGCCGGTGCCGCGGATCGGGTGGGGAGGGTCAGGCGTCGAAGCCGGGGAAGCGGTCGGGGGTGTCGACGACCGAGAAGTGCGAGGCGTCGCCTTCGATGATGCGGCTGGTCTCGCCGTCGACGGAGACCGGGACGTCGCCGGCCAGGGTCACCCGGTGCACACTGCGCTTGCCCTCGCCGAAGTCGGCGATGCCGTAGTGCTGGGTGGCGCGGTTGTCCCAGATCACCAGGTCGCCCGGGGTCCAGGCCCAGCGAAGGGTGTTCTCCAGCTTGATGATCCGGTCCTGCAGCAGCTGGTACAGCGCGGCCGATTCGTTGGTCTTGAGACCGACGAAGTTCTTCACGAAGTGGCCGACCAGCAGTGCCTTCTCACCGGTCTCGGGGTGCACACGCACGACCGGGTGCTCGGTCTCGAACTTCAGGCGGGTGAAGTTCTGCATCGTCTCGTGGCGGTTGACTGCAATGCCTTTGCGATCGGCGTGCACGCCGGCGTAGTCGTACTCGTTCGAGTGCACCGCCCACAGATTGTCGACGAGGGCCTTGAGCGGAGCGGGAAGCTGCTCGTAGGCGGCGCTGGTCGAGGCCCAGGTGGTGGCGCCGCCGTAGGGCGGGATGTCGACGGCCCGCAGGACCGATGCCTTCGGGATCCGGTCGATGAAGCTGACGTCGGTGTGCCAGCTGTTGGCGGCGCCCTCGATGACGAGCGTGCGGTTGTCCTCGGAGGTCAGCGTCGGGTGGGTGGTGGTCTGCGACCCGAGGGTGCCGGCGAACTGGTACTGGATGTCGTCGGTGACGTGGTGCTGGCCGCGGAAGACGACGACCTTGTTCGCGGCGAGGGCGTAGCGGATCGCGAAGGCGGTCTCGGCGGGGATGTCCCCGGAGACGTGCACACCCTCGATCAGGGCGCCGATGTTCTCGCCGAGCTTGGTGACGGTGATGCCCCCGGCCGCGTAGATGTCGGCTGCGGTGGTGGGACGAATCTCGGTGGTGGTCACGGGTTCTCCTGTGTGCGAGCGGGAATGGGAGTGGACTGGCCGATTCAGCGTGCCGGGACGGGCGCTTCGGGGGCGACCTCGATGCGATGGATGCGCCGCGGCGCGTCGCCGTAGTCGTAGATCGCGTTGTGCTGCACGAAATGGTTGTCCCAGATCGCGATGTCCCCGACGCTCCAGCGGCGCCGGACGGTGAACTCGGGCCGGATCGACACCGACTTGAGCAGACCGAGCAGCGCGCTGCTCTCGTCGTCGGAGAGTTCGTTGATCCGTGCGGTGAACAGGTCGTTGACGAACAACGCCTCGCGGCCGGTTTCGGGATGGCGGATCACCAGGGGATGGGATGCCTCGGGTACTCCCGGCTGCGGGGCGATCCGGTGTGTGGCGGTCAGCCCGTACAGCGCCTCCCGGATCGGAGCGGACAGCGCGTCCAGTGCGGCGTACTGGTTCGACCACAGGGTGTCGCCGCCTGCCTCCGGCAGAACCTGCATGTGCAGGACGCTGAACCGAGAAGGGGCGGCGCGCCACGCGACGTCACAGTGCCAGCGATTGGCCTGGTAGGCACTGCCGTTGTCGGTGCTGATGACACTGATCTCGCGGTATCCCGCGTCGCCGAGATTCGCCAGGTGTTCGTGCGGGTACACGATCTCGCCGAAGTGCTGCGAGAAGGCCCGGTGGATGGCGGGATCGGTTCCCTGCCCGGGGAAGAACAGCACGTGGTGGGTGTAGAGGGCGTCCTTGACCGACGCGAAGTCGGCATCGCTCAGGTTGCCGACCTGCAGGCCGTGCACCTCGGCGCCGATCGCGCCGGCCAGCGGCACGATGGTCAGGGTGGGCAGTTCGAGCGTCGTCATCGTCGCGTCCTTCGGTCTCTCGGGCTGGACTGGATGACGGCAAAAGTAATCAACGGGCATTAATTTGCGAACGCATCCGATCCGGATGCGAAGAACCGTTTACAAGTCGTCGGATCTGCGGTAATGCGCTGGAGCGGAGTGTTTTCGGACGGGTTGTTCGGGGGAGGACGGGTTGCGGCGTTGCGATACGGTGGTCGCCCATGACCGCCAGACGTGGCCGCTACAGCGCGGGTGAGGAAACGCGGGTGCTGCTGGTCGAGACGGCCGAACGGCTGTTCGCGCGGCGCGGGTACGAGGGCGTCACCCTCGCCGAGATCCGCAGTGCCGCAGGCCAGAACAATGCTTCCGTGATCAGCTACTACTTCGGCTCGAAGGAGAACCTGCTGCGCGCAGTCTTCGAGCACCGATTGCCGGCGATCAGTGCCGACCGGGATGCTCTCGTTCGCCGGATGAGTGCGGGTGCACGCCGGTTGACCCTGCGCGAGGCGCTGTGGGGATTCGTGCAGCCGCTGGCCGACAGCCTTCGGAACGGCAACCACTACGTGGGTCTGCTCGACCGTTTGATCGAAACCGACTTGCTGGGCGACGCCTTCAAGTCTGCAGACCCCACCATGACCGCCAGCGGAATGGCGATCGACCGGGCACTGCAGGCAGCACTCACCGACGTTCCGGAGGAGTTGCGCCGGCCGCGGATCTCGATGGTGTACGAGAGCGCGCTTCGGACGCTGGCCCGCTACGACCGGGCGGGTGGGGCGCCGAGCCGGGCCGAGTTGTCCACACTCGTCGACGCCTGGGAGGGCCTGCTCCGGGCGCCGCTGTCGGAGGAGACGCTGGTCGCCCGTCGGGAGGATAGCGAGGACCGGCGATCCTCGTAGCGGTCGGGGACAGGGGCTCCTGCTCGCGTGTCCCCGACCGCATGTCGGACGGGATCGATCTGTTCAGCGCTGCTGGACAAGCGATTCCGAACGCTGCACGGTGCCGGTGATGCTGGCTCCTTCCTGTGCGGCGAGCAGCACTGCCGCCGCGCCCATGGTCTCCGGTGGTTCGACCATCTCCGGTGGGATCTCGATTCCGCTGCCACCCGCCGTCCAGCCCTCGGTCAGCACGACCCGCGACGGGCTCAGACAGTTCACCGCGATGTTGTCGGACTGAAGGTCCGCGGCCAGTCCCAGGTAGAGACGCTCGGCCGCGGCCTTCGACACCCAGTACGCGTTCGAGCCGCGATCCGTCATGGCGACGCCGGTCGTGGTCACCGCGATCAATGAGCCGCCGCCGCGCGCCCGCACATGCGGGATCACGGCCTTGGTCACCAGGAACACTCCGGTCAGATTGACGTCCAGACACAGCTGCCACCGTTTGAGCGGGGTGGACTCGATCGGTCCCTGCCAGAGCACTCCGGCGTTGGCGACCAGGATGTCGATCCCGCCGAACTCGGCGACGGTCGCGGCCACCGCGGCCTCGACCGACGCCTCGTCGGTGACGTCGCACGGCACGGCCAGTGCGCGGCCGCCGGATGCGGTGATCCGGTCCGCAACCGCGCCGATCGTGCCCGGGATCCGGCCCTCGGTCTCGGATCGGGCGGCCACCGCGACCGCGGCGCCCGCCTCCGCGAGCGCCGCGGCGACGGCCGCACCGATGCCGCGGCTCGCGCCGGCGACGAATGCAACCTTGCCTGCGAGGGGTGTCACTTCGGCGGGAACCGCAGCGCGCCGTCGAGGCGAATCACCTCGCCGTTGAGGTAGTCGTTCTCGACGATGGACGCGACGAGGGTCGCGTACTCGGGGGAGCGGCCCATCCGCTTGGGGTGCGGGACCTGCGGGCCCCAGTACGCCTCGAGCTGGTCGCCGGCCTTGCCGTAGGCCGGCGTGAGGAAGGTACCGGGCGCGATGGTGCACACCCGGATGCCGAGCGGGGACAGGTCGCGGGCCGCGACCAGGGTCATGCCGACGACACCGCCCTTCGCGGCGGAGTACGGCAGCTGGCCGATCTGGCCCTCGTACGCCGCGATGGAGGCGGTGTTGACGATGACTCCGCGCCCTCCCTCCTCCAGCGGTTCGGTCTTGGCGATGGCGGCCGCGGACAGCCGCATCACGTTGAACACCGAGATCAGGTACGAGTCGATGGTCGTGCGGAATGCGTCGAGCGACATCGGGCTGCCGTCCTTGCCGACCAGCCGTCCGCCGCCGGCCGGGCCGCCGTGGCAGTCCACGGAGATGCGCAGCGGGCCGAGCGACTCCGCTTCGGCTACGGCGGCGCTCACCGACGCCTCGTCTCCGGCGTCGGTGCGCACGTAGCGAACACCCAGCTCCTCCTCGAGCGCCTTGCCCTTGTCGTCGTTGACGTCCGCGACGACCACCTTGGCGCCGGCGGAGTGGAGGCGTCGAACGGTGGCGTCGCCGAGGCCCCCCGTGCCGCCCACGACGATCGCGGAGCTGCCATTGATCTGCATATTGATTTCCCTTCTTGCAACTATTGCTCTCGTGCTGAGAGAATCATGTTCTCATGAACATCAGCATGATTCTAGAAATGGCCGCAGCGGATGGCGATCGGATCGCCGTGACCGGTGCCGGACGGTCGCTGACCTCGGCACAGTTACTGGATCAGGCCCATAGAGCCGCCGCCCGCTTCCGAGACCAGCCGGCGGTGCTCTACCTGGGTGCCAACCATCCGGCCTACCCGGTGGCGCTGTTCGGTGCCGCCCTCGCCGGCGTGCCGTTCGTCCCGCTCAACTACCGACTCGGGGACAACCAGCTCACCGCACTTCGGGACAAGCACCCCGGTGCCCTCGTCCTCGAACCCGGCGACCTCGACGCGTTTCTCGGTGCGCCTGAGTCGGACACCGCCGACGGTGCGCCTGAGTCGCCTGAGTCGGACCCGTCCGCCGCCGAACCGCTGCCGGAGTGGGACGGAGACGCCGTCGCCGCGATCATCTACACCAGCGGGACCACGTCGGACCCGAAGCCCGCGGTGCTGCGGCACCGGCACCTGCTCGCCTACGTGCTGAACACGCTGGAGTTCGGTTCCTCGGACGCCACCGACGCGGCATTGGTCGCGGTGCCGCCGTATCACATCGCCGGGCTGACCAATCTGCTCTCGAACCTGTACACCGGCCGCCGGGTGGTCTACCTGCCCGCGTTCGACCCGACGGAATGGCTCGCCACCGTTCGGCGCGAAGGGGTCACGCACGCGATGCTCGTGCCGACGATGCTGGCGCGCATCGTGAACGAACTGGGTGACGACGACGCGGCCACCCCGACGCTGCACAGCCTCGCGTACGGCGGATCCCGGACCCCGCGCCCGGTCCTCGAGCACGCCCTGCGGGCCTTCCCGGACACCGGATTCGTCAACGCGTACGGGCTGACCGAGACGGCGTCCTCGGTGGCGGTGCTGTCGCCGGAGGATCACCGCGAGGCGTTCGCGTCGAGCGATCCCGCGGTCCGGGACCGCCTCGGATCGGTCGGGAGGCCGCTGCCGGGCATCGAGATCGCGGTGCGGACCGAAAGCGGCGACCCCGTCCCCGCCGGCGAGACCGGACTCGTGTTCGTCCGAGGCGAGCAGATCTCCGGTGAGTACGGCAAGCGCAGCGTCCTCGACGCCGACGGCTGGTTCGCCACCCGCGATCTCGGCCGGATCGACGCGGACGGGTACCTGTTCGTGGAGGGCCGCGCCGACGACACCATCATCCGTGGCGGCGAGAACATCGCGCCGGCGGAGATCGAGGACGTGCTGCTCGCCCATCCGGGAGTCGTCGAGGCCGCGGTGATCGGCGTCGCCGACGCGGAATGGGGGCAGCGCATCGTCGCGGTGCTCGTCGGTGACGCGGACCCGGTCGAGCTCACGAACTGGGTCCGGGAACGGCTGCGCTCCTCGAAGACACCCGACACCATCGTCTTCCGTGCCGATCTTCCCAAGACCGAGACCGGAAAGCTGTTGCGCCGCAATCTTATCGCCGAACTGGAGAATGCCAATGCCTGATGCTGTCATCGTGTCCGCCCTGCGTACGCCCATCGGTACCGCCGGGAAGGGCACCCTCCGTGACACCAGTGCCTTCGACCTGGCGCACCACGTGGTCGCCGCCGCGGCCGAGGGGCTCGACCCTGGCCGCATCGACGACGTGATCCTCGCCGAGGGACTGCACGGCGGCGGCGTGATCGCGCGACACGCCGCGATCACCGCCGGGTTGACGAGCGTTCCCGGTCTCGCCCTCAACCGGCACTGTGCGGCCGGGCAGGGAGCGGTCCAGACCGCGGCCGCGAGCATCCGCGCCGGCATGGACTCGCTCGTGATCGCCGGCGGCGTGAACTCCGCGTCCACCGCACCGCGGTCGTTGACCCGGGTCGGGGACGAGTGGGTGCCGTGGATGTCGCCCACCCACCCCGACCGTCCGGATGCACCCAACCGCGACATGTCGATCACCGTCGGCTGGAACGCCGCGGTGGAAGCGGGGGTGTCGCGCGAGGAGATGGACGCGTGGGCGCTGCGGTCACACCGAAACGCGGTGCAGGCCATCGAGGAGGGCCGGTTCAAGGAGGAGATCGTCCCGATCGACACCCCGCACGGCCTGTTCTCCGTCGACGAGCATCCGCGTCGTGACACCAGCATGGAGAAGCTCGCCTCGCTCAAGCCGCTGCATCCCGAGATCGAGGGGTTCAGCATCACGGCAGGCAACGCGTGCGGCGCCAACGACGCCGCCGCCGCGCTCACCATCGCGAGCTCCGACCTGGGACTGCCCGCGCTGGCCACGGTCCGGTCCTGGGCGTCGGTCGCAGTGGACCCCTCCCGGACCGGTCTCGCCCCGGTCGAGGCGATCCCGAAGGCCCTCGCCCGCGCGGGAATGACCTTCTGCGACGTCGACCTGTTCGAGATCAACGAGGCCTTCGCCGCGATGTGCGTGGCCACCGTCAAACTGCTCGACATCGACCCGGACAAGGTCAACGTCAGTGGCAGTGGGTGCTCGCTCGGACATCCGGTCGCCGCGTCCGGGGCCCGGATGCTGGTCACGCTGGTGCACGAGTTGCGCCGTCGCGGTGGCGGAATCGGTGTCGCGGCCATGTGTGCCGGGGGCGGCATGGGGTCGGCCACGGTGATCGAGGTCCCCGCGCCGTGACAGGTGTCTCCGGGCGGCCCGCGACCGGTGTTCCGGAGCCGGCGGCGGCCAGTGTCCCGGAACTCGTCGCGGCCGCGCGGGCAGGGTCGACCCGGGCGGTCGGGCGGTTGCTGAGCCTGGTCGAGAGCCCGCGCCGGGACGAGGTGATCTCGGTGCTCGACCCGGCCACCACACGGGTTGTCGGTGTGACCGGGCCGCCCGGCGCCGGGAAGTCGACAACCGTCGCCGCCCTGGTCGGCGCCTATCGCGAACTCGGTATGCGCGTGGCAGTACTGGCGGTGGATCCGTCCTCGCCGTACAGCGGCGGCGCCCTGCTCGGCGACCGGATCCGGATGGCACAGCACATCGACGATCCCGACGTGCTGATCCGTTCGGTAGCGACCCGCGGGCACCTCGGCGGTCTCGCCGCCGCGGTGCCCGCGGCCGTCCACCTGCTGGCTGCACTGTCCTACGACCTGATCCTGCTGGAGACCGTCGGCGTCGGACAGTCCGAGATCGAGATCGCCGCCGTTGCCGACCCCACCGTCGCCGTGCTCAATCCCGGTGCGGGAGATGCGGTTCAGGCAGCAAAGGCAGGACTGCTCGAGGTCGCCGACCTGATCGTGGTGAACAAGGCGGATCGCGACGGTGCCGACCAGACGGTGCGGGACCTGCGAACCGAGGTCATGGTCCCGATCGTCAAACTCGTCGCCTCCCGGGGCGACGGACTGACCGACCTGGTCGATGCGATCGAGACCCACCAGCAGGCGGACACGCGCGAGCGCCGAATCGCCAAGGCGCTGGCGCAGATCCTCTCACTGGCCCAGTCCCGCCTCCGCAGCGACCCGGACCTCGCCGGCCTCGCCGAGTCCGTCGCGGACGGGGGTCTCGACCCCTACCGGGCCGCGGCGCGTCTCCTCGGCCGGGAACCCGGCACCGATGTGCAGGAGCCGCGACACCGCCGGTGACGGCCCTGCCTTCGCAGTGGCCGTCGCCGCGGCACTCAGTCGAATGTGGCCAGCGCCTGCGGCAGGTCGAGAGTCGAGCGGATCCCCGGCGCCGCTCCGCACACCGCCGCAACGGTATTGACGGCGCGGTTGGCGGTGTAGCCGGGGGAGACCGCGCTCATCCGTTCGAGTGGCACCGGGAACCGGATGTCGATGTCGAGCGGGGCGTCCCCGTCGACCGCGAGATGCCACCCGGTGGCCCGTACATCCCACTCGATGTCGGTGGTGCAGTACCAGGTGGCACGGAAGCGCAGCAGTTCGCGCCCGTTCCTCATTCCAGAGACGGTAACCCGTTGTGCCGCAACGGTGCCTGCCTCGATGGTGCCCGCAGCGATCGTCGTGGTCTGTCTCGCGACGGCCACCTGCCCGCTCGCCTCGACCGCGTCGAGGGGCAGGCCGAGGCCGTCCGCGAGCAACTGCAGGGACGGCCCGAAACTGGCCCGCAGGTGTGCCGCCCGATGCTGTGAGTCGACGGTCGGGTCGCCGCCGAACCCCATCACCTCGAACAGCATCGCCGGGGAGTCGCGCCGGGAGAGATCGGCGAACTCGTCGATGGCCAGGTGCTCGAGCCGGCGCTGCACCGAGGCCAGGACGAGCGGGACGGCCTCGGTGATGAATCCGGGACTGCTGCCGGTGCTGTGGATCGAGGATCCGCCGAGCTCGCACGCCGCTTCGACACGAGCGCGGACGGCGGGATTCATGCTCGCCGGATGGTGGAACTCGCCGCGAGTGGTGACGATGTTGATGCCCGATGCGAGTAGTCGGCACACCTCGTCGTGGTCGCAGGCGCGCGGCATGTACAGGACGCAGTCGACCGCGGCGTCGACGATGTCCTCGATGCTCCCCGTCGCGAGAATCCCCGTCGGGCCCGTGCCGCACAGTTCGCCGGCGTCCCGTCCCACCTTGTCGGTGCCGTGGACGTACACGCCGGCCAGGGTGAGATTCGGGTGCTCGATGACGCCGCGCAGCGACTTGGCTCCGATGTTGCCGGTGGCCCACTGCGCGACCCGGAGTGAACGGGCCTGCTCGGAACTGCTGCCGCTGTCACGCAACGTATTCGACTCCACTCTGGAAAGGGGTTGGGGGGTGCTGCGGTCAGGGCAGGCGAAGGAGCGCTTCCTGGGCGTAGGAGGCGACGAGGTTCCCGCCCGAGGTGAGGACGTCGCCGCGGCCGAAGCACCGGCCGCCGGCCACCAGGGGGCTGTGCTGGCGCAGCAGCAGCCAGTCGTCGGTGCGCAGCGGGCGATGGAACCACAGGGTGTGGGAGGTGACCGCGGAGGTGAAGGCGGTGCCGTTGCCGAGTTGGCACAACCCGTCCACCGACAGCAGGGCGGTGCCGATGAGGTTGAGATCGGTTGCGTACGCGACGAGTGCCGGCCCGAGAGCCGGATCGACTTCCGTTGTGCGCATCCACATTTCGAACTCCGGCGCCGCCGTGCCGGTGGCGTCGAGGTCCGTGGTGGTTCGGGTCTCCCACGGGATCAGGTCGAAATGGGCTCGGTGCCGGTCGGGCAGTACGGCCGAGACGTCGGGGACCCACTGGTGCACCGGGCCGTCCTCGGGAGAGTGCATCGAGATCGTGGCCGTGGCGATCGGCCCCTTCGACTGCCGTGCCACGACGGTCAACGTGGCGAAGGATCGTCCCTCGTGCTGGCGTGTCACCTCGTAGCGGACCGGTTCGTCGGCCCGGCCCTCGCGGGGGAAGAGGACGTGGAGGGACTTGAGGTCCTTGCCCGGACAGGCGAGGGCAGCGGCCCGGGTGAGCTGGCCGAGGATCTGGCCGCCGAAGAGGCGGTGGTATTCGAGGTGCTGGTTGTCTCCCTCGTACACCGCGTGGGTGTCCGCCACCGGGCGCAGGTCGAGGCAGGCGAGTAGGTCGTTCCACAACTCGGACATACCGCCGAGTGTAATCAGAACTCTGCCGAAAAGAGAATGTTGTTCTCGCTAGGAGTGTGCGAACCCCCGTGCGCAGAAGGTCCAGACTTCCTCGCCGGTGATGGGCTTGACGGTCGCGTCGTCGGTCGCGCCGCTGGACTGGGCGATGAACATGACCGTCTGCATCGTCATCGCGGCCATGCGGCGGGGGTTGACGTCCTCGCGCAGTTCTCCGGCTTCGTACGCCCGCTCCATCAGCTCCGTGAACAGTGCGAGCAGGGAAGAGTGTGCGACCTTGACCTCGGACGGATGCGAGACCAGCAACTGTGGAGCAAAATCCGTGAACAGCGGGCGCTGGGCGGTCGGGTCGGGGCGGCAGAACTCGAAGAGGAGCTCGATCGAGACGCGGAGCTGCTCGATGGGGTCGGTCTGGCCGGCCGCGGCGGCCCGGATCTGGTCCGCGGAGCGGCTCAATGCATCCTCGAAGAGGGCAAGCAGCAACTCGTGTTTGCCGTCGAACTGCAGGTAGAAGCTGCGCAGGGATTGCTTCGACCGGTCGACGACCTCCTGCACCGTGAAGTCCGTCGTGCCCTTCTCGGTGATGATCGCCTGTGCGGCGTCGAGGAAGCGCTGGACACGCTGTTCCGCGCGGAGTTTGGCGGTTTTGATGGAGCGTTCGACTGCGCGCGCCTTCCAGGCCGGCTCTTCGTTTGCGCCGGTCACGGTCGGATCTGCGCTCTCTCATTGATGGCGAACATGGAAGCACTGTACCGGAGGGTAAGGCGCAATTGCGCCGCCAGGTCACATGGCGCGGTCTTTTGAGAGACTATTACTTTCATCAAATGAGAATGCTATTCTCGCTTCCATACTGTGCACCGCGCTCTGATGGAGGAGGCAGGTCGGAATGCTCTTCGAGTTCGATTCCGATCAGCGGCTATGGCAGGACACGGTCCGTGACGTCACGGCCAAGGAGTGTTCGCCCACGCTGATTCGTAATGTCGTCGACAACGGTACGGATCCGGGTCCGCTGTGGAAGCGGTACGTCGATCTGGGCTGGACCGAGTTGACGGACCCCGAGGCCGCCGTCGAGCTGGCGATCGTTCTCGAAGAGCTGGGGCGCAGCACCGATCCAACGCCCTATCTCGCGACCATGACCCAGTTCGCCCCTCTCGCAACGGCATTTGCCGATCCCGCCCTGTCGGGTACGGCGGTGTACGACGGCATCGCCGTGCACCGGGTCGGCAGCGACTGGGTGCTCGACGGCACGGCCCATCACGTCCTCGACGGCGACCGCGCCGACCGGTTCGCGGTCCTCACCGGGGCCGGCGTGTTCGTCGTCCCCGCCGAGCAGGTGACCGCGACTCGTAGCCCGGTGTTCGATCCCGTCCTGCACCTCGCGGAGGTCCGCTTCGGCGGAGTGCGGATCGGCGACGAGGCCCGCAGCGACGTCGACCCGGCCCGTGCCCGCGAGCTCGCGCTGACCGGTATGGCATTGACGACGGTTGGTGCGTGCCAGCGCATCCTCGACCTCGCGCTCGAACACGTTCGCGGTCGCGAGCAGTTCGGTGCGCCGATCGGATCGTTCCAGGCGGTCCAGCACAAGGCGACCGACATGCACGTCGCCATCGAACGGGCTCGTGCCCTGGCCTACTACTCGGCGTTGACGATCGCGGCCGACGACCCCCGCCGGCGGGTGGCCGCGTCGATGGCCAAGGCTGCGGCGGGCGAGTGCCAGTCCCTGGTGTTCCGGAACGGGCTGCAGTTGTTCGGCGCCATGGGGTTCACCTGGGAGAACGACCTTCAGTTCGCGCTCAAGCGAGCCAAAGTCGGTGAGCTGCTGCTCGGCGGCGCGGCCGAGCATCGAGCGCTCATCGCCGCCGCGCGGGACGCGCACATTGCCAAGGAGTACGCGTGCAACTGACCTTTGACGACGACGTCGAGCGGTTCCGGGCCGAGTTCGTGGCCTTCCTCGACGAGCACCTGCCCACGGATGCCGAGGCGGGCGAACGGTCCCATTCGAGTGCCCACGTCCCGGACTGGGCCAGACGCTGGCAGCGCGTCCAGTTCGACAACGGCTGGCTGCTGCCTGGCAATCCACCCGAGTTCGGCGGCCGGAACGCGACCATCCTGCAGCAGTACGTGCATCTCGAGGAGCTGTCCAAGCGCCGGATCTACCACAGTTTCAATCCGCAGGGGCTCGGCATCATCGCCGCCTCGCTCCTGTCGTTCGGCACCGACGAGCAGAAGGAGCGCTGGGCCGCAAGGATTCTGCGTGCCGAGATCACCGCCGCGCTCGGGATGAGCGAGCCGGGCGCCGGATCCGACCTGGCGGGGCTGCGCACCCGGGCCGTCCTCGACGGCGACCACTTCGTGGTGAACGGGCAGAAGGTCTGGACCTCCGGCGCCCACGACGCCGACGTGCTGCTGACCTTCGTGCGCACCGACCCGGACGCCCCCAAGCACCAGGGGATCAGCGTGCTGCTCATCCCGACCGACACCCCCGGCGTCACGCGCCGCCCGTTCGCCTCGGTCTGCGCCGAGGACGACCTCGACTTCAACGAGGTGTTCTTCACCGACGTCCGGGTGCCCGCCGAGAACCTCGTCGGGGAGTTGAACAAGGGCTGGCGCGTGGCGACGGGGTCGCTCGGTCACGAGCGCACCCTGCTGTGGCTGAGCTTCGCCGACCGACTGGAAGACCTCATCGAGGACTTCCGGCCGGTGACCGAACTGGACCGCGATCACTACGCCACCCTGGTGATGGACGCCCAGGCGCTGCGGTTGCTCGGCTCCCAGGCGCTCGCTCGCGAAGCGCGGGGCAACCAGGACGTGGCCGCGCTGTCGGTACTCAAACTGCTCGGGTCCGAGGCCGTGCAGAGTGCAGCGGAACACGCATTGAGCGCGGCCGGCTCGGACGGTCTCGTCCATCCCACGACAACCGCGCCATACACCCCGTGGAATCTCGACAACTTCTCGTCCGGTTGGTTCGAGCGGTACGTCCGCAGCTTCGCCGGGACCATCGCCGGCGGCACCTCCGAAATCCAGCGCACCATCGTCGCCGAGCGCGTGCTCGGCCTTCCCCGAAGCTGAGGAGCGGGTCTTGTACATTCTCTACGAGGTCGCCGACAAGATCGCGACCATCACCCTGAACCGCCCCGAAGTGGCGAACGCCCAGAACAGCGACCTGCTCGACGAGCTCGATGCCGCTTGGACTCGTGCCGCCGAGGATCCCGAGGTGGCGGTCATCGTGCTCCGGGCCGAGGGCAAGCACTTCTCGTCCGGCCACGACCTCAACGACGGCAAGTGGCCCGCGCCCGGGAACATCACCCTGGAGTGGATCATTGCCGCCGAAAGTCGTCGCTATCTCGAGTACTCACTACGTTGGCGCAATGTGCCCAAACCGTCGATCGCGGCGGTGCAGGGCAAGTGCATCGCCGGCGGGCTGCTGCTGTGCTGGCCGTGCGACCTCATCGTCGCCTCGGACGACGCCTCGTTCTCGGATCCCGTCGTGATGATGGGCATCGGCGGTGTCGAATACCACGGCCACACCTGGGAACTCGGTGCCCGCAAGGCCAAGGAGATCCTGTTCACGGGACGCCCGGTGACGGCGGACGAGGCCGAGAAGGTCGGCATGGTCAACAAGGTGGTGCCCCGCGCCGAGCTGGACTCCGAGACCCGGGCGCTGGCCGAGCAGATCGCCGACATGCCGCCGTTCGGACTCCGGCAGGCCAAGCGCGCTGTCAACCAGACGCTCGACGTGCAGGGCTTCTACGCCGCGATCCAGTCGGTGTTCGACGTTCACCAGACCGGACACGGCAACGCGCTGAGCGTCAGCGGATACCCGATCCTCGTGAAGCTGGACGAGATGAAGGCCAAGCTCCGGTAGGCAGCGAGGACAACAGAAGACGTCGACACCCTGGCAGTGAGCAATCCCGCTCCGCTGTCGGGGTGTTGGTGAGTCTGGACTCTTTCTGCCACATGTCCGTGCAGGTTTCGGACACGGACACGGAGAGTCCCAGGCAGTTTCGCAAAACCCAGTGGTGGGCGGCGGGTCCGTTCACCGGATAGGAGATTGATCATGCGGGTTTCGACCTCCCGTCGGGCACTGGCTGCCTGTGGATTCGTGGCCGTCCTGGCCGCGAGCGTCACCGGCTGCAGCAGTGACTCCGACGACGACGCCACGGCGGCGACGACCACGACGAAGGCTGCCGCCACCACCACCGCTGCCGCCGCCGCGGACCCGGCGGCGACCAAGGAGATCACGGACGCATACGTCGCGTTCTTCAACGGGACGACCCCGCCGGCCACCCGGGCCGGTCTCGTCGAGAACGGCGCCACCTTCCAGCCGGCGCTCGAGGCGATGGCCGCCGATCCGCAGGCGTCGGCCACCACCGCCACGGTCGCCAAGGTCGCCACGACCGATGCGACCAACGCCGACGTCACGTACACCCTGCTGATGGGCGGCAACCCGGTGCTTCCGGATCAGGGTGGCCAGGCCGTCAAGCAGGACGGGACCTGGAAGGTCGCCGCGGCCACCTTCTGTGCGCTGCTCTCGATCCAGGGTGGCGGCGGCGGCCTGCCGCCGGGCTGCTGACGACCCCACCCGTGAACGACTGTGGGGCGGTGCCGAATCCGCTACGGATTCGGCACCGCCCCACAGTGCTGTCGGGGTCGGCTCAGCCGGCCTGCTGCGCGTACAGCGCCGCGTATTCCTTGCGCGAGCGCGTCGAGATGTCGACGTCGACGGCCTTGGCCCGCAACGCGCCGACCGTGGCCTCCTCGCGCGGGATGTGCGCGAACGGATCGAAGCTCAGGAACCGGCAGGCGTTCTGCCAGGTGATCTTGTTGATGTCCGAATCGTCGGCACCGGCCGCAGTGAGCTCGTTCAGCACGAACTCGGGGGCGTCAGGCCACAGGGAATCCGAGTGCGGGTAGTCGCACTCCCACGCGATGGTGTCGATGCCGATGTCGTGCCGGAGCTTGAGCGAGGTCTTGTCGGTGACATAGCAGGCGATCACGTGCTCGCGGAAGACCTCGCTGGGCAGCTTCCCGCCGAAGTCGCGGCGCAGCCAGCGCTGGTTGGTGTAGTGGCGGTCGGAGCGGTCCAGGAAGAACGGGATCCAGCCGATTCCGCCCTCGGACAGGGCGATCTTCAGCTTGGGGAATCGCCGCATCGCAGGTCCCCACAACAGGTCCTGAATCGCGATCTGGGACACGCTGGGCGCGAGCACCATCAGATTGTCGATGGGGGAGTCCGGGGCCAGTCGCAGTGCGCCGAAGCCCTGACCGATGTGCAGGTTCATCACCATGTCGTTGTCCGACAGTGCCTGGAGAACCGGGGCCCAGTAGTCCATGTCGTGGTAGCTCGGCAGGCCGTCGATGTGCGGTAGTTCGGGCATGGTGACCGAGTGGCAGCCGAGCTTCGCCACGCGCTCGATCTCGTGCACTGCCAACTGCGGATCCCACAACGGCAGGATCGCGATCTTGATGAACCGGCCGGGGTAGGCGTCGTCCCACTCCTCGAAGTGCCAGTTGTTGTAGGCCTCGATCATCGCGACCGTGATCTCGTCCTTTGCGTGGCTCAGGTGGCCCGCGCTGAACCCGGTGAACGTGGGGAAGCACATCGAGGCGAGGATGCCGTTCGCGTTCATGTCGTCGATCCGCTGGTGGATGTCGTACACCGCGGGCCGCATCTCGGCGTAGCTGGCCGGATCGCGTCCCCACTCCTCGGCGGGCCACGTCACGACCGCGTTGAGTCCTGCGACGCCGGTCGGGCGGTCACGGTAGATCCACCGTTCGATGCCCTTCTCGTCGAGCACGACCTTCGGTGCGTAGTCCTTGTACTTGGCCGGCACGTGTCTGTCGAACATGTCGAGCGGTTCGACAACGTGGTCGTCGATGCTCACCAGGATCATGTCGTCGATGTTCATGCGGACTCCTTTCGTTCTCGCTGTCGCCTACAGGTGCACCAGTCGGGGCGCGGACCCCTGGGTGCGGATGATCGCGCCGGCTTCCCTGGTCAGTTCTCGGGAACTGCCGAGCAGACCGTCGAGTACCAGTGTGCGGCGGACGTGCCGGTGCAGGTCGTGTTCTGCGGTGAACCCGATGCCGCCGAGTACCTGCTGGCAGTGGCGTGCGGCAGTCAGCGCCGCCTGTCCCGCAGCGGCTTTGGCGAGCAGTGAGCCGAGATCGTCGGTCGCGGAGTCGAGGGTGGCCTCCGCTCCCTCGATGGCGACCAGCGTCTCGGCGAGCTTGTGCCGGATCGCCTGAAAACTCGCGACCGGCTTGCCGAACTGAGTGCGATCGAGGGCGTGGGTTCGGGCGAGGGCCAGCATGGCGCGGCTGCTGCCCACCAGCCACCATCCGAGCGCTCTGCGCCCCGCAGCGAGGGGAACGTCGTTCCCCGAGGGAACGATTCGGACCGGAAGCTCACTGTCCAGGCCGGTGTCGTTCGACCCGGTGCGGTCCCACACCACCCAATGCCCGCCCGCTGACGGCAGGGGCACGGTGGACCCGATGGGCAGGCCTGCCGCGGCGAGCACGACGTCGTTGACCAGTGGTGCGTGCGTGCCCGTTTCGCCGAGCAGCCGGAACACCAGCGGCACAGCGACGTCGGGCATCTCCGTGAGCATGTCCGCCCAGCCGAGCTCGGCGAGGGCCTCATAGAGTTCGGCGCCCGTCGCGGATGCCATTGTCTTGCGCAGTGTCTCGTCGAGCAGGTCCAACTCGACGTCGTGAACGGTCACTCCGCCCCCAAACTGAGCAGTCGACGCGCGATGATGTTGCGCTGAATCTCCGCCGTCCCACCGTAGATCGTGGCGGCGCGCGAGTACAGGAATTCCGTCCGCCACTCGGGATCGGTGAACTCGACCGTCGCGGGCAGCACGTCCCGTGCCGTGTCGAACAGTCGCTGTTCGGAGGTGGCGAGCAGCACCTTGTCGATCGAGGTCTCCGGTCCCAGCCGGGCACCGTCCGCCAGACGCCGCTGCGTGGCGTGAGACCGGCAGCGGGCGGTGTGCAGGGCCAGGTAGGCGGCGCCGAGGTCGGCGTCATCCGACTCGGTTGCGACGGCGGCGACCCGGTCGAGTCGGGTGAACAGGTACGCGATCCGATGCCAGAAGCAGGTGGACCGTTCGTGTGGAAGCAGGTCCATCGCCACTCGCCACCCGTCCCCGGGTTTGCCGAGCATCCGGTCGGCAGGCACGACGACGTCGTCGAAGTACACCTCGGCGAACTCGTCGACGCCGTGCATCGTGCGCAGGGGCCGGACGGTGATGCCGGGGGTGTCCATGTCGACGAAGAACGCGGTGATGCCGTCGTGGCCCGGACCGGTCCTGGTGAGCAGCACACAGCGGGACGCATACTGCGCCAGACTCGTCCAGACCTTCTGGCCGCTGACCACCCAGTGGCCGTCGCCGCGGTCGGTGGCGCGCGTGCTCAGCGAGGCGAGGTCACTGCCCGATCCCGGTTCCGAAAAGCCTTGGCACCATTGTTCGCGACCGTTGAGCAGTCGCGGGACCATTTCCGCGGCCAGCTCGGGGCGGGCGTACGAGATCATCGTCGGCGCGAGGACCTCGATCATCGAGTAGATCCCGGGCTCGGCCAGGTCCCGGGTGGCGACCTCCTCGCCGAGAACCGCGCGGAGAACGGCCGGTCCGCCGAGGCCCCCGACCTCGGCGGGCCAGCCGTACCGCATCCAGTCCGCGTCGTGGAGCGCGCGGCGGACGCGGGCCAACTGCGCGACCTGGCCGTCGAGCGAATGATCCGGGCCGGGGGCCAGATCGTTCTCGTCGAGCCACGTCTGCAGACTCGAACGGAATTCGTCGATGTCCATGAACGATCAGGCGCTCGGTCGCTCGAAGGCGTGCGGGATCCCGGAATCGTGCGCGCCGCTGCGACGGATGAACGTCATGGCCCGCGTGCGCAGCCGCCAGCCGTCGGCGGTACGGACGTAGGTGTCGTTGTAGTACCCGATCCGCATGTCGTGGGTGGCCTCCTCGACGAAACAGAGCGGCTGGGTGCCGGTGGCGGTGTCCCCGTCCAGGTCGATCAGCGCGGTGCCGGTCATGAACAGTCCCTTGGGAGCGGCCGCAACCAGTTCCGGAAACTGGTCCAGCGGGAACGCGTCGCCGAACGCACTGTAGGTACCGTCGGGGGTGAAGACGGCGATCACGCCGTCGACGTTGCCGCGGGTCATGTTCACCGCGTACTCGGCGAGCAGTTGGTTGATCTCGACCAGGTCGTCAGTTGTCGACGTTGTTGACATAGACCTTCCCGCCTTTCATGACGAATTGAACGTTCTGGGTGACGGTGACGTCCTGCAACGGATCCCCGGGAACACCGATGACGTCGGCGAGCAATCCCTCGGCGAGCCGACCGCGGTCGGGCGCATTGATCAGCTCGGCCGCCACGACCGTGGCCGCGCGGAGTACGGCAAGCGGGGGCATCCCGCGCTCGACCAGCGCGACGAGCTCGTCGGCGTTCTTGCCGTGGGGGATCGCGGGTGCGTCGGTACCGACCGCGATCTTCACACCGGCGTCGTATGCCTTCTTCACCGACGTCCGGGCGCGGGGGAACATCAGGGCTGCCTTCTCCTGGAGTTCCTTCGGTGCGTGCGAGACATCCATCGCGTCGGCGAGCCGGGTGGTCGGAACCAGGAAGGCGCCCGCCTCCACCATCTTCTCGATGGCGTCGTCGTCGAGCAGGAAGCCGTGCTCGATGCAGTCGATCCCCGCGGCGATCGCCGCTCGGACGGCATCGGCGCCGTGGGTGTGCGACGCGACGCGGAGTCCCCGCCGGTGTGCCTCGTCGACGATCGCCCGCAGTTCCTCGTCCGAATAGTGTTGTGCACCCGGTGTTCCGGTGTGCGACATGACCCCGCCCGAGACGCAGACCTTGATCAGCTGCGCGCCGTGCTTGATCTGGTACCGGACCGCCTTACGCACCTCGTCGACGCCGTTGGCGATGCCCTCTTCGATGGTCAGGTCCAGCACACCGGGGGAGAAGGCCGCGAACATGGTCGGGTCGAGGTGGCCACCGGTCGGGGTGATCGCGTGTCCGGCAGGAACGATCCGGGGACCGTCGACCCAGCCCGCGTCGATCGCCTTGCCGAGCGCGACGTCGAGCAGGTATCCGCCGGTCTTGACGAACAGTCCGAGGTTTCGGACCGTGGTGAAGCCGGCACGCAGCGTGCGGCGGGCGTTGCCCACCGCACGCAGCATGCGCAGCGGAGGGTCGTCCTGCACGGTGGAGTAGACCGGCTTCTCGCCGCGTCCACCCATCAGCAGGTTGACCTCCATGTCCATCAGGCCGGGGACGAGGATCAGGTTGCCCAGATCCACGACCTCGCCCTCGGGTTTGCCGCCGACACCGACGATCCGGTCATCTTCGATCCGCAGAATTCCCGGGCGGACGATCTCGCCGGAGTCGACATCGAGATAGCCGGCCGCCTTGAGTGTCAGCATGGCGTCAGACCACCGGCTCTCGGATGATCTCAACCCAGGCTGCACCGCTGTCGAGCACGCGGGGCTGCTTCCACACCTCGACCGGGAACGACACCATGACCACCGACTGCATCAAGTGCATCAGCCGCTTGGCGTCATCGGGCATGTCGTGCAGAGGGAATCGCGCATCGAGGTAGACCATCACGTCCTCGAGCCGTGCCATGCCGACGTCGTAGAGATCCTGCATCTCCTCCATCGACGAGGCAAGGCGCTTTGCGTAGCGTTCCGGCTCTGTCTGGAGGATCCAGTCACCGAACCGCTCCAGGTCGGCGAACTCGGCCGGCAGCAGGGGAGTCGTCGTCTCAGACATGTGCGACCTTTCCATTGGTCGTGGCGGCGGTGCCGCCGGTCGTGTTGGTCGTGGCGGCAGCCTTGTGCTTGGCCACGTAGTCGCCTGCGGTCTTGTGCAGGTGCCGGAGCAGGATCTCCTGGTCGCACAGCGGGAAGTCGGTGACCGCCCGGGTGCCGATCTGGGTCTGTGTTGCCTCCAGCGTGTTCGCGTCCTGGAGGGCGTATTCCTTGAAGGTGACCGCCGCCAGTTCCTGAGAGAGTCGCTGGCGAGTGTTCTTCGGCGGCACGAAGTAGAGGTTGGCTTCGAAGATGTGCTTGTCCACGGCCGTCGGCCAGTAGTGGTAGGTCAGGTACCAGCCGGGTGCCCAGAACAGCAGGGTGAAGTTGGGGAAGAATTCGAACGAGTCCGTGCCCCAGGTGTTCTGGCGAGCAGGATTGATCGCCGGCGGCAGCTCCTCGGGCAGGATGCCCTTGATGTCGGGGCGGTCCCACGGGCCGAACAGGCCGCTGTGCAGGACCCGCTCGATGGGCTTGACCATGTTCAGGTCCTTCGGCGGGGACATCCCACCCCACGACGAGATCATCGCGTGGTCGTCCTTGATGTCGTAGTGCAGCGCCTCGAACCCGACCTTGGCCAGCTTCTCTGCCTCGTCCTTGGTCGCCTGCTTCATGTGCAGGATCGGTGCGTGGTAGAACTCGGTGAACGCGTCGATGAACAGCTTCCAGTTGGCGTTGATCTCCGAGCGGTAGCTGTAGACCTCGGTCATCTCGTGGAAGGGGTAGCCCTCCAGGCCCTTGGCGAAGTCGCCGAGATAGTCCCCCAGCGGGCCGGCCTCGTCGTCGAAGTTGACGAAGATGAAGCCTTCCCAGACCTCGCACCGCACCGGCTTCAGTCCGTAGGCGCCCTTGTCGAGGTCGAAGAACTCGCCTTCCTGCTGAACGAAGGTGAGATCGCCCTTCAGGCTGTAGCGCCACGCGTGGTACTTGCAGGTGAACTGGCGGCAGCTGCCCGCGACTTCCTCGCCGGGATAGTCGTTCCACACCAGCTTGTTGCCGCGGTGCCGGCAGAGGTTGTAGTACGCCCGGACCTCACCGTCGCCGTCCTTGACGATGATGATCGAGGTGCCGGTGCCCACCGACGGCATTTCGCGCGTGAAGTAGCTGCCGGTCTTCGGAAGGCGCTCCACGCGTCCGACATTGAGCCACAGCTTCTTGAAGATCGCCTGCTGTTCGAGCTGCCAGTGCTCCGGGTCGATGGAATCGGAGTAGTCGACGGGCTCGGTCCCGAGTTCGGGCCAGTTCTCGGTCCAGCTACCCACGGCTGGCTTGGTGAAGTGTGACAAGGGTCTACCTTTCGTTTCCGGGCCCGTGGCCGCTGTGCTCGATGTCGCTGTGCGCGAGGTTCTTGTGTGCGATTTCGTCGGGCGCGAGGCCGAATGTGTTGATGGCCATGGCCATGGTCGAGTAGCCGCCGACGGTGAAGACGAAGTCGAGTCGCTGGCGGTCGTCGAGTTGCGCCCCGAGTGCCGCCCAGGTCGCGTCGGTCAGCCGGGACGTGTCGCCGAGCTCGTCCACGGCGCTGAGCACCGTCTGCTCGAACTCGTCGTTCGACTTGCCGAGCCGGGTCGACTCGATCTCCTCGTCGCTGAAACCGGCTTCCCGGGCGATCTCGGTGTGATGGTGCGACTCGTACGCGCAGTCGTGGCGGTGCGCCACGCGCAGGATGGTCAGCTCGCGCAGGCGCGCCGGCAGTGTCGACCGGTACAGCAGGTGAAGGCTGAACCCGAGGAACGACTTCGTCAGGTCGGGGTGTCGAGCGAGTGTCGACAGCATGGGGCCCGCGCCGTCCGGGTGCTGGCGGTCTCTCGGGAGCATGCCGGCGAATGCGCGGCGAGTGTCGTCGTCCCATTCGTCCGCCGGTAGCGGTGTCAGTCCCATCCGTAACCTCCTCTCATCGAGAGAATAGCATTCTCATTTCTGAGCACAAGGTTTCCACGTCGGGTCCTGATAGTCAACGCCTGGGGGTGACTGCGCTCGGCGACCCGCTGTCGAGGGCTTTTGTCGGCGGTTGGCCGCTTCGCCCCGTTCGGCCTCTCTGCCTGCGGTGCTTGATTCACGGATCAATCAATTCCTGCGGACTCTGTTGATTCTCTCTCAAGGAGAAGCTAGTTTCCCACCAGTGAGAGCAATACTGCCCATCGGGGAGTGACCTGAGTCGAGGTCGGGCGCTCACGCAGATCGCCTGCACCGGCTCGACGACGAGCCCCAGCGGAGGAGGACCAGGTGAAAGCACAGCGAACAGTCGTCGCCCTTGCGGCGATGGCGCTGCTGGTCGCGGGATGTAGTGGCCGCGGCGACAGTTCCGGTTCGGAGGAAGGCGCCGGAGGTGGTGGCACCAGCAGTTCAGCGGCTTCGGGCGACTTCGGTGACCTCACCGATGTCTGTCAGTCGGGTGACGCGAAAAGCGCTTCCGCACAAGGCGTGACGGCCGACGAGATCAAGGTCGGCGTGTTCACCGACATGGGCTTCACCAAGAACTCGGAGTTCGCCGACGCGGCGAAGGCGTTCTCCTCCTGGTGCAACGAGGCCGGCGGCATCAACGGCCGCAAGATCACCGTCAACATTCGCGACACGAAGCTGATGGAGGTCCGGCAGCGGATGCTCGAGGCCTGCCGCGACGACTTCGCCCTCGTCGGCGGCGGTGCCGCCCTCGACGGTCTCGGCGTCAAGGAGCGCCTGAACTGCCTGCTGCCGAGTTTCCCGGCGCAGATTGCCCAGGCCCAGTCCGTCGGCGCGGACCTCGAGGTCAGTGCCGCGCCCACCCAGGTTCCCGGCTACGACCCGTACTACGGGTACCGGAAGTGGCTGATGACCGATGCGTATCCCGCATCGGCGGCCGCTGTCGGCATCATCAACGGCGACTCGCCGGTGACGAAGAATCTCGGCGACCAGGCGGTCGAGGCCACCCAGGCCGGGGGCGGAACGTTCGTCTACAACGACCTGTACCCGGCGGCCGGTGTCGCGGACTGGACCCCCTATGCGCAGGCGATCAAGGCCAAGGGCGTCAAGGGCCTGATCTTCTACGGCGACTTCAAGCAGCTGGCCAAGCTCGAGGACGTCCTGACCGGCATGGACTACAAGCTGGACTGGATCGACGCCAACAGCAACGCCTACAACGAGTCGTTCCTGGAGCTGGCGGGCAACTCGCTCGACGCCCAGAACAACTTCGCCGATCTCGGCGGCGTCGCCCCGCTGGAGAGCGACAACCCGGCGACCAAGCAGGTCACCGAGATGTTCGAGCAGTACGCACCGGGTGCCCAGATCACCCTGCCCGCGATTCGTGCGATCTCGTCGTGGCTGCTGTTCGCCAAGTCGGCCGGCGCCTGCGGTGACGATCTCACCCGGGCCTGCCTGCTGGAGAACGCGAAGAAGCAGACGGAGTGGACCGGCGGGGGACTGCAGGCGCCGGTGGATGTGTCGAATCCGACCGTCCCGCAGCCGTGCTTCAACGTCGAGGAGGCCACGCCCGACGGGTGGAAGGCCGCGGACTTCGAGCCGGACAACGGTCTGTACCGCTGCGACGTCGCGCCGTACAAGTACACGAAGGACTACGGCAAGCCGCTGACTCTCGCCGACGTCGGCAAGAGCATGAGCGACGTCGGGTAACGGACCATGGAGCAGTTCCTCGCCTTCGGGATCGTCGGGCTGAGCGCGGCCGCGATCTACGCGATCATCGGCAGCGGCCTGGTGGTCACCTACACGACCACCGGGGTGTTCAACTTCGCGCACGGTGCGGCGGGCATGATGGCCGCGTTCGCGTACTGGCAGCTCAGCGTCGGCTGGGGGTGGCCGGTGCCGTTGGCGCTGGCCACCGTGCTGCTGGTGCTCGCGCCGGCGTTCGCCCTCCTGGTCGAGCGAGCGATGCGGCCGGTGCAGGCTCTCGGTGAAGCCGAGCGAATGGTCATGACGATCGCGTTGCTCAGCGGTCTCATCGCCCTCGCCCGGTGGATCTGGGATCCCAACACGGCCCGCTCGTTGCCGAAGTTCTTCGCCGACCAGACGCCGCTGCGGATCGGATCGGTGACGATCACGTGGCACCAGGCACTGACCATGATCGTTGCCGTGGCCGTTGCGATCGGTCTGCGAATCCTGCTGACGCGCACCAGAACCGGTGCCGAGATGCGGGCCACCGTCGACGATCGCGGCCTGGTCGGCCTGACCGGCGCCGACCCGGTGCGGGCCAATCGGGTGGCGTGGATGCTCGGTACCGAGCTGGCCGCGATCGGTGGCATCCTCATCGCCCCCACCATCGCCCTCGACTCCACCCAGCTCTCGCTGCTGATCGTCAGTGCATACGCGGCGGCCATTTTCGGCCGACTGCACAGTCTGCCGATGACGTTCGTCGGCGCCATCGTGGTCGGCTGCCTGGAGAGCTACCTGACCGGGTACCTGCCGCAGAACGAGTTCCTTCCCGGGTTGCGGCTCGCGGCTCCCGCGCTGCTGCTCCTCCTCGCGCTGTTGCTGTTCCCGCACGGTCGCCTGCGCGGCCGGGACCGGCAACTCAGTCAGGTTCCGCTGCCCACGATGCGCGGCACGCTCGCCTTCGGCGGGGTGGTCGTCGCGTTCGGCGTCGTCCTCGCCACCGTGTTGGGCGAGGCCGACCTGGTCACCTACGGACAGATCTTCGCCTTCGGCGTGATCGCGTTGTCCTTCGTGCCGCTGGCCGGCTACGCGGGGCAGATCTCGTTGTGTCAGTTGAGCATGGCCGGTGTCGGTGCGATCGTGTGCGCCAGGTTCGGTGCGCAGGGACAGTGGTGGGCGTTGATCGTCACCGTGCTGGTCACCGCCGTCATCGGCGCGGTCATCGCGTTGCCGGCGTTGCGGCTGTCCGGAATCTACCTGGCGCTCGGCACCGCGGCCTTCGCCGTGATCCTCGACCGCTGGATCTTCACCCTTCCGTCCTTCAGCATCTTCGGCACCGAGATCACGCTGTTCGATCAGGGATCGGTGGAGTTGGTGGGGCCCAACCTGTTCGGCTTCCAGATCGACACCCCGGCGGAGACCACGGTGTTCGCGGCTGTCTGTCTGGCGCTGGCGACGTTGGCCGTCGCCGCGCTGCGACGCGGACTGCTCGGCAGACGGCTGATCGCACTGCGCGACAGCGAGGCCGCATACGCGACACTGGGCGGCAGCCTGCTGATGACCAAGGTGCTGGTGTTCGCCGTCTCGGCCGGAATCGCCGGTCTCGGCGGCGCGCTCTACGGCATGCAGTTGCGTTCCGTCACCGCCGACCAGTTCAACTTCGTCATGGGACTCTCGCTGTTCCTGATCGCGGTGCTCGGCGGCCTCGGCGCCGTGGGCAACGGTCTGTGGACAGGAACCATGCTCGCCGGCCCCTTCAATGCGATCGTCGCGCTCTGGCCGGCAACCCAGAACTTCATCCAGGCGGTGCCCGGTCTCGCCGGCGTCGCGTTCGGTGCTCCCGCCGTCCAGCACGGCGCGATCTCCCTGATGCGCAAGAGCTGGGACGCCACCCTGCGGGACGGACTCGTGATGTCGGTGCTGGGGGGCTGGGCGGTGCTGCTGTGGGTGCTGCGTCTGGCCGACGTGATCAACGGCTACGTCCTGTTCGGAGGCGTGGTGCTCGGAGCGCTCGCCGCGCTCTGGTGGGGCAACGCCCGGCACCGGCCGCCGTCGCAGGCGCCCGAGATACCGGTCGAGTGGTGGGGGCTCGAGCGCCCCTGGCGCCCGGAAGACGAGGAGGAGCTGGATCGTGCCATCGCTGCTCGAAGTTGACGACATCGCGGTCGTCTTCGGAGGACACCGCGCTCTGGACGGGGTCACGCTGACGGCCGAAGAGGGCCACGTCACCGGCCTGATCGGACCCAACGGCGCAGGCAAGAGCACGCTGTTCGACGTCGTCTCCGGTCTGCGCCGTCCCGCCGCGGGGCGAGTGCTGCTCGGCGGCCAGGACGTCACCAGGGCCGGTCCGGCCCGCCGCGCCCGACACGGGCTGGCCCGGACGTTCCAGCGCCTGGAGCTCTTCGGTCGGCTCAGCGTTCGCGACAACCTGCTCGTGGCCGCCGAGCTGGGACCGGAGCGACGTCACGCGTCACGGGTGGTCGACGAGATCATCGGACGGTTGGGCCTGGAGTCGGTCGCCGACACCTGTGCCGACTCCGTGACCACCGGTACCGCCCGCCTGGTCGAGGTGGCACGCGCGCTGGCGGTTCGACCGACCCTGCTGTTGCTCGACGAGCCGGCCGCCGGCCAGGACGCCGCGGAGACCGAGCGGTTCGCGGCGTTGCTGCGATCGCTCGCCGAGGGCGGCACGGCGGTCCTGCTCGTCGAGCACGACATGGAACTGGTCATGAACGTGTGCGACACCGTGCACGTGCTCGACCTCGGGCGGATCATCTCGGTCGGCACGCCCGAGGCGGTCCGAAGCGACGAGGCCGTGCTGGCGGCCTATCTGGGGCAGGCATGAACGCGATACTCGAACTACGCAACGTGCGCGCCGCGTACGACGCGATCACCGTTCTGCATGGCATCGATCTGAGCGTCGAACCCGGGCAGATCGTGGCCCTGCTCGGGCCGAACGGCGCGGGCAAGACGACCGCGTTGAAGGTTGCCGCCGGTGTACACCCGGTCGCGTCGGGGCAGCTGCTGCTCGGCGGCCGTGACGTCACCGGTGCTGCGTCCCGGGATCTGGCCCGAACCGGGGTCTGCCTGATTCCGGAGGGGCGGGGAGTGTTCCCCAACATGACCGTCCGCGACAACCTGCTGATGATGACGTTCACCGGCAAGTCCAGGGCCGAGATCGAGGAGACTGCCTTCAGCCGCTTTCCGATCCTCGGTAAGCGGGCCTCGCAGATCGCGGGGACGATGTCGGGAGGCGAGCAGCAGATGCTGGCGCTGTGCCGCGGTCTGGCAACGGATCCCGCGGTGCTGATGCTGGACGAGCTGTCCATGGGCCTGGCGCCCCTGATCGTCGATCAGCTCTACGAGCAGGTCGCCGAGATCGCCCGGCAGGGGGTTTCGGTGCTGGTCGTCGAACAGTTCGCATCGACCGTTCTCGACATCGCCGACCATGCGGCCGTCCTGGTCCGGGGCCGGGTGCAACGTCAGGGCGTCCCCGACAGTGAATTCCGCACCGAACTAGCCGCCCTCTACCTAGGGAGTCCCACATGACATCGACAGAGACCCGCGCGGATCGCTTCACCCGTGAACTCGCCGAACTGAAGATCCCCGACCCGTCCGCCGGCCGGTCGAGCCTGTGGCTGCGCCTCGGCGTGGCGGCGATGGTGCTCGGCCCGGTCCTGGGGGTGGTGGCATTCCTGATGTCGCACAACACCTCCGATCCGCTGGTTCAGCGCGACGCCATCATCATCGCCCTCATCGGGATCGCGGTCGCGGTGGTGGGTGCCGCGGTGTACCTGCGCTATTCACTCACGGGATTTCTCCGCTTCTGGATGGCCCGTCAGTCCTTCGACCTCGGTCAGCTCGCGGACCGGGCTTCGGAAAGTGAGGTTTGATCATGTCCACGACACTGCGTCCCGGCGAACAACTCGCCAGCACCACCTGCACCACCCGGGTGGTGGTCGTGCGTGCCCCGTCCGACGGCGCGGCCGAGATCGGTTGCGGCGGAGCTCCGATGGTGGCCGCGACCGGTGGCCGGCCCGCCGGTGGACCCGTCAAGGATGCCGTCACGGTTCTCGGCAAGCGCTACGTCAACGAGGGTGAGTCGGTGGAACTGCTCTGCACCGTTCCCGGGGTCGGCGAACTGACCTGCGACGGCGTGGTGATGACCGTCAAGGCGGCGCGCGCGCTGCCCGCCTCCGACTGATCTCGCTTCTCCCGATTCGAAAGGGACGACTATGAATGTCGATGACATGATCCTGATCAGCGTCGATGACCACGTGATCGAGCCGCCCGACATGTTCGTGGGCAGGTTGCCGAAGAAGTACGAGGCCGAGGCGCCGCGGCTGGTCCACCGTGAGGACGGCACCGACGTGTGGCAGTTCCGCGACACCGTGATTCCGAACGCCGCGCTCAACGCCGTGGCCGGCCGGCCGAAGGAAGAGTACGGGATGGAGCCGCAGGGGCTGGACGAGATCCGCCCCGGTTGCTACGACGTCCACGAGCGGGTCAAGGACATGAACGCCGGCGGCATGCTGGCGCAGATGAACTTTCCGTCGTTCCCCGGTTTCGCGGCGAGGTTGTTCGCCACCGAGGACCCCGAGTTCTCGCTGGCACTGGTGCAGGCGTACAACGACTGGCACATCGAAGACTGGTGTGGCGCCTACCCCGGCCGGTTCATTCCGATGGCCCTGCCGGTGATCTGGGATGCCGAACTGTGCGCCAAGGAGATCCGGCGGGTCTCCGAGAAGGGCGTTCACTCGCTGACCTTCACCGAGAATCCGGCGGCGCTCGGTTACCCGAGCTTCCACGACGAGTACTGGACCCCGGTGTGGAAGGCGCTGGTCGACACCGAGACCGTGATGTCGGTACACATCGGGTCGTCCGGCAAGCTGACCATCCCGGCGGTGGACTCGCCGCCCGACGTGTTGATGACCCTGCAGCCGATGAACATCGTCTCGGCCGCCGCGGATCTGCTGTGGTCGAAGCCGATCAAGGACTATCCGGATCTGAAGATCGCCCTCTCCGAGGGTGGCACCGGGTGGATTCCGTACTTCCTCGAGCGGGTCGATCGCTCCTTCGAGATGCACAAGGCGTGGACGCTGCAGGACTTCGGCGGCAAGCTGCCCAGCGAGGTGTTCCGCGAGCACTTCCTGACCTGCTTCATCAGCGACGCGCTCGGTGTGAAGCTGCGGCACGAGATCGGCATCGACAACATCGCCTGGGAGGCGGACTACCCGCACAGCGACTCGATGTGGCCGGACGCGCCGGAGCAGCTGCACAGGGACTTCGCCGCCGCCGGCGCTTCCGATTCCGACATCGACAAGATGACACATCTCAACGCCATGAAGTGGTACTCCTTCGACCCCTTCGCGCACATCCCGCGCGAGCAGTGCACGGTTGGGGCCCTGCGGCAGCAGGCCGAGGGCCACGACGTGAGCATCAAGGCCCGCAGCCACCGCACGATCGGAGCCGAGGAGAAGCTGGAGGGTTACCGCCAGCGGGCCCGCGCGGCCGTCGCCCTGGCGAAGTCCGGTGGCCCGGCCACCCGAGCGTGACTAGGAATTCACAGTGAGTGGAATGAGTTTCGAGCTGACCGAGGATCAGGAACTGATCCGGAAATCGGTCGCCGAGTTGATGACCAGGTTCGACGACCAGTACTGGATGGAGAAGGATCTCGCCCACGAGTTCCCGACCGAGTTCTACCGCGCCCTCGCGGACGGTGGGTGGCTCGGGATCACCATGCCGGAGGAGTACGGCGGGCACGGCCTCGGGATCACCGAGGCGACACTGCTGCTCGAGGAGGTGGCGCGGTCCGGCGGCGGTATGAACGCCGCGAGCGCGATTCACCTGTCCATCTTCGGGATGCACCCGGTCGTGGTGCACGGTTCCGAGGAGCTCAAGCAGCGGACGCTGCCGCGGATCGCCAACGGCGATCTGCACGTGTGCTTCGGCGTCACGGAACCCGGTGCGGGACTGGACACATCGAGGATCACCACGTTCGCCCGGCGCGACGGCGATCACTACGTTGTCAACGGACGCAAGGTGTGGATCTCCAAGGCGATGGAGTCCGAGAAGATCCTGCTGCTGACCCGCACCCAGCGCTTCGACGAGGTGTCGAAGAAGACCGACGGCATGACGCTGTTCCTCACCGACCTCGACCGCGCGCACGTCGACATCCGGCCAATCCGGAAGATGGGGCGCAACGCAGTCACCTCCAACGAGTTGTTCATCGACGACCTGCGGGTTCCGGTGGAGGACCGGGTCGGTGAGGAGGGCAAGGGATTCCAGTACCTGCTCGACGGGCTGAACCCGGAACGGATGCTGATCGCGGCCGAGGCGCTGGGTATCGGGCGGGTCGCACTGGAGAAGGCGGTGAAGTACGGCAATGAGCGGGAGGTCTTCGGTCGCCCGATCGGCATGAACCAGGGCCTGCAGTTCCCGCTCGCGGACTCGCTGGCGCATCTGGATGCGGCGGAACTGGTGCTGCGCAAGGCAACCTGGTTGTACGACAACGGCAAGCCGTGCGGCCGCGAGGCGAACACCGCGAAGTATCTGTGCGCCGATGCCGGCTTCACAGCCGCCGACCGGGCGCTCCAGACGCATGGCGGCATGGGCTACTCGGAGGAGTACAACGTCGCCCGCTACTTCCGCGAGGCCCGCGTCATGCGGATCGCGCCGATCAGCCAGGAAATGATCTTGAACTACCTGGGTTCACACACTTTGGGACTGCCGAGGAGCTACTGATGGCCGACAAGAATGGACTGTTCGATCTGACGGGGCGCTCGGCCCTGGTGACCGGTGCGGCCGGTGGCATCGGCTCGGCGGTCGCCGAGGCCCTCGCAGCGCAGGGGGCGGCCGTGCTCGTCACCGACGTGGACGCCGACGCCGCAGCCGCCGTCGCCGAGCGGATCTGTGCGAACGGCGGCAAGGCCGACTCGGCCGGACTGGACGTGCGGGACCGGAGCGCCGCCGACGCGGCCGTGGCCAAGGCGGCCGGTTTCACCGAGGGCACCCTGCACATCCTGGTCAACAACGCCGGCGCGACCGCGCCTGCGATGTTCGCCGACCTCACCGCGGAGGCGTTCCAGTGGATGCTCGACATCCACCTGCTCGGGGCCTTCCACTGCTCGCAGGCGGCGCTGCCGTTCCTGCCCACCGACGGCACCGGACGGATCATCAACGTCACCTCGTCGGCCGGTATCACCGGAACCCTCGGCCAGGTGAACTACTCCGGCGCCAAGGCCGGCATCATCGGCCTGACGAAGTCGCTCGCCCGTGAGCTGGCCCGCAAGCAGATCCTCGTCAACGCGCTCGCGCCGCTGGCGGCGACGCCGATGACCAAGACAATCCGCACAGACGAGAAGTTCTCGGCGCAGATGATCTCTCGTATTCCGTTGCGTCGCTGGGCGGAACCCGAGGAGGTCGCGGGCGCATTCGTGTTCCTCGCGTCGGACGCGGCGTCCTTCGTCACCGGCCAGGTGCTGCCGGTGGACGGCGGAATGGTCATGTGATGCCGCAGACCACGGCAGCATCCGACCCGACCTCCGCGTCCGGTCCTCTGGCCGGGGTCACCGTCGTGACCCTGGAGCAGGCCGTCTCGGCGCCGATGTGTACTCGCACCCTCGCCGATTTCGGCGCACGCGTCATCAAGGTGGAGAACCCGAAGGGCGGGGACTTCGCCCGCGACTACGACGACGTGGTGAACGGCCTTGCCGCGCACTTCGTCTGGGTGAACCGGGGCAAGGAGTCGGTGACGCTCGACCTGAAGTCGGATGCCGGCATCGAGACGCTGCACCGGTTGCTCGACCGGGCGGACGTGCTGGTGTCGAACCTGGCGCCGGGAGCGACCGCTCGCCTCGGGCTCGCCTCCGCGGACCTGGAGGCACGTCATCCGGACCTGATCGCGGTCGAGATCGACGGTTTCGGTGCGGGCGGTCCGCTGTCCCACAAGCGGGCCTACGACCTGCTGGTGCAGGCGGAGTCGGGGGTGTGCGCGGTGACCGGGCGTCCCGGCGAGCCGGCCAAGCCCGGCCCCCCGGTCGCCGACGTCAGCACCGGTCTGTATGCCGCGCTGTCGATCATGGCCCTGCTCTACGGCCGGGACAGAGCCGGACAGGGGGGTGCGCCCGCGGTCACCGTGAGCCTGTTCGACACGATGACCGAGCTGATGGGCTACCACCTGACCTACACGCGCCACGCGGGTGTCGATCAGCAACCGCTGGGCATGAGTTCACCCGCGGTGGCCCCGTACGGGTCGTATCCGACCGCGGACGGACAGACGGTGGTGCTGGGGACCACCAACGACCGGGAGTGGCAGCGGCTGGCCCGTGAGATCCTGCGCCGGGACGATCTGGCCGACGACGAGCGATTCCGGACCAACTCGGACCGTGTCGCGAACCGTGAGGTACTCGACGCGGAGATCGGCGCGTGGTGCGCCCGGAACGACCTGGAGTTCATCCAGAAGACCGCGGACGCCGCCGCGATCGGCAACTCGCGCTACAACCTGGCGAGCGAGGTGCTCGACCATCCCCAGTTGGCGGCACGGAACCGGTGGCGCCGGATCGACACACCCGCGGGCCCGATCCCGGCGCTCCTGCCGCCGCCGGTCATCGAGGGCTTCGACCCGCCGATGGGCGCGGTGCCCGGGCTCGGCGAGCACACCGACCGGGTGCTCGCGGAGTTCGGGATCGGCGCCGGGGAGATCGCCGACCTCCGCGCCGAGGGGGCGATCGGACCCGAGTACCGCGACGATCGGTCGCCGGCATGACCGGGCCGGCTGTGCTGCTCACCGTCGACCGGGGTGGTGTCCGGACCCTCACCCTGAACCGGACGCACCGCAAGAACGCGATCAATCCGGAACTGTGGGTGGTCCTGCGGGACGCGCTGGAGGCCGTTCGCGACGATCGCGACGTCCGCGCGCTTGTCGTGACCGGTGCGGGTGGTGCGTTCTGTTCCGGAGCCGACCTGGCGGAGCTCTCGGACGCCCATCCCACCGAGAAGATGCGGCTGCTCACGGACGTGGCGTTGCTGCTGCACGACCTGCCGGTACCGACGATCGCGAAGGTTTCCGGGGTGGCCGTCGGCGCGGGCTGGAACCTCGCACTCGGGTGTGACCTGGTGGTGGCCACACCCGAGTCGACGTTCTCGCAGATCTTCGCGCGGCGGGGGCTGTCGCTGGACCTGGGCGGCTCGTGGCTGCTGCCCAAGCTCGTCGGCCTGCAGCAGGCCAAGCGGCTGGCTTTGCTGGCGGAGACGATCGACGCGGCACGCGCCCACAACCTGAACCTGGTCACCTGGGTGGTGGAGTCGGGGGAGATCGACGGTTTCGTGGACGAACTCGCGGATCGGCTGGTTGCGGGACCACCGGTGGCACTGGCTCAGACCAAGGCGCTGCTCAACGAGGGCGCCGATCGAACCCTGCGCGATGCACTCGCCAACGAGTCCCGCGCTCAAGCAATCAATTTCGGAACCGTCGATGCGCCCGAGGCGTACACCGCGTTCGCCGAGAAGCGTCAACCCCGGTTCACCGGGCAGTGGGCTGTGCCTCGCGTTCACGCCGGTGCCACGTCCCCTGGCCCCAGCGTCCGCCGGGACGACATCGACGACAGTGTGAAAGTGGAGAACTGATGCGTGAAGTAGTGATCGCCGAGGCGGTTCGAACCGCCGTGGGCAAGCGGAACGGCGGCCTGTCGGGCGTACATCCGGTGGACCTGTCGGCCGACGTCCTGCAGGCGTTGGTCGAGCGCGCCGGCATCGACCCGGTGGTCATCGACGACGTCGTCTGGGGTTGTGTCTCGCAGGTCGGTGACCAGTCGAGCAACGTCGCCCGGTACGCGGTGCTCGCCGCGGGGTGGCCCGAGAGCATTCCGGGCACCACCGTCAACCGTGCATGCGGGTCGAGCCAGCAGGCCCTCGATTTCGCGGTCCAGGCCGTCATGTCGGGGCAGCAGGAGGTCGTCGTCGCGGGCGGGGTGGAGGTGATGAGCCGGGTTCCCCTCGGCGCGGCGCGCGCCACCGGCATGCCGTACGGCCCGAAGGCGCTGGCCCGGTACGGCAATGCCGGATTCAACCAGGGCATCGGCGCCGAGATGATCGCGGACAAGTGGGGGCTCACGAGGTCCGTGGTCGACGAGTTCTCCGTTCGGTCGCACGAGCGCGCAGCGGCGGCACAGGACGCCGGCGCCTTCGAGGCCGAGATCGTCCCGGTGACAACGGAGACCGGCGTGGTCTCGGTGGACGAGGGCATCCGCCGTGGTACCACGGTGGAGAAGCTGGGCTCTCTCAAACCCGCGTTCCTCGACGACGGTGTCATCCACGCCGGCAACTCGTCGCAGATCTCCGACGGCGCGGCGGCGCTGCTGGTGACCACGCCGGAGCGGGCCCGTGAGCTGGGCCTGACGCCCCTCGTGCGGTACGTGGCCGGAGCCGTCGTCGGGTCGGATCCGGTGCTGATGCTCACCGGACCGATCCCCGCCACCGCGCGGGTGCTGCGCAAGGCCGGCATCGACCTGCGTGACGTGGGCGTGTTCGAGGTCAACGAGGCGTTCGCGCCCGTCCCTCTGGCATGGCTCGCGGAGACGGGCGCCGATCCCGGCCTGCTCAATCCGCTCGGCGGTGCGATCGCCCTCGGGCACCCGCTGGGCGGCTCGGGCGCGGTCCTGATGACCAGGATGATTCACCACATGCGCCGCAACGGGATTCATCGTGGACTGCTGACCATGTGCGAGGGCGGGGGCACGGCCAACGCGACCCTCGTGGAACTGGCCTGAGGACTGGGGAGATCATGCGTCGAGACGTTTTCACCGAAGATCACGAGGCCTTCCGTAAGCTGGCACGTGACTTCATCGAGAAGTACGTTGTGCCCGACTACCCCGCCTGGGAGAAGGCCGGCCGGATGCCCCGCGAGATCTTCCGGAAGCTGGGATCTCTCGGAATGTTGGGGATGGCGATCCCGGAAGAGTATGGGGGAGCGGGTGTTCCGGACTTCCGGTACAACGTCATCCTGCAGGAGGAGGCGGCCCGCGCGCTGGTCACATTGAGCACGGTGCGCACCCAGCTCGACGTCATCCTGCCGTACTTCCTCGAGTACGCGAACGAGGAACAGCGGTCGCGCTGGTTCCCCGGCATGGCCGCGGGCGAGTTGCTGACCGCGATCGCGATGACGGAACCGGGCACCGGTTCCGACCTCGCCGGCATCCGGACCACTGCCCGGCGGGAGGGCGACGAGTACGTCCTGAACGGGGCGAAGACGTTCATCACCGGTGGGATCCTGGCCGAACTCGTCATCGTGGTCGCGCGGACCTCCACCGACCCCGACAACCGCCGGGCCGGTTTGACCCTGCTGGTCGTGGAGGACGGGATGCCGGGGTTCGTTCGCGGTCGGGTCCTCGACAAGATGGGCTGCAAGGTTCAGGACACGGCGGAACTCTCGTTCGAGGACGTGCGGGTTCCGGTGGCGAACCGCCTCGGTGCGGAGGGCGAGGCATTCCGCTACCTCGGCCGGAACCTGCCGCAGGAACGCATGACGGTGGCCACCGGATCGGTGGCGCAGGCGCGCGCGGCTGTCGCGACGACCATCGACTACGTCAAGGAGCGCAGGGCGTTCGGGACGCCGGTGGCGTCGTTCCAGAACACCAAGTTCGAACTGGCGGCGATGTCGGCCGAGATCGAGGCGGCGCAGGCGATGCTCGACCGCGCCGTGCTCGATCTCGTCGACGGCGAGTTGTCGGGTGCCGACGCGGCCCGGGTGAAGTTGTTCTGCACCGAGGTGCAGGGGCGCGTCGTCGACCGCTGCCTGCAGTTGTTCGGCGGGTACGGGTACATGACGGAGTACCCGATCGCGCGGCTCTACACGGATGCCCGGGTCGCGCGCATCTACGCAGGCACCAGTGAGGTCATGAAGGTGATCATCGCGAAGTCGTTAGGCCTGTGAACCAGAGTCGGGTGTGTCACACTGTCGCCGAAATATGACCCTTGTCACAACCGCGAAACCAACCTACTGTGTGCTCAGTAGGTTGGTTTGAATGAAGGAGAGCTCGCCCGTGCAACGGCCGTATGCAGCGCTTCTCGCCAAGGGGGAGGACCGGAAGCAGCGAATCCTGTCCGTGGCGCAGCGGTTGTTGGTACGGAACGGGTGGCGCAACACGTCGCTCGCGCAGATCGCCAAGGAAGCGGGAGTCACCACCGCGGGACTGCTGCACCACTTCGAGTCGAAGGAGCAGTTGCTGAACGCGGTGGCCGATACCCGAGACGCGGACGACATGGCTCGCGTCGACCGGACCGGTGACCTCATCGAGCAACTCGAGCGGGTGCCGCGCCGGTTCGACGAGTCGCCCGACCTCGTCGGCCTGTTCACCGTTCTGCTCATCGAGAACCTCGAACCCGATGCGTTCCTTCACGACCGCCTACTCCACAGATCCCGGGCCTCGGTCGCCACCGTCGAAACAGGAATCCGGCGCGGTCAGCGCGCTGGAAGGTATCGAACCGACGTGGACCCGGCCGTCAAGGCGGTGGAGATCATCGCCTTCTTACACGGAATGGAGACGCTATGGCTGCTCGATCGTTCGATACCGCTGAACGAGGTCTTCGCGGAGTACATACAGTCGCTCAGACGGCAGCTCATGCCCGCCGGCACAGCCTGAGGCATCGACTGGTGATGGTCGGCCCCAGCGTGGTCGACGTTGTTCGTCTCGCCGGTGGTTGGGTGTTCGATCGAGTGACCGCCGGGTGGGACGTCACCGTTGTCGTCGCGGATCATCCCGATGTTCGACCGCTGGAGATCCTCGGGGCCCGCACTCTGGATCTGGATTCCGCACTCGCCGATCAGAATGGGCCGTACCCGCAGGCGCTTGCCGTGTCGGCGGATCTCTTCCGGAACGACGATCGGATCCGGCGGGGTGTCCTCGACACCCTCGAGCGGGGGGACATGGACGTCACGATGTGGGGCGAGACCTGTCCGGCCGAACTCGACGAGCGCTTCGACGCCGGGCAGCATCGGCTCAGCTGTGCGGCCCGAATGTTCAAGGCCCAGGCTCTCGCTGCGGCCGCCGCCGCGGTCGGTCCGGTCGGCGTCACGGAACCGTTCCGCATCGATCGCCTGCGTCCGCCGGGTGGACTTCGCCTCGTCTCGGCGAGCTGACGGAGCTTCCGCGCGGGACGGATCGGGAGCGGAGAAGTCCTTCCCGCTCGCGGCCCGCCCGGACTTCTGGCCGGTGAGCGGTCGCTGAGGCCTTGTTCGGAGGCGACCCTGTCGGGGCGCCTCCGAACGAGTGGCCGGTCGGGCGGTGGCCCGAAGGCGGTGTCAGCGCAGGACGGTGCCGCCGTCGACGTTGACGACCTGACCGTTGATCCACGATCCGTCGTCGGAGACGAGGTAGGCGACCATTCCGGAGACGTCGGCGGGCCGGCCCAGACGCGGGCTCCGGGTGCGGGAAAGCATGCGCTGCTTGGTGTCCGCCGGCAGTCCCTGTTCGATCTCCGGGGTGAGGATGAGGCCCGGAGTGACGGCGTTCGCCCGGATCCCGTCCCGGCCCCACCTCGATGCGACGTGGCGGGCCAGGGTGTTGATCCCGGCTTTGGTGGCGGCGTATGCCGGCCGGTCCGGTTCGCCGTTGAACGAGGCGATCGACGACGTGTACACGATCGCGCCGCCGCCACGCTCGAGAAGCCGGGGTACGGCGTGCCGGGTCACGAGCATGTGCCCGCGCAGATTGACCGCCACCGTCCGATCCCAGATCTCGAGGTCGATGTCGACGACATTGGTGTCGTGGCGCACCGCCCCCATGTCACCGGCGTTGACGTGGACCGCATCCAACCCGCCGTGTTCCGTCACCACCGTGGAGACGAGGTTCCGAACCGAGTCGTCGTCGGAGATGTCGAACTGTGCGGCCAGCGCCTCGCCACCCTCGTCGGCGATGGAGGCCGCGGTGCGTGCGGCCCCGTCCCCGTCCAGATCGCCGACCACCACCTTCGCGCCTTCGCGTGCCAGTCGGCGAGCGGAATCCGCGCCGAGTCCGGTGGCGGCCCCCGCCACGAGCACGACCTTGTCCTTCAGTCCCTGCACAGGTGGATCTCCTTGTTTGGTCGTAATCCATTGGAGTACAGCGTGAGTTGTCCGTTTCAGGGCGTGACGTCGAGCAGAACCTTCCCGATCGCGCGGCCGTCCGCGACCTGCCGCAGCGCGTCGGCGGCGGCGTCCAGAGGGAACACGGCGCCGATGTGCGGGACGACTCGCCCGGTGCGGAGCAGCTCGGTCAGCTCGAGTTCGTTGCGGCGGAACTCGTTCGGCGGAACGTCCTGGAACTGGAAGCCGAGGATGTGTACGCCCTTGACCAGAACCAGGTTGAGTGGGAGCCGGGGAATGACGCCGGACGCGTAGCCGACGGTGACGAACCGTCCGCCCCGCCGCAGCGTGCGCAACGCGGGCTCGGAGAGGTCGCCTCCCACCGGATCGATCACGGCGTCCGCGCCGTCGGGCAGGGCGCGGCGCAGACCCGCCCGCAGATCGCCGTCGCGATGGTTGACCAGGTGCCGCGCCCCGTAGGACGCGGCCACGTCCAGCTTGTCGGGGGAGGAGGCCGCCGCCGTCACCGAGGCGCCGAGGGCAACCCCGAGTTGCACCGCGGCGAGCCCGACACCCCCACCCGCCCCGAGCACGATCAGCTCGTCGCCGGCCCGGACCCGTGCCACCGACCGCAGTGTGTGGTGGGCGGTGCGGAACGCGACGCCGAACGCCGCCGCGGTGCACAGGTCGACGCCGACCGGGACCGGGGACAGCCTGGACGCGTCGGCCACGACCGCCTCGGCGAAGGCACCGACCAGACCGGTGAACGTGACCGGGTCGCCGACCGCGACGGCGTCGACGTCGTCGGCGATCTCCTCGACCACCCCGGCGAACTCGCTGCCGGGCACGAACGGGGGAGGCACGCTGATCTGATACCGGTCGGCGATCAGCAACACGTCGGGGAAGTTGACGGCCGCGGCCCGCACCCGCACCCGCACCTGGCCGGGGCCGGGTGCGGGCACGGGGCGGTCCTCGACGCGGACGACCTCCGGCGGCCCGTACGACGGGCAGACGACCGCACGCACGTCAGCTCACCTGCCGGTCCACGCGGGTGGCCGCTTCTCGATGAACGCCGCGGCGCCTTCCTTGGCGTCCTGACTCGAGAACACCACCGCCTGCCACTCGCTCAGCCGCTCGTCGGCGCGGGCAGGCTGGGCGACCGAGAGGCGGGCGAGTTCCTTGCACGCGGCCAGGCCGAGGGGGGCGTTCGCGGCGATTCGATCGGCGTAGTCCAGCGCGGTGTCGAGCACCGCGTTCGGGTCCACGACGGCATTGATCAGGCCGAGCGCGTAGCAACGCTCGGCGGTGACGGTGTCGCCGGTCAGCGTCAGCTCCAGTGCAGCGCCCAGCGGGATCCGAGTGCCGATGAACGTGCCGCCGCCGCCGGGGAACAGGCCCCGCTTCACCTCGGGGAACCCGAACATCGCGGCCGAGGAGGCCACGATGATGTCGCAGCCGAGCAGCAACTCGAGTCCGCCACCGATTGCCGTCCCGTTCGCCGCGCCGACGATGGGGATCGGCACCTCGCCCCGGCCGAGCCGGAGGTAGGCCGCGGTGGCCTCGTCGGTGCCGTACCCGACGTCCTCGCCGTCGGCGAAGGCACGCAGATCCATTCCCGAGCAGAACGCCCGGTCGCCGGTGCCGGTGAGGACGATGGCACGGATCTGCGGATCCGACTCCGCCTCGAGGACGGCGGCACCGATGCCGCGGATCATGGCTCCGGTCAGTGCGTTTCGTGACTCGGGGCGGTCGAGGCGCACGATCAAGACGGGTCCCCGGCGCTCGATCGCCAAGCCTTCGGCGATCATGAGCGGTACCCGGTGGACTCGGCGAGCTCCGCGGCGGACCGCATCAACTCGGGCACGATCGGGCCGAACGACTGCAACTTGAAGTCGTCGCCGGCGCGCTGGAAGCCCTGTTCCAGCACGATAGCGAGCTTCCACTGCGCGAGCACCAGGTAGTAGTCGAGGTCGTCGACCTGACGACCCGACACCTCGGCGTAGTGGGCGACCACCTGTTCGCGCGACGGCATGCCCCGCAGGTCGACGTAACTGGACTCGGATGCCTCCGGGGCGTTCGTGTCCTCGGGCCACCCCTGCAGCATCCAGGCGAGGTCGAGCTTCGGATCGCCCACCGTGCCCATCTCCCAGTCGACGATGGCGGCCAGCCGCGCGGGAGCACCGTCCTTGAACATCACGTTGGCGAACTGGTAGTCGCCATGCATGAGCCCTGGGACGAAGTCGAGTGGCCGGTGCGCGCGCAGCCAGTTCGTGGCGACGTCCATGCCGTCGAGATCGCGGCCCTTGATGCGCTCGAAAAACGTTGTCCAGCGGTCCACCTGGCGTTCGTGGAACCCGTCCGGGCGGCCGAGGTCGTGCAGACCCTTCGCCTTCCAATCCACCTTCGACAGCAGCGCGATGCCCTCCGCAAGCTGATAGGCGAGCCCGGCGCGGGCCTCGAGATCGGAGGTGAACGGCTCCGTCCACTTCTTGTGGTCCATCGGCGACCACCCGTCGATGAAACCCATCAGGTAGAACGGACGGCCGAGGACCGACGTGTCCTCGCAGGCGGCGATCGCCCTGGTGTGCGGCACGTCGGTTCCGTCGAGGGCCTGGATGATCCGCCACTCGCGCAGGATGCCCTCGTCCCGGTTGGCCGGTGCGTGGGGAGGCGGGATCCGGATGACGACGCTTTCGTCGTCGCGGGTGATCTCGTAGATCTCGTTCTGCGTTCCGCCGGAGAGGAATCGGGCTTCGAGCGGGGCGCCCTTGCCGGGCAGGCCCATACCGTCCATCCAGGTGGCGAGGCGTTCGGTGTCGATCACAGGTCACCCACTTCGTTTTCGAGGAACTCGGCGTACTTCTCCCGCGCCGCGGCCTGCTTGCGGGGGATCCATTCGGTCGGCCAGATATCGTCACTGGGCCGGTGGTCGCGCAGGACCTGCTTGGCGACGGTGACCTTGTGGACCTCCGTCGGCCCGTCGGCGAGACCCATCACGGCCGCACCGTTGATCATGCGGAAGAACGGCATCTCGTTGGTCACGCCGAGCGCCCCGTGCACCTGCATTGCGCGCCAGGCGATGTCGTGCAGCACGGTCGGCATGACGATCTTGGCGGTGGCGATGTCCTTGCGGACCTTCTTGTAGTCGTTGTACTTGTCGATCTTCCACGCGGTGTGCAGGACGAAGAGCCGGAACTGCGTGAGCTGCGCGTAGGACTCGGCGATGTAGCCCTGGACGAACTGCTTGTCGGCGAGCTTGCTTCCTGCGGTGGTGCGGCTCAGCGCCCGCTCGCACATCATGTCCAGCGCCTTCTGGGCCAGCCCGATCGTCCGCATGGCGTGATGAATCCGGCCGCCTCCGAGCCTGGTCTGGGCGATGGCGAACGCCTGGCCCTCGCCGCCGAGAAGGGCGTCGGCCGGCACCCGCACGTCCCGGTAGTGGATGAGGGCGTGCGAACCCTCGTTCATGGGCTCCCCGGTGAGGCCGACGTTGCGGACGATCTCGATGCCGGGGGTGTCCGCCGGGACCAGGAACATCGACATCTTGTTGTAGGTGTCGGCGTCGGGGTCGGTCACCGCCATCACGATCAGGAACGACGCGGTACGAGCGTTGGAGGAGAAGTACTTCCACCCGCCCAGGACCCAGTCGTCACCATCGCGGACGGCCCGCGTCTCGAACTGGGCCGGATCGGCTCCGGCCTGCGGTTCGGTCATCGAATAGGTGGAGAACATCTCGCCGTCGAGCAGCGGCTGCAGGTAGCGCCGCTTCTGTTCCTCGTTGCCGTAGTGGGCGATGATCTCCGCGTTGCCGGTGTCCGGGGCCTGGCAGCCGAACACGATCGGGGCCCACTGCGACCGCCCCAGAATCTCGTTGAGCAGTGCCAGTTTCAACTGACCGTAGCCCTGGCCCCCGAGGTCGGGGCCGAGGTGCGTCGCCCACAGGCCCTGCTTTCGTACCTCCTGTTTGAGCGGGTCGATCACCTTGCGGCGGGCGCCGTCCAAGGGCACGAACTGCTCGTGTTCCCACACCAGGTCGAGGGGTTCCACCTCCTCTCGAACGAACGCATCAGCCCAGTCCAGCTTCGCCTGGAACTCGGGGTCGGTCTCGAAATCCCATGCCATTGCGCCTCCTTCTCTATCGTGAGAATATGCTTCTCGTCATCAAGAATGCAATTCTGAACTGGATTTGGGAAGTGCTCAATGAAGGCGGACAACCTGTTTCACGTCGGCATCGTCACCGATGATCCCGCCGCGACCCGCGCCGACCTCGCGGCGCTGTTCGGCTATGAGTGGGGACCGGAGGTCGGCGGGCCGGTCGTCGTGAGCCTGCCGGGCGGGACTCGGGAGGTGGACATGCGGTGCGCGTACTCGATCACGACTCCGCGCCTCGAGGTGGTGCGCAGCGTGCCCGGCACGATGTGGGAGCCGGTCGCCGGCGCCGGCGTCCACCACCTCGGGTACTGGTCGGACGACGTTGCGGCCGACGCGGCGGAGTTGGCCGCTGCGGGATACGTCACAGAGGCGACGCGTACCGGGCCCGACGGCATGCCGTTCTTTGCATTTCTCCGTAGCGCAAAGGGCTTTCGGGTCGAACTCGTCACCAGGGCCGCTCGGTCGGGACTGGAGCGGTGCTGGTCCGATCCGAAGTCCGTCTGACACAACCGCACGAAGGGAACACCGATGGCAGACAACCTTCTCCACGTCTCGGCGCGCCGGCTCGCCGATCACCGTCCGCGATCGGGTCGGTAGGTAGGGCATGGACGACTTCGCCAGCCGAATCGCCCAGAGGGCACTGGCAAAACGTGAGGCGAGCTATGCCGGTGAGGTGCGCAGGCTGCTCGACGCGGCACTGGAGGTGATGCGCAACTGCGGAACGGACTCGCGGCCACGCGTCTCCGACATCGTGGCGGCGGCCGGCCTGTCGAACGACGCCTTCTACCGGCACTTCAAGTCGAAAGATGCCTTGGTGGCGGCGATCCTGGAAGACGGGACCGAGCGGTTGACCGCCTATGTCGGTCACCAGATGGCGAAGGAGCCCACGCCGGAAGGGCAGGTTCGGCGCTGGGTCGAGGGCGTGCTGTCCCAGTGCGCCGAAGACGCCGCCACCACCACCCGGGCGGTGCTCTGGAATGCCGGCACCCTGTCCGCTGACGCCATCGGTGGCCCGCCGTCCGCGGCTGGGCCTCTGGCCGCACTGCTGAATGCACCTTTGGCCGAACTGGGCAGTCCGGATCCGGAGTTCGATGCCTCGCTCGCGGCCCATGCAGCGGTCGGCAAGCTCGCCGACTACCTCTGGGGTGGCCGTCAACCGACTGAAGCGGATATTGACCGAATTGCCGCCTTCTGCCTGCGTGCGGCCGCAGCGGGACAGGGCGACACCGCACGGTCCGGAACTACCAGGAGTGATGCCCGATGACGCCCGACCACATGACGCCGAACCCGATGACGCCGACCTGGCATGCTGCCCGGACGCCGGACCATCCGGCGATCGTGATGGCAGGCAGCGGCGAAGTGGTGACCTACCGGCAGCTCGAGCAGCGGTCCGTCGCATTCGCGCGGGTACTGCGGGCACGAGGGCTCCTTCCCGGCGATCACATCGCGATCCTGATGGAGAACAATCGCGCTTACCTGGAAATCGCATGGGCCGCGCAGCGATCCGGCCTCTACTACACCGCGGTGAACCGGCACCTGCAGTCGGCGGAGGTGCAGTACATCCTCGACGACTGCGGGGCGGTGGCGCTGGTGGCGAGCGAGTCCGTGTCCGCCGTCGTCTCCGGTTTGGACCTCACGCGGATGCGGGTCCGGGTGTCCGCTGCCGGTGACCTCCCCGGATTCGAACGCTACGGAGATCTGCTCGCCGTGCAGTCGCCGGGGCCCCTCGGCGACGAGCGCGAGGGCCGGGAGATGCTGTACTCGTCGGGCACGACCGGGCGACCCAAGGGGGTTCGCAAACAACTCCAGGGGACGTTCTTCGGGGACCCGGGATCGGCTCCGGTGCAGATCGCGCAGGGTCTGCTCGCCACCGGTGACACGGTCGGTGCGGTGTACCTCTCGCCCGCGCCGCTGTATCACGGTGCACCGCTGGTGTTCTCGATGTCCTGGCAGCGGCTGGGTGCGACCGTGATCGTGATGGAGCGCTTCGACGCTCGGCACTGCCTCGACCTCATCGAGAGACATCGCGTCACGAACGCCCAGTTCGTCCCGACGATGTTCGTGCGGATGTTGCGTCTGCCTCCCGCCGAACGCCAAGGGTACGACCTGTCGAGCCTGCGGCAGGCCGTGCACTCGGCGGCCCCGTGCCCCGTCACCGTCAAGCGGCAGATGCTCGACTGGTGGGGCCCGATCATCCACGAGTACTACTCGGGCACCGAGGATGTCGGCACCACCTACATCACGCCCGAGGAGTGGCTCGACCATCCCGGATCGGTGGGCCGGCCGACGGAAGAATGCCACATCGTCGGTGACGACGGAACGGAACTTCCGCCGGGTGCGATCGGCGCCGTCTACTTCGCGGGTGGCCGACCGTTCGAGTACCACAACGACCCCGCCAAGACGGCGTCCGTCACCAACGACAGGGGCTGGCGCACGCTGGGCGACGTGGGCTACCTGGACTCCGACGGCTACCTGTACCTCACCGACCGGCAGAGCTTCACCATCATCTCCGGGGGAGTGAACATCTACCCGCAGGAGGCGGAGAACGTCCTCGTCGGACATCCGGCCGTGGCGGACGTGGCTGTCGTCGGGGTCCCCGACGACGAGATGGGGGAGGCCGTGCGTGCAGTGGTGCAACCGGTCGACCCTGCCGCGGTCGGACCCGCTCTCGCGGCGGAGCTGATCGACTGGTGCCGCGCCGAACTGGCGCACTACAAGTGTCCGCGCGCGGTGGACTTCGTCGACGAGCTCCCCCGCGACCCGAGCGGGAAGCTGCACAAGCGGCACGTGCGCGACCGGTACCGTGTCGGCTAGGGATGCAGGCTGCGAAGGAAGAGCTGCACTGCCGCCCGGGTATGCCGCTTCTGGCTCGCAGCGTCACGGACGATCCCGAAGGCGGCCAGCCGGGCCGGGGTCCCGGAGACCAGGCCGAGGAACAGTTCGGCCAGCTCGTCAGGATCCTCGGCGATGATGGCGCCGGTGGCGGCGTGCCGGGCGAGCAGCTCCGCGACGAGTCGCCGGCGCGGCCAGAACCCGGTGCCGTGGGTGTCGCGGGCGAGTTCCGGATAGGCCGAGGCGTGCCCGATCGCGATCTGTTCCAGCCGGATCATCGACGGGTGCAGGGCGCGGCTCAGCGCAGCGTCGGCGATGGCGACCAACGCGCCCTCCAGGTCGTCGAGGTCGGGTTCGGGGGGCTCGGGAACCGGCCAGTCGGATCGGCCAACGGCCCAGCCGAGCACCGCGAGGAACAGCGCCTCCTTCGTCGGAAACCGTTTGTACAGAGAGGGTTTGGTAGTTCCGGCCGCCTCCGCGATCGCCTTCATCGAGGTGCCCTCGTAGCCGTGCTCGAGCAGGGTCTCGAGGGCGCATTCCCGGATCCGGCGATCCAGCTGCGTCGCCTGTTCGCGGGTGGGCCGTCCACCGCGGTTGCGTTCGGGTTCGTCGGCTGTCATGGGCGTCGATTCTGCCGCAGTTGCGCTGATTCGTGCCGAAGTGACCATGGACATAAAACTTGACCCATGGGTATGGTTAATTCGCGCGAACCCCCCACCACGAGCGGAGGCACGATGTCAGGAACGACAGCGGCGGCACGGACCAACGGGCGATCGGACGTCATCGAGATACTGGACCGGCGATTTCAGGAATGGCGAACGCGGGTTCCCGTCCTGGCGCAGCGCGCCGATGCGGAGGGAATCACGGAGATCCGGTCCCGTGAGGACATGATCCCGTTGCTCTTCCCGCACACCACCTACAAGAGCTACCCGGAATCGCTCATTGCCAAAGGGCAATGGGCGCAGATGAATCGGTGGATCGATTCGCTGTCCGCGCACCGCGTCAGCGATGTGGACGTGTCGGCAGTCGAGGATGTCGACGGCTGGATCGCCACCCTCGAGGATTCCGGTCACCTGGTGTCGAGTTCGAGCGGCACCAGCGGCAAGGGGTCGTTCCTCAACAAGTCCCAGCGGGACCGCGACGCAAACCTGCAGAACCTCCTCGACTGCATGACCGAGCTGGGGTTGCCGCCCGAGCCGACCTGGCACGTCATCCCCGTCGGACCGGACACCGGCCAGAGCCAGCACGTCGCGGTGCGAGACCTCATCGTCGATTCCTACACCGGACCTGGTGCCCTCCCCCTCTTCGAGGGCACTCCGCCTGCCGGATTTCACCGGTACATGGCCCGGATGTCCGCGATGCGGCGCGCGATGGCGGACGGCACGGCGGCGCCGGACGAACTCGCCGCGTTCGAGGCGGAGGCGGCAGAGCGCGCCGCGGAACAGGAACGGCGGCTGCATCATTACGCCGAGCAGATCCTCGCTCACCGCACCGAGAAGATTTTCTTCAGTTCCCAGTTCCCGCAGTTGTTCCGGCTCTGCGAGATCCTCAAGGAGATGGGGGCGGCGGAAGGCGACATCACCGGCACGAACGCGCTGACCACCGGTGGGGGCCTGAAGGGAACCTCGCTGCCCGCCGACTACCAGGAACAGATCTTCCGCCTGCTGAACATCACACCGGAGCGGTTCCTGCACTACTACTCCATGCAGGAGTTGAACGTTCGGCTGCCCAAGTGTGTGGAGGGCCGCTACCACGTACCCGACACGATCGCGTTGTTCGTTCTCGACAAGGAGGGCGAATCGCTGGCCCCGGAGGTCGACGGCCTGATCCAGGGCCGCGCCGCGTTCTTCGACACCACGGTCGACGGCCGCTGGGGCGGCACGATCTCCGGCGACCGGATCACCGTCGACACGGGTGCCTGCCCGTGCGGGCGGACCGGCGACACCGTCCTGCCCGACATCGTCCGGTACTCCGATCTCGCCGACGACGACAAGATCACCTGCGCCGGAACCATGGACGCCTACGTCCGCGGATTCATCGAGGACTGAGGCGAATTCATGACTGCGACAGCAACCAAGATCCGGGTACCGCACTTCGTCCGCGGAAAGCTGGTCTGGGGCGAGGACAGTGAGTACCTCTCACGGGACTTCGGCGTTCCGTTCGTCACGCCACGACTCGAACTCGGTGATCTCTTCGTTCCCCGCACGCAGCCCGGCCCCGCGTTCGACGTTCCCATCTCCGAGATCATCGACTTCCTCGTCGAGACCGCACAGCACCTCACCCTCGAGAAGAACGAGTATCTCCAGGAGTCGCTGGAGATGACGCTTCAGGTGAGCGCGCTGCCGCGCCGGATCATCGAGAACACCTTCGCCCGACCGGGGCAGTTCCTGACCAGGCAGGCACTCGAGTACCGGCTCGAGCGGACCTTCGGCGGCATCGACCTGCTGGACGGCTGGGTGGAGCGGACCGACCCGAACGGCAACGTCAGCCGCGTCCGGGCGTTCCCGCCGCGGCTGGTGCACATGATGGCCGGCAACTCTCCGAGCGCGGCGATGACCTCGATCGCCGACGCCGCACTCGTCAAGGCCGTCAACGTCTTCAAGATGCCGTCGGCGGACCCGTTCACCACCGTCGCGGTGCTGCGCACGATGGCCGACATAGCCCCCGATCATCCGGTGCTCCGGTCCATGTCGGCCGTGTACTGGCGCGGCGGCGACGCCAAGGTCGAGAACGTGCTGTACCGCTCCCAGTACTTCGACAAGCTGGTCGCCTGGGGCGGTGGGGCCGCCATCGAGAACGCGGCGAAGTACGTCGGACCGGGATTCCAGCTGATCTCGTTCGACCCGAAGGTCTCGATGTCGATCGTCGGCAGGGAAGCCTTCGAGTCCGAGGACACGCTGCGCGAGGTCGCCGAGCTCGCCGCTGCCGACGCCACGATCTTCAACCAGGACGCCTGCCTGGCCGCCCGGCACATCTGCGTCGAGGGCGACATCGAGCAGGTCGACCGCTTCTGCGCGCTGCTCCATGAGCGACTCGGGGTCGATCGAGCCTTCACCTCGGCTGTCGGGCCGAAGCCGCCCAGTGACATTCGCGAGGCGGTCGACGGAATGCGTTTCCTCGAACCCGACTACCGGATCTGGGGCGGCTACGACGGTCGCGGTCTGGTCGTGCGGTCGCCGGAGATGGTCGACTTCCATCCGACCAACAAGACGGTCAACGTGATTCCCGTCGCCGAAATGAGCGATGCGGCGTCCCACGCGACCGTGGCGACCCAGACGGTCGGCGTCTATCCCACGCATCGCAAGGCCGAGGTCCGGGACGCGCTCGCGACCGCGGGCGTGCAACGCGTCGTCAAGCTCGGCAGCGCGATGACCGGCAGCATGGGCAGCCCGCACGACGGCATGTACCCGCTGCACCGGTTCGTGAACTGGGTGGTGGACGACGATGCCTGAACAGTCATCCATGCCGCTGAGGGTGCTCGGCCGATCCGGCATCCGGGTCAGCGAACTGTGTCTGGGCGCCATGACCTTCGGCACCGAGTGGGGATTCGGGGCGGACGAGGACACCAGCGGCCAGATCTACCGCGCCTATCGGGAGGCCGGCGGCAACTTCGTCGACACCGCCAACAACTACACCAACGGTGCGAGCGAGGAGATCCTCGGGCGCCTCGTCGCCGCCGAACGCGAGGGGGTCGTGCTCAGCACCAAGTACACCCTGCCCGCCGACGCCGGCGACCCGAACTCCGGAGGCAACCACCGCAAGAGCCTGCGGCGCAGCGTCGAAACCAGTCTGCGCCGGCTGGGGACCGACTACGTGGACCTGCTGTGGGTGCACGCCTGGGACCGGGGGACCCCGGTCGAGGAGACGTTGCGGGCACTCGACGATCTGGTGCGCAGCGGCAAGGTGCTCGCCATCGGGGTGACCAACACCCCGGCCTGGGTCGTCTCGCGGTCGACGGCCATCGCCGAGCTGCGCGGCTGGAATGCGTTCTGTGCCATGCAGGTCGAGTACTCGTTGCTCGCCCGTACCGCCGACCGGGAATTCCTGCCGATGGCCCGTGAACTCGGCCTCGCCACGTACGCGTGGAGCCCACTTGCGCGGGGGCTGCTGGTCGGCAAGGGCCGCGGGCTCGACCGGCTCGGTCCTGCCGGCCACCGAGCGGTGGAGGCAGTCGCCGAGATCGCGGCCGAGACGGGCGCCACCCCGGCTCAGGTCGCGCTCGCCTGGGTGCGCAGGCAGGGCGTGATGCCGTTGATCGGAGCGCGGACGGTCGCCCAACTGCGCGACAACCTCGGCGTGGTGGGCGTCGCCCTCGAGGATCACCAGGTCGAGAGGCTGGACAAGGCGACACGCATCCGGCTCGGCTATCCGCACGACTTCCTGCACGAGCGACGGGCCCAGCTCTCGCCGTACCAACAGTTCCGGGACGAACACACCGCCTGAAAGTGGGATACACGCGATGGACACACTCGATCACTGGATAGGCGGGACCGCCGCGGCGCCGGTGACCGGCGCCTACCTGCCCGTCACAGACCCGGCCACCGGGAACACCGTCCGGCAGCTCGCTTCGGGCGACGCCGCCGTCGTGGACGCCGCGGTGCGATCCGCGACCGCGGCGCTGCCGACCTGGCGGCAGATTCCCGCGCTCACGAGGGGGCGCCTGCTGACCGATCTGGCGCGGCGGATGAGGGACGAGCTGCCCGCCCTCGCGGCGCTCGAGGTCAGCGAGACCGGCAAACCCGAGAAGGTTGCCATCGGTGAGATCGAGACATCTGCAGCGTATTTCGAGTTCTACGGCGGTCTCGTCGCGATGCCGGCGGGGGAGACCCTGGACGTCGCAGCGGACCAGCACGTCTACACCCGGCGTGAGCCGTTCGGTGTGGTCGGTGTCGTCACCCCGTGGAACGTCCCGTTGAATCAGGCCGCCCGGGCGTGCGCACCGGCCCTGGCCGCGGGCAACACCGTGGTGGTGAAGCCGTCCGAGTTCACCTCGGCCACCACCGTGCGGCTGGCCCGGCTCGCGTCGGAGGCCGGCTTCCCGGACGGCGTGCTGAACGTGGTGCTCGGGACCGGCGCGAGTGCCGGAGCCGCACTGGTCGGGCATCCCGATGTCGCGAAGGTCGCGTTCACCGGTTCCGTCGGCACCGGACGGGTGATCGGCCGGATCGCCGCCGAGCGGATCATCCCGCTGACACTCGAACTGGGCGGCAAGTCCGCGAACATCGTCTTCGCCGACGCCGATCTCGACGCCGCGGTCACCGGCGCGCTCCAGGGGTTCACCGCCAACACCGGGCAGGTGTGCTCCAACGGCACCCGGCTCCTGGTACAGCGCGAGGTGTACGAGCAGATGGTGTCCCGCCTGGTGGAGCGCACTGCGCAGGTGCAGGTGGGCCGTGACCTCGGCCCCCTCATCACCCACGACCAGTTCCTCCGGGTGCAGGAGTATTTCAAGATCGCCGAGGCCGAGGGGGCCCGCGCCGAGATCGGAGGGACGGTGTCGACACTCGCCGCCGAAACCGGTGGCTACTACATCGATCCCACCGTTTACACCGGAGTGGACAACTCGGCGCGGATCGCCCGTGAGGAGATCTTCGGTCCCGTGGTGGTGGTGCTCCCGTTCGACACCGAGGACGAGGCGGTCGAGATCGCCGAGGACTCCGAGTACGGGCTCGTCGCCGGGGTGTGGACGACCGACGTCTCCCGCGCGCTGCGGGTCAGCGATCGGCTGCGGGTCGGCCAGGTGTTCGTCAACACCTGGTCCACGGGATCGGTGCAGACCCCGTTCGGTGGTTGGAAGAACAGCGGTTACGGCCGAGAGAAGGGTGTGGAGGCATTGCATCACTACAGCCAGGTCAAGTGCGTGACGATCAAGATTTCTTCGGGAGCGGGCCGATGACCGAACGGAACGGGTCGGAGCACCCCGCAGGGGTCGTCGACCAGAGCCGGCTGTTCTCCCTCGAGGGCAAGGTGGCGCTGGTCACCGGTGGCAGCCGCGGGCTGGGCCGGGAGATGGTGTTGGCCTTCGCGCGGGCGGGAGCCGACGTGGTCGTCTGCAGCCGCAAGATCGAGTCGTGCGAACAGGTGGCACGGGAGGTGGAGGCGCTGGGCCGCAGGGCACTACCGGTCGCCTGCCATGTCGGCAGGTGGCAGGACATCGACGAGTTGGTCGCGGCCAGCTACGAACACTTCGGGGTGATCGACATCCTGGTCAACAACGCCGGGCTGTCGCCGCTGGCGCCGTCGTCGGCGCAGACCTCGGAAGAGCTGTTCGACAAGGTCGTTGCGGTGAACTTCAAGGGTCCGTTCCGTCTGGGTTCGCTGGTCGGTCAGAGGATGGCGGACGGCGACGGCGGAACGATCATCAACATCTCCTCGTCCGGCGCCATCTTCCCCGCACCCGCGTTCGGGCCCTACGCGGGGGCGAAGGCGGCTCTCAACGCGCTCACCGGCGTGTTCGCGCGGGAATTCGGGCCGGCCGTCCGCGTCAACACGATCTCGGCGGGACCGTTCCTGACCGACATCGCCAAGGCGTGGAGCACCGACGCGAAGAAGTCGCTGCGCAGCGCCGCCGGACGTCCCGGGAACCCGGAGGAGATCGTCACCACGGCGCTGTACCTGGCGAGCCCCGCATCGAGCTACACGACGAACTCGTTCATCCGGCTCGACGGCGGCCTGTACTGACCCGATCTCATGGCTGAAGGGCACCTTCACGCGGTCCGACCGTGTGAAGGTGCCCTTCGGTCATGGGGGGGACGTGGTGATGTGGGATCAGAACTCGGTGATACCGGCGTCCGGGGCGATCTCGTGGGCGGTGATGTACTTCGACTCGTCCGACGCCAGGAACAGCACGGTGTCGGCGATGTCCTCCGGTTCGGTGATGTCGACCGGCAGCATGTTCATCATCATCGCGCCGAGCCGCTCGTCCCCGGCGATCGCGCCGTGGATCTGCTCCTGCATGTCGCCGCTGCCCATCGGGGTGTTGACCCCGGTCGGGTGCACGCTGTTGACCCGGATGCTGTGCCGCGCCAACTCGGCAGCGAACGCCTTCGCCATCCCGCGGACCGCGAACTTGCTGGTCGTGTACGGCACCATGAACGGCTGTACCTTCAGCCCCGCCGCCGAGCTGATCAGGATGATCGAGCCGCCACCGGCCTGCACCAGGTGCGGCGCGCCGACCATCACGGTGTTCCACACGCCGGTGACGTTGGTGCTGATCGTGTCCTCGTAGATCTTCGGGGTGACCTGGTCCCACGGCTTCGGCACGCAGATACCGGCATTGGCCACCACGACGTCCAGCCGGCCCAGCTCGGCGACGGCGGAATCGACGATGCCCCGCAACTTCTCGAGATCACGGACGTCGACGATCCCGGACACAACACGGCTGCCGGTCTTCTCCACCAGTCGCACCGTCTCCTGCAGGTCCTCCGGTGTCGCAGAGTCGTATGCCACGCTCGGCAGTGGCGCGCACACGTCCACGACGATGACGTCGGCGCCCTCGTCGGCCAACCGGACCGCCTCGGCCCGCCCCTGTCCACGAGCCGCCCCGGTGATCAGCGCGACTTTGCCGGATACTCGACCACTCAACAGAATTCACCGCTTTCGGATTGTCATGCCTGATTGGTACTTGCTACACCCAACCAATGTGGCACAACATCCCCGATCGGTCGAGCCGTCGGGTTCACCCACTCCCGAGGAGCGGAAGATTCAGCGAGTGGACTGGGCGTCGATCGCGTCGTCCAGCAGGCCCAGGGAGCCGCCGAGATCGGCAACGGTCTTGCGCACCACGTCGACGTCCTTTCGCAGAAAGTCCTCGACCGACTTGGTGAACACCGCGACCGAGCCACGACTGGAAACCCCGCTGAGCGCGCGGCTGGCGGAACTGCCGTGGGGGAGGGCGGCAAGGAGAGCGGATTCGTCGACGCCGAGCTGTTCCGCGAGGCGGACGGCTTCGGCCAGCAGACCGATGTTGGCCGCGAACAGCGCGTTGTTGACCAGCTTCACCCGCTGCCCCGACCCGGTGCCTCCGACATGGATCACCGGGTCCGCGTAGGACGACAACGCCGGCCGCACCCGGTCGACAACGGAGGCCTCGCCGCCGGCGAACACGGTCAGCGTCCCCGCGGCGATGTCGTGCGGCCCGCCGCTGACCGGGGCGTCGACGACACAGATGCCGTGCAGGCGGGCCCGGGTCGCGACGGCCTCGGCCGTGCGCGGGCTGCCGGTGGTGTGCAGCACCAGGGCGGCCCCCGGAGTCATCTCGGGGAGCAACGGCCCGTCCAGGCAGATCTCCCGGACCTGATCATCGGTGAACACGCACACGATGACGATGTCGGCGTCTTCGGATACCGCGGTGACATCGGCGACCGGACGCGCACCCAATTCCGCGACAGTGGAACGCCGTTCGTCGGACCGTGCGAGTGCGCGCACGTCGTGCCCGGAGTCGACCAGGCGGCGGACCATCGGCCCGCCCATCCGGCCCGTCCCGATGAACCCGATCCTCATCGGCGGTGATCCATCAGGTCGAGGGTCGCGTCCGCGGCGGTGAGGACGATCCCGGGCTGCGCCGCTGCGGCATCGGCGAGATCGGCGACCAGGCCGACGTCCTTTCGCAGCAGGTCCCCGGCATGCTGGGCGATCCGGTCGAGGGTCCCGCCCGCGGACACCACGCGCCCGAGCGCGAAACTGTTGGCGGTTCCGTGCGCGATCACCTCGCCGAGTCGATCGGCGTTGATGCCGAGGGACTTCCCCAGCGTGAGGGTGCTGTGGGCGGTGGAGAGGTTCGCGGTGAAGAGCAGGTTGTTCAGGAGCTTGGTGACCTGTCCCGAGCCGACCCCGCCGAGGTGGACCACCGGGTCGCCGAAGGTCTCCAGAACGGGTCGGCACCGTGCCACCGACTTGTCGTCGCCGCCGACCATGACCAGCAGCTGCCCCGCCTCGGCGGCGGCGGGCCCGCCGCTGACCGGGGCGTCGACCACGGTGACCCCGCGCTCGGCGGCGATCTCGGTCAGTTCGCGGCAGGTGTCGGGATGGATGGTGCTGTGCACCACGATGATTCCGCCGGGCGCCAGCCCGGCGAGGACGCCCGTCTCCCCGGTGACCACCTGGCGCACGTCATCGTCGCCGACCACACAGAGGCACACGACGTCGCTGGCGGCACCGAGGACCGCGGGCGACTCGGCCGTCGCCGCCGCGGTGCCGGCGAACGGTTCGAGGCTCTGCGGACGGCGGGCCCACAGCGTCGTGGGGTGACCTGCGTCGACGATGCGTCGCGCGATGGGCGCGCCCTGCAGTCCCAGACCGATGAATCCAACTCGTATCACTGCGCCTCCACTTCCGCTTCTCCGGCTGCTGTCGATTCCGTCTCCGTCTTCGAGCACACGCTGTCCGTCGGTTCCGGACGCCAGAACGTGGCGAGCAGGCTCGCCGCCGCGACCACTCCGACACCGAGCGCGATGGCGCCGCCCGTCCAGCCGGCGAGGTCGATCCCGGCGACGACGTCCACCGAGGCTTCGCCCGGCCCGAGCATTGCGAGCGCGAGCGCCACCACCGCGAGCACCAGGACGTATTCGTATCCCTCACGGAAGACGAAGAATCCGTTCGGCCGGTGCGCGAGGAAGCCGGCCACCACCATCACCGAAATGGTGGCCGCGCAGGCGAAGGGGGTGAGCAGGCCGACGATCAGCAGCACGCCCGCTCCGATCTCGGTGACCACACTCGCCCATGCCTGCAGCGTTCCGTTGCGGAGGCCGAGCCCGCTGAACCAGCGGGCAGTTCCTTCGATGCGGCCTCCGCCGAGCCAATGGTTGATCCCGTGGGCGACCATGGTCGCACCCAGGACCAATCGGATGAGGAGTACGGCGGTGTCGGCGGCTTCCACTGGTTCACTTCCCTTCTCGTGGTCGTGTCGTGCCCCCGGACGCGGGTGCGCCCGAGGTGCCGTGACGCAGGCCGGCCACGCATTCCTCCACGAAGGACAGAACGTTCAGGTGGTAGGCCGGGGCGGTGTGCCCGAGGCTGAGATTGTGGCCACCGTCGAGCTGGGTACGGGTCTCGACGCGCGGTGCGGTGACGAACTGTGTTGCGATGGCGCGCAGGGCTTCCGGGTCGTTGCGCCACACCCGCTCGTGCTCGCCGGCGGTGAAGTGCACCGGTACGCGGACCTGCGCCGCAAGTTCGGGGAAGTTCGTGCGCGGCCACTGCCCGACGACCTCGGTCTCGTACGACGGGGTGGCCGATCCGATGGGTCCCCCACCGAGGAGTTCGCGCGGATACAGGTGCTCGGGTTTCCACAGCAACTCCCGCACGCCGCTCGGGGCCGCGTTGCGCTCGCTGGAGCGGAAGATGCTGTGCGCCCGTGGCTGGTGCTCCCGGCCGGTACCGGAGAGTTCGAGACCGACCAGATGGCGTCCGCGGTCATCGGCTGCGATCCGGGTGCCCAGCTCGCAGCCGACGGAGTGCGCCCACACGAACATCCCCGCCCCCCGATCGCTCCCGCCGAGAATCCGGTCCACCGCGCCGTAGGCGAGGTCGACCCGCCGCTGCGGGGGCGCGACCTCGTCGGCGTGTGGCGCGGAGGCGCCGTAACCCGGCCGGTCGAGCGCGACGACGGTGTAGCCGAGCGCCGCACAGGTACGCAGGAGCGAGTACCGCGGGTGGCCAGGGCAGTCGAAGTACCCGGAGTCGGTGGCGCCGCCGTGGAGGGCGAGGATGACCGCCCGCGGATTCGCCGCCTCGGCGACGAGGGCGGACATGGGTATGCCGTCGACATCGACGACCCGGTACACGGGTGAGGCCTCGAGCCGTTGTGTCGGCATGTTCAGATCGGAATCGGTTGTGGTCAAGTGTCACTCCGGAGGAGAAGGACGCCGCCCGGGGTGAGACCGCCACTGCTTGCGACTGCGACCCGGGCGTCGGGGATCTGACGGGCACCCGCCTCGCCGCGCAGCTGGGTGATCGCCTCGTGGATCAGACCCATGCCGTGGGTGCGGCCGTGGGAGAGTTGACCGCCGTGGGTGTTGAGGGGGAGCACACCGTCGCGGGCGATGTTGTGACCGCCGTCGAGGAAGTCCTTCGCTTCGCCGATGCCGCAGAAGCCGAGCGCCTCGATCCAGGACAGGCAGTTGAAGCTGAACCCGTCGTAGAGCTCGGCGACATCGACGTCGTCGGGACGCAGCGATGTCCGCGACCACAGGTGCGCGGACGGCCCGAGCACCTGCGGTTCGTGGGTGAGCGTGCTCTGGTCCCACTCGATGCGTTCGACGATCTGGGTGCCGACCGCCTCCACGAGCACCGGCGGCTTGGCGAGGTCACGCGCGACGTCCACGGCGGAGACGATCACCGCGATCGAGGCGTCACACGGGACGTCGCAGTCGTAGAGCCCGAACGGGGTGGTGATCGCCCGGGCGCCCAGGTAGTCGTCCATCGTCATCGGATCGCGGTAGATCGCGGTCGGGTTCAGCTGGGCGTTGGCCCGCTGGTTCAACGCGATCCAGCCGAGGGTTTCACGGGTGGTGCCGTATCGGTGGAAGTGCCGCTGGGCGTTCTGCGCGAGGGTGTGCGCGGCGGAGGTGGCGCCGAAGGGCATCAGCCAGCTCGGAGTGCGGCCCGCACCCGACGGAGCCGGGATCCGGCCGAGCTTCGTCAGCTCGCTGTGGGTCGATTCCCACAGGGTCCGGTAGCACAGCACGTGGCGGGCCAGCCCGCTGGCGACGGCCATCATCGCCGCGATCACCGAGCCGCTCGGCCCGAAGGTCTCGATCCCGCCGTTGTGCCAGGTCGGTCGCAGTCCGAGGGCCGCCTCGACCGTGGTGACGCCGCCCTCGCCGAAGCCGCCGACCTGACCGCCGCCCGGATAGCTCGCCAGGCCGTCGATGTCGTCCATCGTCAGCCCGGCGTCCGCGACCGCCCGCTCGCACGCCTCCAGCGTGAGGTCCAGCGGTGTTCGCATCAGGCGGCGACCGATCTGCGACATGCCGATCCCGGTGAGTGCGACCTTGTCCTCGAACTTCGTCCCGGTGGCCATCGGCCGGATGTGTTGCCGAATCTGGTCCGGGGCGATTTCGTCAGTGGGCAGCGGGGCAGGCGTGGGCTGGTCCGCTGTCGGGCGGAACAGGGGGAGCCACACGTCGTCGTCGTGGTGGAACACGACCTCCATGCGCGTGCCCAGTGTGAGCTGCGCCGGATCGCACTCGATTGCGTTGGTGGTCAACCGAACACGTGGATCGTCCTCCAGTGCGACCTGCGCCACCACGTAGGGCGCGGGTAGGCCGGGCAGGGCGAAGCGGTGGTTGACCGTGAATCCGATGAGCGTCGCGAAACCGGAGGTGACGCGAACACCCATCTCGTGTCCCCGGCAGTACCGGCAGATCGGCTGTGGGGGGTGGATCAGGGCGTCGCAGGACCGGCACTCCTGGACCCGCAGCCTGCCGTCGGCGCCGGAGGTCCAGAAGAACCGACCCTCCTCGGTGACCAGCGGCAGGGGACGGCCGGACGCGGGGGCCCGACCGTCCTCTGCGCGCATGGTCTCCGTGAGTACCGAGTCAGTCACGAATCCGCGCCGATTCCTTGTGGATGGTGACCGGCTCCGCGAGTCGCTGCTCGTCGCAGATCTTCTGCAGCTCGGCGAGGGTCTCGTCGAGGCCGGCACCCAGGCGCGGCCCGGGGGTGAAGGTGGCCGGCAGCTTCCGCATGCCCTGGATGACGCCGATGGTGTCGTAGTGCACGGTGCCCTCGGGGTCACACTTGTAGTCCGGCATCCGGTCGAGCACCGCGATCAGCATGCGCTTGAACACCATCCGGGCCATGTTCGACCCGATGCAACGGTGGACGCCGAGCCCGAAGCTGAAGTGCCGGTTACCCCGCCGTTCCAGGTCGACGTCGTTCGGTTCGGCGAACAGCGAGGGATCCCGGTTGGCCATCGCCCAGGACAGCCACAGTCGCTCGCCTTCCTTGAACTCCGTGCCCTCGAACTCGGTGTCGGCGCTGAACGTGCGCCCGTCGCCAGGCGCGGGAGTGAAGTAGCGCAGGAACTCTTCGGTCGCGGAGTCCACCAGGGTGTCTCGTTCCCGGCTGAGGATCTCGCGCTGCTCGGGATTCTGGGACAGCCACTCGAGCGAGTGCGCGGTCAGCGCAGTGGTCGTGTCGAAGCCGCCGCCGATGATCAGGCTCAGAATGCCGAGCAACTCCATGTCGTCGGGCTTCTCGCCCAGAACCTCGACGTCGGCGACGGCGTTGATCAGCCCGGGGCGCGGATTCTGCCGGATCTCGAAGAGATTGGTCAGCAGATCGATGCCCATCGTGCGGTGCAGTTCGCCGATGCGCGCAATGTCCGGTGAGTCGGGCGGAGTGTAGACCGCGGCGTGGACGGGCTCGTTGTAGATGGTCCACTTCTCGATCGGGATGCCCATCATCGCCAGTGTGAGAACGGCGGGAACGATGTTCGCCAGATCGTCGACGAAGTCGATCTTCCCGCTCTCGATCTTCTCGTCGATGGATGCCCGCACCACTTCGTCCACGAAGGGAATCCAGCGCTGCACGGCCGCCGGGGACAGGTACGGGTTGAGCAGCGCCCGGAACTCGCGATGCTCGGGGTCGTCCATCTCCAGGATGCCGCCGCGCACTCCCGAGGCGCGCTCCATGGTGGGGATCGCGATTCCCTTGTAGTTGCGGCGTTTTCCGTGGATGTCGTGGTCGTTCGAGACGTCAGCCGAGCGAGATAGGGCGAAGACCTCGTTGCTGCCCGCCGCGACCCAGTGTCCGCCGTGGGTGTCCGACCACGCCATCGGGCACTTGGACTGCATCTCCTCGGTGATCGGGAGGAACTGGTCGCGGTACTCCGGTGCGTGCCGGTCGAATTGGAATCTGTTCGTCTTGCGATTGTCGTGCGCTACGACGTCGTCAACGCTCATGCGCGTTGTCCTCCCTGGGGATTCGAGGTGGATGGCGATCTCGGATCGGCGTCGGTCAGGAGAGCGTGATGGCCTGCTCCGGACATGATCGGGCTGCCTCTCGGACAGCCTCCTCCTGGTCGGCCGGGACGTTCTCGTCCACGGGGGTCGAGTGGCCGTCGATGTCACTCAGTTCGAACGAGTCCGGAGCCGCCATCGCGCACAACGTGTGGCCCTGGCAGCGATGGGAATCGACCTGCACCTTCACTGTTTTCCTCCTTGTTGCAGGTGAATTCGGGTCAGATGTGGTAGTCGTACCACTTGAGGTAGCCGCCGGCGTCGACTCGCATCTGCATACCGGTCACGTATCGGGCCTCGTCGGACGCGAGGAAGAGCACGGTGTTGCTGATGTCCTCGGGCTCGACATAGGGGACCGGCATCGCCTGCATCACGGCGAAGCCCGGCTCGGCGTCCGCCCGCGTCGGATGCTCGAGATCGGGGCGGAAGGACCGGTACATGGGCTCGCTCTGCAGCATGTCGGTGTTGCAGTTGGTCGGGTGCACGACGTTCGCTCGGATATGGCGGGGGGCGAGATGTGTCGCGAGCTCGTGGATGTAGTGCGACAGTGCGCGCTTGGAGAACATGTATGCCACGCCGCCGAGGTCCTTGCCGGGGACATCGACCTTGCTGGCGTCCATCATCGCGGCCATCGAGCCGGTTGCGATGATCGACGCGCCCTCGCCGAGATGGGGCAGGGCCGCCTGAACGGCGTTCATGGTTCCGACGAGGTTGGTGTTCACCACGTCGCACCATGCCTGCACCTGCGGCTCGCCCTTCATGCCCGCGACTCCGGCCTGGGCGACGACGATGTCGAGCTTGCCCAGCTCCGCGACGCCCTGCTCGACCGCCGCTCGCATCTGCTCGGCCTCGCGCACGTCGGCCTGCACGGCGACGACTCGGCGCCCGTGCTTCTCGATCAGCCGGGTCGTCTCCTCGAGATCCTCCGGAGTCGCCATCGGGTACCCGATGGTCGAGATGTCGGCACAGAGGTCGACCGCGATGATGTCGGCGCCCTCCTCGGCCAGCCGGACGGCGTGGCTGCGGCCCTGGCCCCGCGCGGCACCGGTGACGAATGCGACCTTGCCTTCTACACGACCCACTGTGGTTTCCTTTCGATGATTGGATTCGCCGGTGCGGCTACGTGTTTCGTCCACCGTTGACGCCGAGGATCTGGCCGTTGATGTAGCCGGCCTCCTCGGAGACGAGGAAGGCGCAGGCGGCGGCGATGTCCTCGGGCCGGCCGACGCGGCGCACGGGCGTCCGCTGGATGTGTTCGTCGACGGTGCCGCCGAGGCGGCCCGCCGCCTCGGCCTTGCGCAGCATCGGGGTGTCGATGAAGCCGGGCGGAACCGCGTTGACGGTGATGCCTTTCGGGCCGAGCTCGAGCGCGAGCGACTTGGTCAGCCCGTTGACTGCGGATTTCGCCGCCACGTAGTGCGACATGAACGGCTGACCGGAGTGGGCGCTGGAGGAGGAGATGTTGACGATCCGGCCCCAGCCGGCGTCGAGCATGTCCGGGATGGCGGCCTGGATGCAGTGAAAGACGCCGTTGAGGTTCACGTTGATCACCCGGTTCCAGTCCTCGAACGGGATCTTCTTGAATTGCCCGTATCCCTCGAGGCCTGCCGCATTGACGAGGATCGACACCGGACCGAGTTGCGCGCGGACCTTGGCCAGCGCCTCCTCGACCTGGTCGCGGTCCGTCACATCGGCCTTGTGCGAGAAGTCGTCGTCGGTGGGATTGAGATCGAGTACCGCGACGTGACATCCGTCCGCGCGCAGGCGATCGGCGATCGCCTGACCGATGCCGGATGCGCCACCGGTCACCACTGCAGTCTTCATGACCAGGCCTCGTCGCCCGCGATCGTCGTGCGGTGCATGGTCCGCTCCGAGGACGGGTCGTAGGGCAGGGCCCGGTGCAGCATTCCGGTGTTGTCCCAGATCACCACGTCGCCCTCCTGCCACTCGTGGGTGTAGGAGAACTGCTCCTGGGTGCACCACTCCTGCAGCTCGTCCAGGAGCGCGCGGCTCTCCGTGGGATCCATCCCGACGATGTGATCGGCGGTGGCGCCGATGACGAAGGACTTGCGGCCGTCGCGGCGGGTCCACACCAGGTCCGACTCGTGGGTGGGCAGCTGGCGGTACGCGGCGAGCTGCTCGTCGGTGGGATCGGGGTGCACCAGGCGCTGGGCGGCCTCGAAGCTGTGCAGCACCCGCAGACCCTCGTACCGCTTGCGGTCCTGCTCGGGCATCGTGTCGTAGGCCGCGTAGGTGCTGGCGAACTGGGTGCCGCCGCCGACCATCGCCGCGTGCCGGCAGGTCAGCATGGTCGCCTTGGCGGGGATGTCATGCGTGGTGTCGTCGATGTGCCAGTGGAACGTGCCCTTGAGGTACTCGGCGGATTGGCTCTTCGCCGGGTCGAGGGAGACGACGAAGATCTCCTTGCCGGGCGCCGGCGTGCGGACCTCGCCGAGCCGGCGGCTGAACGCCAGCTGGGCGTCGTCGTCCAGATTCAGCCCGCGGATGAGCAGGACTCCGCGCCACTTCAGCGCCTCCATGCACTGAGCAATGACCCCTTCGCCTGCGAGGTCTTCCACACCGGTGACTTCCACACCCAACGAGGGGCGAAGCGCCTTCGTCTCGATCACAAGAATCTCCCTTCCAATTGCGAGAACCATACTCTCGCTTTTGTTACGCCCGCAAGACCCGAATGCCCGCTGGATGGCCGGTTGTGGCGCCCGTTCTCCTTCGGATTCGGGGTAGGCAGAAGTCGAATAGGTTGTTAGTGTTCTCGCAGAACGTACTTCAAATTCTCCATCAGGAGAATGGGATTTTCACGACATTGAGGAGACGGGATGTCATCTCAGGACACAGTGGCGGCGACCGGCGGAACGCAGGCGGGTGAGGGAATCCGCAAGGCCCTGCTCATCGGTGGCGAACTCGTCGAGACGGAACGGACGATCACCTCGATCAACCCCGCGACCGGCGAGGTCGTCGGCTACGCGCCCGACGCCGGTGTCGCCGAGGCCGAGGCCGCGATCGCTGCCGCGCGGCGCGCCTTCGACACCACCGACTGGTCCACGAACGTCGAGCTGCGCACCCGCTGCCTCGACCAGCTCCACCAGGCGCTGCTCGACAACATCGAGGAGATGCGGGAGCTGACGATCGCGGAGGTCGGCGCCACCCGGCAGCTCACCTACGGCAACCAGCTCGCCGCGCCCATCGAGATCGTCCGCTACTACGCGGATCTGCTGAAGACCTACCCGCTGACCGAGGACATGGGCGAGATCGAGGTCCGCGGGCAGCGCCACCGCCGGTGGATCGAGAAGGAGTCCGCCGGCGTGGTCGCCGCGATCACCGCGTACAACTACCCGAACCAGCTGGCGCTCGCGAAGCTCGCACCTGCGCTCGCCGCAGGCTGCACGGTGGTGCTCAAGGGATCTCCGGACACGCCGCTGATCACTCAGCTCCTCGGCGAGATCATCGCAAAGCACACGGACATTCCCGCCGGTGTGGTGAATGTGCTGTCGTCATCGGAGATCGCGGTCGGGGAGCTCATGACCACGCACCCGGATGTGGACGTGGTGACCTTCACCGGATCGACCGTTGTCGGCAAGAAGATCATGGCGGCGGCGGCCGACACTCTCAAGCGCGTCTTCCTCGAGCTCGGCGGGAAGTCCGCACTCATCGTCCTCGACGACGCCGACCTCAAGATGGCCGCGCAGTTCGCCGCGTTCAGCATCTGTTCCCACGCCGGGCAGGGCTGCGCCCTCACCACCCGGATGCTGGTGCCCCGCGAGAAGCACGACGAGATCGCCCAGATGGTGGCCGCGTTCCTTCAGCGGGTTCCGTTCGGTGATCCGAGCGACCCCAAGATGTACATGGGCCCACTGATCACCGAACGTCAGCGGGACAAGGTCGACGGCATGGTCCAGCGGGCCGTTGCGGCCGGCGCGCAGCTCGTCACCGGTGGTGAACGGGTGAACCCCGGGTTCTTCTACACGCCCACCCTGCTGGCCGGCGTCGACCCGGACAGCGAGATCGCGCAGGACGAGGTGTTCGGACCCGTCCTGGCGTTGATCCCGCACGACGGCGACGACGATGCGGTGCGGATCGCCAACAACTCGGCGTTCGGCCTGTCCGGCGGCGTCATCAGCAACGACGACGAGCGCGCGATCTCCGTCGGCCGGCGGATCCGCACCGGCACGTTCAGCATCAACGGCGGCAACTACTTCACCCCCGACGTCCCGTTCGGTGGTTACAAGGAGTCGGGCATCGGCCGCGAGATGGGCACCGCCGGACTGGAGGAGTTCCTCGAGCAGAAGACGTTCGCGGCGGCGGTGCAGGAATGACGCCACACGCCGAAGGCGTCACGAGGCCCCTCGAGGGCATCCGGGTACTCGAGGTCGCGATGTACGGGTTCGTCCCGTCGGCGGGTGCGGTTCTCGCCGAGTGGGGTGCGGACGTGATCAAGGTCGAGCACGCCGTCACCGGTGACCCGCAGCGCGGGCTCCGGCAGGTGGGCCCGCTGCGTGTCGAGGGTGATCCCAACCCCAACGTCGAGCACGCGAACCGCGGCAAGCGCAGCATCGGTCTGGACATCTCGACCCCGGAGGGCAAGGAGGTCCTGAACGACCTTGCCCGCGAGTCCGATGTCTTCCTCACCAGCTACCTGCCGCAGGTGCGGACCAAGCTCGGCATCGACGTCGAGGACATCCGCGCGGTCAATCCGTCGATCATCTACGCGCGCGGCAGCGCTCTGGGGCCGCGTGGTGCCGAGGCGACTCGCGGCGGCTACGACATGACCGCCTTCTGGGCCCGCGCCGGAATCGCCGCCACCCTCACCCCACCCGGGATCGAGGGGATGATCGGCCCGCCCGGGCCTGCGTTCGGCGACACGATCTCCGGGACGAACCTCGCCGGTGGCATCGCGGCCGCGCTGCTCAAGCGGGAGCGCACCGGTGAACCGTCCGTCGTGGACGTGTCCCTGCTCGGGAGCGGACTGTGGGCCATGGGGCACGGGGTCGCGCTGTCGGTTCATCTGCAGGAGCCGATGGTGGCCCCTGCGCCAGGCGCCCACGGTGCGCTCACCAACCCGCTCTCCGGGGTGTACGCCACCGGCGACGGCCGGTACCTTTCCTTCGTCATGCTGCAGGCGGCGCGCTTCTGGCCCGACGTGTGCCGGCACATCGACCGGCCCGAACTCGCCGACGATCCGCGCTTCGCCGACGCCGCAGCGATCGCAGCCAACACCGCCGAGGCGGTGGCAATCCTGCGCGAGGTCCTCGCCACCCGCACCCTCGCGGAGTGGACCGAGCGGTTCGCGACCCTCGCCGGGCCGTGGGCACCGATCCAGGATTCCCTGCAGGTGGCCGACGACGCCCAGATCCGGGCGAACGAGTACCTGGTCAAGGCCGGGGAAATGGAGCTCGTCACCAGCCCGGTCCAGTTCGACGAAACCGCGCCCGAACTTCGTCCCGGGCCCGAATTCGCCGCGCAGACAGAGGAAATCCTCTTGGAAGCCGGATTGGACTGGGACCGCATCATCGCACTCAAGACCGCGGGCGCGGTCACCTAGATCGACCAGGAGGCAGACATGCCCTACATCGCCTCGATAGGCACGTACCTGCCGTGCTGGGGGACGCCCGAAGGCCGGGTACCCGGTGACGACGAGGACGCGATCACGCTGGCGGTCGAGGCCGGCCGCGCCGCACTGCGCGGCGGCGACCCGGTCTCGTTCGTGGTCCTCGTCAGCCGGGACCTGCCGCTGCTCGAGAGCAGCAACTCGGCAGTGCTGCTGGCCGGTCTCGGACTCGACCCCGAACTCGAGGTCACCGAGCGGCTCGGCGGGGCGCCCGCGACCCTCGACGCGATCGGCTCGGCGCGACCGCGGACACTGGTCATCGGGGTGGACACCGCCCCGGCCGGTGCTGCCGCGGCCGTGACCGCGGAGCGCGGAATGCAGGTGCGGACCGCGGGGCGGGTGTCGCGCAGTCTGCCGGTCCGGACGCGGGGTGAGACCGGTGTGGTGCGCGACTACGGCGACCCGCGTCTGCTGCAGGAGCGTGGGTTCCTGGCCTCGCTCAAGGCATCCTGGATGGATACCCCGGTCGCGGTGGCCGGCGTCCGGCACGAGCAGGCCGCAGCCCTCTGTACGGGTAATCCCCCTCCGCTGCCGACGTCAGGCGCGAGCGCGGGACTCTTCGCGCTCGCCGCGATGGCGGAGACCCGGACGACCGGTCCGATGGTGGGCGTCGAGCAGGCCAGCCTGTCGGGCATCACGGTCGCCGAGGGCGAGGTGCACATCCACCGCTGCGAACCGGAGGTACGCGAGTACACCGAGTGCACCCACGTCCCCGGTGCGGACATCCCCATCTCGCTCGCGGCGTACGAGCGGGCATTCGAGGCGAAGGTGCGGTGGGAGGCCGGGAAACACCGGGACAGTGAGACGTTGGACTTTCCACCGCGGTACCGGGTGGGAGACGACGGAACGCTCGGCACGGACTACGAGTTGGTTCCGCTGCCGCGCACCGGGACGGTGTACACCGGCGTGACGGTGCACTTCCCGGTGCCGGGGCTGAAAACGCCGTACACCCTGGCGATCGTCGAACTGGACGGGGTCGGGGTTCGCGCACTGGTGAAGGTGACCGGCGCGGATCCCGGCAGCGTCGACATCGGCGATCGCGGCCGGATGGTGCTGCGACGGGTGGCGGTGCGGTCCGGGGTTCCGGACTACGGCTACTCGTTCGAGCCCGGCACGTTCGATCCAGACCAGGAGGAAGTGGCATGAGGAAGGTCGCGATCGTCGGCGCGGGCATGACCCCGTTCGCCGAGCACTTCGCCCTGGGCATCAAGGACCTGCTGCCGATGGCGTTCTCCGACTGCGCCGCCACTGTCGACAAGGGGCTGGCCAAGTCGGATGTGCAGGCGGCATGGTTCGGCGCGATGGGGACACCGGACGGATTCCCGTCGGGCATTCTCGCCGACACCCTCGGGCTACTGGACATTCCCGTCACTCGTGTCGAGAATTCCTGTGCCACCGGTCATGACGCGGTTCGCAACGCACTGTTCGGTATCGCGTCGGGGGCCTGTGACGTCGCATTGGTCATCGGGGCCGACAAGGTTCGGGAGACGGCGTCGAAGGACATGCTCTGGGAGTGGGAGGCGATGACCCGGGACATGGCCTGGGACTACCCCCTCGGTCTCGTCGCACCCGCCGGGTTCGCGCTCCACGTTCGCCGCTACCTGCACGAGTCGCCGGCGACGAGGGAACACCTGGCCATGGTCGCGGTGAAGAACCATCGCAACGGGATGAACAACCCGAAGGCACGGCTGCGTCTGGACCTCACTCTCGACGTGGCACTGAACGCGCCGACCGTGGTCACCCCGTTCAGCGTCTACGACTGTGCACCCCAGAGTGACGGGGCGGCGGCGCTGATCCTCGCCGCAGAGGACGTCGTGGACCGGTACACCGACCGCCCGGTGTGGGTACGCGGGGTCGGGCTCGGTATGGATTCCGTGATGCACCAGCACAAGCGGGACATGACCACGTTCCCCGCGACGGTGCGCGCGGCGAAGCAGGCGTTCGGAATGGCCAGTCTGGCGCCGTCCGACGTGCAGGTGGCGGAGGTGCACGACTTCTTCACCGGCATCGAGTTGATGAGCTACGAGGATCTCGGATTCGCGGAACGCTTCGAGGCGTTCAAGCTCGTCGAATCCGGCGCCACCGATGTCGGGGGGTCGCTGCCGGTGAATCCGAGCGGTGGACTCATCTCCAAGGGGCACCCGCCGGGGGCGACGGGCGTCGCGCAGTGCGTCGAACTGTTCGAGCAGTTGCGTGGCAGTGCGGTCAATCAGGTCGAAGGGGCGCGAATCGGATTGGCACACAACCTCGGCGGTCCCACCGCCGTGGCCGGAGTGACAATTCTGGAGGGGCCGGGTGTATGAGCAAAGGACACAACATGACGGAACCGACTTCGATCGACGCTGCCCACCGCGCCCTCTTCGACGCGGGCCTCGCCGTCCGGCGCGAGGTTCTCGGTGACAGCTACGTCGATGCTGCCCTGACCCAGAATGCGGGGACCGACGGCGAGCCGCTCCAGCAGTTCGTCAGCGAGGTCGCATGGGGGTCGGTGTGGACCCGGCCGGGTCTCGACCGGCGCAGTCGCAGCCTGACCACTCTCGGAATGCTCGTCGCGCTGAACCAACATCGTGAACTGGCCACGCACGTGCGGGCTGCACTCGGCAACGGACTGACCCGCGACGAGATAGTGGAGGTGATCGTTCACGCCACCGCGTACGCGGGGGTGCCGGCCGGGGTTGCGGCGATGAGGGTCGCGCAGGAGGCGTTGACCGCCGCACTCGGACCTCGGGAACCCACCGGTTCGGGGGAGGGATCCGAGCCGGGGCAGGAGGCACGGGCGACGACGCCGCTGCCCGGCAAGCGGGTCGGGTTCGTCGGGCTCGGAGCCATGGGCACTCCGATTGCCACCAACTTTCTCGCGGCAGGCCAGCCGCTGCTGGTGCGCGACGCCGATCCGCCGAGCCAGGGGCGCTTCATCTCCGAGCATGCGGATGCCGACGGCGCCAACGACCTGGCGGCGTTCGCGGACTGTGACGTGGTGGTCCTGGTGCTGCCCAACAGTGACATCGTCGACGACGTGGTGCTGGCCGAGGGCGGGTTGCTCGCGCACCTGAGGCCGGGTGCGGTGATCGTCGACATGGGGTCGAGCGTGCCTGCACGCACCCGGGACCTGGCGAAGGCCGCAGCGGCTCGCGGGGTGGATGTGCTGGACGCACCGGTCAGCGGTGGTGTGGCACGGGCCCGGGCAGGAGATCTCGCGATCATGGTCGGGGGAGACACGGATGTCCTGGACGCTGTTCGCCCATTGCTCGGTTCCGCCGGGCGTGAGATACTGCACATCGGTTCGGTCGGCGCAGGACATGCCGCCAAGGCACTGAACAACTTGCTTGCCGCAAACGGATTCGTCGCAGCGGCCGAGATGATGCTGGTCGGAAAGAAGTTCGGGATCGACCCCGCCACGTTGCTGGCCGTGTTCAATGCCGGCAGCGGACGAAACCAGGCGACCGAGACGAAGTACGAGAAGTTCGTGTTGTCAAGGTCTTTCGATTCCGGCTTCGCTGCGAGTCTGATGCGCAAGGACATTGGGATCGCACTCGACCTGGCCCGGGGTGAGGCCGTCTCCTCCGCGCTTGCCGAAACCCTGGGGCAGGTGTGGAACGACGCGGTCGACGACCTCGACCCGGGTGCCGACCAGACCGAGGTGGTGCTCCACCTCGAGCGGCTCACCGGCGTCTCGCTCGCCGACGACCTCACACAGCCCGCCGGCTAGGGAATCCGCCGGTACGGCAAATTCCCTGGGCAGAACTGCATCTGACGTTTCTTCGTTTCCGGCAACAAGGGCATTGTGGCCGGTCGCCTCGACAGCCGTCACGGGTGTCGAGGCGACCGACCGTGCCCGAATCTCCCGGGACTGCCCGTGCCGGTGTCCTTTCGTGCTCTGAAGAGAAGGCGGCGTTGAATGGTTCTCACTGTTTCGAAACGAATGGGCCGCAGCCTGCTCGTGGTACTGCTGGTGACCGCAGCGGTGGTTGCGTTGCTGAGTCTGGCCCCGGGATCCGTGTCCCAGGTGATCCTCGGCGAGAACGCCACACCGGACGCGGTGGCCGCAATGGACGCGAAGCTCGGTTTCGACGATCCGGTCTGGATGCAGTACGTCCACTGGCTCGGCAATGCCGTGCAGGGAGACCTGGGTACCTCGCCCCTGACCGGGCAGTCGGTCAGCGAAGCTATTGCCGAACGTCTACCTGTGACAATGCAATTGGCGGTTATGGGGTTGGTGATAGCGCTGTTGACGGCGCTGGTCATGGGTGTGATCTCCGCGTCCCGTCCGGGCAGTGGACTCGACCGCGGGATCAACGCGCTCTCCGCGGTCTTCCTGTCGGTGCCCGCCTTCATCGCAGGTCCGGTGCTGATCTACTTCTTCGCGATCAAGCTTCAGTTGTTTCCGGTGATGGGATGGTCGCGGATCAGTGAGGGTTTGGGAGAGAACCTGCGCAGCGCCCTGCTGCCGGCCGTCGCGATCGCGCTGACGGAGATCGCGGCGTTCCACAGGCTGCTTCGCACCGACCTCATCGGAACTCTCCGCGAGGACTACATCGCCGCTGCCCGTGCGAAGGGCATGCCCTCCTGGTATGTCATGTTCCGGCATGCGCTGCGGCCGTCGTCGTTCTCTCTGATCACCGTGGCCGGGATCAACCTCGGACGCCTCATCGGCGGCACGGTGATCGTCGAAACGCTGTTCGGGCTACCAGGTTTGGGTCAGCTCATTGCATCCTCGATCACGTCCCGGGACGTGATCATGGTCCAGGGAGTCGTGGTCTTCATCGCCGTCGTGTACGTGGTCGTCAACACCGTCGTCGACCTCAGCTACGGACTGATCGACCCCCGAGTCAGGAAGGTGGCCGCAGCATGAGTGAAGTGGCGGTGGACAACCCGGCCCTCGACGAGGGCGATGGTCACGAGCCGGAGCGGGCCCCGCTGGTTCCGCCGGTCCGCAAGCGCCGTCCGGTCCTGGTGTACCTGTCGGTCACCTGGCTGGCGGTCCTGATCCTGGCGGCCGTGTTCGCCGACGTGCTCCCGCTCGCCTCTTATGCGACGCCCGTCGGGGCGCCGCGTCTGAGCCCGCAGTTCGGTTCGCCGGATCTGCTCCTCGGCACGGACACCCTCGGACGGTCGATGCTCTCCCGCATCATCTACGGTGCCCGGGTCTCACTGGTGGTCGGCACGGTGGCGGGGCTTCTCGGCTTCGTGATCGGTTCTTTCTTCGGTTTGCTCGCAGGATATTTCGGCAGACACCTCGACGGGGTGGTGACGCTGATCGCGGACGCCATGCTGGCCTTCCCTCCGCTGATCCTGCTGCTGGCCCTGTCGTCCATTCTCACTCCCAGCGTGCAGACGCTACTGCTCGGCCTCACGCTCCTGGTGATCCCGTCGTTCATCCGTCTGGCGAGGGTCAACACGATGGCCTGGAGTTCGCGGGAATTCGTCAGGGCTGCACGGAACATGGGTGCCGGCAACGGCCGGATCCTGTTCCGGGAGATCCTGCCGAACGTCATCGCACCACTGGCGGCGTACCTGCCGATCATCATGGCCGCGCTCATCGTGGCCGAAGGATCCCTCAGCTTCCTCGGCCTGGGAATCCCACCGCCGCAGCCGAGTTGGGGCGGAATGATCAGCGACGGCAAGGACGCGATCGCGACGTCGCCGCACCTGGTGTTCGTCCCGGCGCTCGTCATCTTCTTCACCGTTTTCGCCCTCAATCATGTCGGCGACCACCTGCGCACCAAGTTCGATCGCACCCTGCACGACTGAAATCCGTTCGTATTTCACCATGCACCACGAGAGGTCGATGATGATCAGACACAGACGGCTCTTCGCAGCGCTCGCCGCGGCCTGTTCGGCAGCGCTCGTACTGAGCGCGTGCGGAGGCTCCGGGAGCGGTGGCGATTCCGCAACGCCCGCAGGAGACCCCGTTGCGGGAGGCGAGATTCGGGCGATGCAGACCGGCGAGCCGCGCTCGCTGGACCCGGCCTCCCTGTCGAACACCTGGGCGCACCAACCGACGCTCGGCAACGCCCTGTACGGAACGCTGATGGTCAACAACGTGGAGACGTTGGAGATCGAGTACAAGATGGCCACCGGGTTCACCACCACCGACGGCGGGCGATCGTTCACCCTGACCCTGCGGCCGGGCCTGACCTTCACCGACGGCACCCCACTCGATGCCGCCGCGGTCAAGTTCAACTGGGACCGCCTGCGGGATCCCGCTCTCGGTTCGACCACGGTCCGGCAGGCATCGCAGATCACCTCGTCCGACGTCGTGGATCCGACCACCCTCAAGGTCACCATGGTCGCGGCCAGCCCGCACTTCGCGCAGTCGCTGATCGCAGGCGCCCTGAACTGGATCGCCTCGCCGGCCGCCCTGCAGAAGGGACAGCCCGCGTTCGACGAGAACCCGGTCGGCGCAGGTCCCTTCACGCTGGTGAAGTGGACCCGTCAGGATGCAATCGAGCTCGCCCGCAACCCCGGCTACTGGGACGCGCCGAAGCCGTATGTGGACCGCCTGACCATCCGCACGGTCCCGGACACCAACCAGCGAATCAACGCCGTCTCGACCTCGAGTGTCGACCTGCTGTCGGAGACCAACTGGTCGAGCCTGAACCGGATGGAGGCCGCGGGCTACTCCCACGAGGTGGCCCCGACCGGCGGCGGCCTGTTCGCCGCCATGAACCTGCGCCGCGCCCCCTTCGACGACGAACGTGCTCGCCGTGCGGTGGTACAGGCCATTGACCTGGACGCGCTCAACACCGTCGTCTACAACGGCGAGAACGACGTACCCAGGACCCTGTTCCCGGAACAGTCGCCGTACTACAGCGACATCGCGCTCCCGACCACGAACAAGGAAGAGGCACAGAAGCTGTTCGACGAGCTGGCCGCCGCGGGCAAGCCGGTCAAGTTCACGTTCCTCTCCTACCCCACCACCGAGAGCAAGACCCTCGGAGAGGCGCTGCAGGCACAGCTCAGTGCCTTCGGCAACGTGGAGATGAAGGTCGAGGTCGCCGACTTCGGCACCATCACCGCCCGCAACGGTGCCCGCGACTTCGACATGGTCGTGTCCTCCGCGATCGTTCAGGATCCCGACTTCGGGCTGTGGACGGCGTTCCATCAGGACTCGAACGGCAACTTCGCGGGCGTCAAGGACGAAGAGCTCAGCAAGGCACTCGACGCCGGGCGGCTCGCCGAGTCCGACAGCGAGCGCAAGGCCGCCTACGAGACGGTGCAGAAGCGACTCGTCGAACTGAACCCCGGTATCTGGTACACGCGGGCGGTCCCGGCTGTCGCGTACGGCAAGAACGTGCACGGCGTGCAGATCTACACCCTCGGGTCACCGCTTCCGGAAGACATCTGGGTGAGCAAGTAGTTCGCGACGACTGACGAAAGGGGCCAGCCCACATGACGACTCAGCCGCTCCTCCAAGTGCGGAACCTGCGTGCGCACATCGGTACGCCACGCGGCATCGTCCGCGCCGTGGACGATGTCTCCTTCGACCTGGGTGCCGGACAGGCGCTGGGCATCGTGGGGGAGTCCGGATCGGGCAAGTCGGTGATGGCCCGGGCGATCATGGGGCTGATGCCGGCTCGATCGGGGCGGTCCGGCGAGGTGACCTTCCGGGGCCGAGACCTGCTCGCGTTGAGTAAGAAGGACACTCTCGAGATCTGGGGAAAACAGATCGCGATGGTGTTCCAGGATCCCGGGCGCTCCCTGAACCCGGTGGTCAAGGTGGAGCGGCAGCTCACCGAGGGGATGCGCCGTCACCTCGGCGTCAGTCGTTCGGAGGCGCGTGATCGGGCACTGAACCTGTTGAAAGAGGTCGGGGTGCCCGACCCGGAGAAGCGGCTCGGCAACTATCCGCACGAGATGTCCGGTGGAATGCGTCAGCGCGTGATGATCGCGATCGCGCTCGCGTGTGAGCCGGACCTGTTGATCGCCGACGAACCGACGACCGCGCTGGACGTGACGATCCAACGGCAGATCCTGGATCTGTTGCGTCGTGTCCAGCGCGATCGGGGGATGGCCCTGATGCTCATCAGTCACGATCTCGCGGTGGTCGCGGGGCGGACCGATCGGGTGTCGGTGATGTATGCCGGCCGGCTCGCCGAAACCGGGTCGACGCGTGCAGTGTTCGATGCGCCACGGCATCGCTACACCCATGCTCTGCTCGGCGCGACGCCGACCGTGGATCACCCGCGCCACGCGCCGCTGCGGTTGATCGAGGGTTCCCTGCCGGATCCCACGCGGCCGCCGGAGGGGTGCCGATTCGCTCCCCGGTGCGAGCACGCCGACGCCGAGTGTCACGACGGGGGACTGCGCCTGCAGACGGTCGGAGCGGACCATCACGCGGCGTGTGCCCACCCCGTTCCCCTCTGACAACCCTTGTCGCTGCGCTCGTGTGTCGCTGCATCGGCCCATTCGGAAAGGTAGGCCCTCATGGCCGGAATCGGTACCGCCCACCTGCGCGGTGAGCAGGCCCTGTTGAGTGTCCAGGACCTCGTCGTGGAGTACCCGACGGCGGCGGGGACCGTGCAGGCGGTCTCGAAGATCAGCTTCGACGTACTCCCCGGCGAGACCCTCGGAATCGTTGGCGAGTCCGGCTGCGGGAAGTCGACGACCGGTCGCGCGGTACTGCGGCTCGACCGGCTGACCGCAGGCCGGATCCGGTTCGGGGAGGACTGGATCGACGGTGCCGACGAGAAGCGGATGCGTGAGCTCCGCCGGGACATGCAGATGATTTTCCAGGACCCGGTGGCGTCACTGAATCCTCGCCGGGCGGTGAAGGACATCGTGGTCGAGGGGCTCGCGGTGGCCGGTGCACCGGCCGAGGAGAGGGCCGCGACGTCGAGGTCCGTGCTCGATCAGGTCGGGCTGCGCGGCGACCGGTACGCGGACATGTTGCCCAGGCAGTTGTCGGGTGGCCAGGCTCAACGCGTCGCCATCGCGCGTGCGCTCGCGCTACGCCCACGACTCCTGATCTGCGACGAACCGGTCTCGGCGCTGGATGTGTCCGTTCAGGCCCAGATCCTCAACCTGATCGAGGATCTGAAGGCGGAGTTCTCCCTCACCGTGGTCTTCATCGCACACGATCTCGGCGTCGTGCGCACCGTCAGCGACAACGTGATGGTGATGTACCTCGGCAAGGTCTGCGAGTTCGGCGACTCGGTCGCGGTGTACGACGACCCGGCACACCCGTACACCAGGGCCCTGCTCGACTCGGTTCCGCTGACCGACCCGGAGAAGGGGTTCGCAGGCCCGGCACTCGAAGGCGACGTGCCGTCTCCGCTCGCACCGCCCACCGGCTGCCGCTTCCGGACCCGCTGCCCGGTGGCGGTGGAACGGTGTGCGACGGAGGAACCCGAGATTCGCGAGGTGAAGCCGGGACAGTACGTCGCCTGCCATCAGGCCGCGTAGCCCGGACCGGTCGTCCGGCCGGGGCCGTTGGATGCCGGCGGGTTGCCGAGATCGGTCGACGGCGATTCGGGCGCGTGCCGGGGCCGTTCCCGTACGGCGATCAGAGTTCGTCGAGGGAGATCAGTCCGTCCTGGATGGCGCGGGCGACGAGGGATGCCTTGGTGGGCGCGGGGCGATCCACCTCGGCGTACTTGGCGCGGATCCGGGACAGGTGGGTGTTGACGGTGCCGAGCGACAGGAACAGGTCTGCGGCGACGGTGCTCTTCGAATCGCAGCGCAGCCAGGTGAGCAGAACCTCGACCTCGCGCGGTGAGAGCACTGGTTTGCGCAGCGGTCGGGACACGGCGCGCCGCTGGGCCGGGTGGGCCCGGTCGGCGTCGTGGTTGAGCAGCGCGGTCATCGATGTCCTCGGAGGGTGCGTCGTGATGGCTCCTCCCAAGAGAGGAGTCGCTTGTCTGTGAGGATCCTAAGTGTTTGCCGCGAGTCTGCCGAGACGCGATTTCCAGGGGCATGAACCCCTCTCGTTCACCCGTCGACGATCGCCTGCAGGACCTGGTGGTCGGGGTCTGGTTCGCCGCCGGTGCGCACCTCCACCCGGGTGTGGCCCTCGGCGTCGAATTCGATCCGCCGCACCCGGGTGTCCTCCTCTACGAGGATGGTGGCCACGGTGGCCCGCCCGGCCGGTAGCGCGCGGGCGGTGAGGGTGCCTCCCACGGTGGCGTCGAGTTCGTCGATCAGCGCCGCCCGGACGCGTGCGACGAGCGCATCGTCGGTGAGCCCGCCGTCGTCGAGCAGGAGCACCTGGGTTCCTCGGTGCCGGGCCGACGAGGTCGCTCGGCACAGGGCCTCGTCATCGGCGAAGACCGGCGCGCGCAGCGTGTCGCGCAGGCGTTCCTTGAGTACCGCGCACTCGGAGCGGGTCCGCTCGGTGAACGCGGCCCCGGCCGCGGCCGCCTCCAACAGTGGACGGGCCGACACGTCGAGGGCGGCCAACTGCCTGTCCCGTTCGGCGGTGACGGCCTCGGTCATGGCCTCGTCCGCTGCCCGCTCGGTCTCCCGCTCGCGCAGGGTGAACACCATGAAGGCCATCGGGCGGACGGTGACGGCCACCAGTACCGAGATCAGAACCGGGGCCATGATGACCGCGGACAGTGGCACGGCGGGGGACCACCCCTGGCCGGTCAGCTCGCTCCACAGCGTGAAGGCGGCCATGGTCAGCACGGCCCCGATGCAGGCGTGCGCTGTGCGGCCGCGGATCGAGAGGAAGCAGAGGATGACCGTGACCGTCCGCATGTGCCAGATGTCGCTCATGATCCAGCCCTGCGCGGGGATCTGCGGCAGCACCAGCAGGCAGGTGACCGGGCCGAGTGCAGCCAACGCGGTGGCGACCGGCCACGGCGGGGGGTCGCCGGGGACACCGACGATCGCCAGCGCGCCCGCGGTCGTCAGCAGCAGTGCCGCCAGGATCGGCCAGACGTGGTGGGCGTCGGCGAGATAAGCGGTGGCGCGGAGAGCAGAACTCAGGCAGAACACGATGGCGACCACCTTCGCGATCGGCCGATCCATCCACAGCAGGGTGCGGATGTCCCTCGCGGCGATGTCTCTTCCGCTGACATCCTTCCCGCCCGGGTGTCTCCGATTCGTGCTCACGTCGCCGCCGTCCACGTCAGCGTCACCTGGGTGCCGAGCTCGGGCGCCGAGCGGATTGTCACGGCAGCGCCGTCGGCGGTCGACATCCGTTCGCGGATGCTCATCGTGATCCCCAGCTGGAACCCGGGCACCCGGGCGGGGTCGAAACCGCAGCCGTTGTCGGCGACCACGACGCGCAGGCCTGCGGAGTCCGCGTCGATCACGACGAGCCGGTCGGCGATCCGCGTGGCGGTGTCCGCGTGCCGCACACTGTTGCGCAGTGCCTCGGCGGCGGCGGCCGCGATCGCCCGCGCGGCGGGGCGGGGCACGACGAGGGCGGGGTGCCGCACGTCGACCTCCACCGGGACGTCACCGTCCACCTCGACGAGCGCGGCCCGAATCAAGCCGATCGCGGTGTCCAGGTCGAAGCCCTCCTCGGCCACCGTGCTGTCCCTCAGCTCGTCGAGTTCGGCGATTGCGACCGCGGCCTGTTCGCGCAGTTCGGGGATGTTGCCCTGCCGGGACAGCCCGAGCAGCGTCGACATCACCCGGTCGTGGATGAGGGCGTGGAAGCGGGTTCGCTCGACATCGCGTGCGGCGCCCGCGGCGGCGCTCGCGGAGTGACTCACGGTGGCGGCGATGGTCCGGTCCAGGGTTCGCCCGGTCTGGACCGCGGCGATGGTGGCGACGACGAACAGGCTGCAGAACACGACCACGGAGGCGATCTCCACGGCGAGCACGACGTTCTCCTGCCCCTCCCGGGTGACGTAACGGACGACTTCCGCGGTGCCCGCGCTGACGGCCAGGTAGACCAGGCTCGTCGCCGGCCGCCAGGTCAGGGCCGCGGCCATCGTGACCAGCCCCGGGAAGGTGGTCAGCCAGACGTCGCGATTCGCCGGGATGTGTCCGTCCACGACGAGCAGCCACGACACCAGTGCCGTGAGGTATCCGCCGGCGGCCGCGGTTCCGCAGCGGCGAATCCAGCGCGGGTCGGCGGCATGGCTCGCCGGCCACAGGGACAGCATCGGCAGCAACACGATCACCGCGGCGAAGGGCGTCCACCAGTCGGGGACGATCCGGGAAAGGGCGATCGCGCTCGGCGTGAGGAGGATGCCGAAAAGCAGTGCCGCAGCGCCGATGAACCGGGCAAAGGTGCGGATGATCCCCTCCTCGGCGGCACCGATGCCGGTCGGGGTGTCGATGTCCTGTTCGCTCGCGGTGCTCATCGCGGGCGACCGCACGGTGCGGCGGTCACAGTTCGTCGAGGGAGATCAACCCGTCCTGCACTGCCCGCGCGACCAGTGCCGCCTTTGTCGGCGCACCCCGGCCGACCTGCCGGTACTTGGCGCGGACACGCGCGAGGTGGGTGTTGACGGTGCCGATGGACAGGTAGAGATCGGCGGCGACGGTGTTCTTGGAGTCGCAGCGCAGCCACCGCAGCAGTACCTCGACCTCGCGCGCCGACAGTTGCGGTCGACGCAGCGCCCTCGGCGCGTTCGCCGTCGTCCCGTGATGGTTCAGTGCAGCGGTCATGTGGTCCCCCGGGAGAATCGTCGGTGGAGGGCTCGACCCCTCGTTGCGGCCCTCGGTGCCTCGAACCTAGGTGTGGACGCGCTGGTTTCACCAGCCGACACTTTCCTGCCCGTGAAAATGGGGGCATCGTTAGCAAGGTGCGGTGGGGTCGGTGGAATCGCCCCGGGCCTCGTCGAACCGGGTGAGCGGCCGGCCGTCGCGACCGAACTCGGTGCGCCGCACACCGTCTGGTGTGCTGCACAGCAGGGTCGCCGCCGCGGCGCGGCCGGGCGGCAGGATCCGGATCGTCACACTGCCGTCGACGGCGTCGGTGAGTTCCGCGGAGACGTGGTCGAAGAAGCGTCGCCGGGCATCCACCGGGGCGCCGTCCAACGCCCGGTCGTCGAGCAACGTCACCTCGACCCCCCGAGCCCGCGCTTCCCGGGCGGCGACGATCACGGCGGGGTCGGACAGCGCGGGGGCGCGCACGCTGTCACGCAGGTGCGCTTCGAGCAGACGGCACGCCGTGCGCGCGTCCTCGTCCAAGGGTTCGCCCGCGGCGATTCGGGCGAGCAGCGGGCGGGCCTGCTCGTCGAGTCGGCGCAACTGGCGGTCGCGTTCATCGAGCACCGCGGAGTCGGCGGCTTCGGCGGCGGCCCGGCGGGTGGTCTGCATGCGCAGTTCGAAGATGTCCCGGGCCGAGGGACGGATGGTGTACGCGAAGAAGGTGGACATCAGCAGCGGCGCCAGATTGATGACCGACATCGCCAGACCGTGCGCGAAACCCTGCCCGGTCAGTGCCGCCCAGACCACACAGGTGGCGATCGTCGACAACATTCCCAGCCAGGCGAACCACGTCCGGCCCCGGACACTCATGAAGGCATAGATCGCGGTGACCGCACCCAGCGGCCACGTCTGCAGCGGACTCGTGACCGGAATCGGCAACACGCCGAGGACGAGAGCGATGGCGACCGGCCCGCTCGCCATCAGGGCAAGAGTCGGACCGAGCGGCATCGGATCGCCCGGAACACGGATCAGGGCCACCGCGCCGAGGCCGACCACGGCGACTGCGACGGCGATCGGCCAGAACGCGCTGACCCCGTCGAGTGAGACCACGGCCATCAGGACGACGGTGGCCACGTAGAACGCGACGATGGCGTTCGCGGCCGGACTCGTCATCCCGATCAGGGACCGGACGTCGCGGGTGTCCCGGCGATCCGAACTGGTCACGATGCGCTCCACACCAGGTGGACGTGGGTGCCCGCGCCGGGCCGGGACACGACCCGGGCGGCCCCGCCGGGCAGCCTGCGCATCCGGCCGATGATGCTGACCGCGAGCCCGAGGCGATGCGCGGGAACGGCTTTCGGGTCGAATCCGGGTCCGGTATCGGCCACCTCGACCGCGAGGCGTTCGGGAGAGACGGTCACGATCACCGACCGGTCCGCGTCGGGACCGGCGTGCCGGATGCTGTTGCGCAGGGCCTCGGCGAGCGCGGCGGCGACGGCGCGGGCAGCCTCCGCCGGCATCGTCAGCGCGCCGGATCCGGGGATACGCCGGACGTCGAGTTCGACGCCGTCGTCCACATCGCCTGCCGCGGTGCGCAGGTGGGTGATGACCTCGGTGACGTCGAAGCGGTCGTCGGGTCCGGGACCGGCCCGCAGCGCGTCGAACCGGCGCAGCGTGAGATCGGACTGCTTGCTCAGGCTCGCGGTGGTGCCCTGCCGCGACGCCGCGAGGAGTGTCGACATCACGCCGTCGTGGATCATCGCGTCGAAGCGCGCGCGTTCGACCGTGCGCGCGTGGCTGGCGGCGGCGGCCGCCGCCGCGGCGTGTGTGTCGGCCAGGGTCGAGTCGAGGATGCGGCCGGTCCGCAGCGCCATCACTGCGGCACCGACGAACAAGGTGCAGAACATGATCGAGAACGCGATGTCGGGGAGCAGTGGACTCGTCATGTGTGGGTCGCGGGCGATCGAATTGAAGACCTGGACGCCGATGCACGCGACGACCATGTGCCCGAACGCGAACGCCGGTGGCCACGCCACCACCGCCGCCAGGCTCGCGACGCCGGGAAACGCGGACAGCCACACACCCTGCCCGTCGGTCATGGAGGGACCGTTCCATGTCCACAGTCCGGTCGCGACGGCCACCAGGAAGACGGTGGCGGCGACCCCGCCTGCGATCCGCAGTGTGCGGGTGTCGGACGCCAGATACGAGAGGCCGAAGGCGAAACCGGACCCGAACACCGCGACCGCCGCCATCGGTGTCCACCAGGATTCGAGGCGGTCGGCCTGTCCGATGATCGACGGCAACAGGAGCAGCAGGTAGAAGAGGTACCCCGCGCTGGTGAACAACGCGAACGTGCGCAGGATCCGGTCGGTGGCGCCGGGTCCGGCGGCCACTGTGGTCATCCGTTGTCGTCGCGTTTGGGGATCGGCAACCAGCCGTCCTCCACAGCACGCTTGTACAGGTCGGTCTTGGTGCGGGCGGGACGCCCGGCCTCTGCGTACTTGGCGCGGATCCGGCCGAGGTAGTCGTTGACGGTGTGCGGGGCGAGCCCGGTCAGGCTGGCGACGCGGTTGGCCTTCTCGCCGGACGCGTACAGCGCCAGGACGTCTCGCTGACGCGGGCTCAGTCCGACATCCTGCAATCCGGGGTCGCCGTCGATCGCGGCGGCCCACTCGGTGGTCACCACCTGCTCGCCGTTCGCCGCCGCGGTGATCGCGGCGATGACGGTTGCGGTCGGCTCCGACTTGCGCAGCACCCCGAGCACGCCGGCCTTGGCGGCCAGGCGCACCAGGTACGGGTCCTCGGCACTCGTGAAGACGAGGGCCTCCAACCCCGCGGAGCGCAACTGCTCGACGTTCGACTTCGGCGAGGATCCGTCCGCGAGCCGCAGATCGAGGATCACGAGGTCCAATTGCTCACCGGCAGCGAGGAGTTCGGGAACAGTCGGTGCGGCGGCCGCGATGGTCAGGTTCGGTTGGTCGGACAGCATCGCCTCGAGCCCCATCACGACGGACTCGTGGTCCTCGACGACGCCGATGCGGCGCAGTCGGACCTCGGCGGTGACCGGCTCGGCGGTGTCCGAAGGGATCTCGGTCAATGTGCTCCTCGCTGTGTGGTGGCCGTGCACCAGCGCGGTGGCCTTCCCTGAACAACAGTGTCGGCGAGAACGGTAGCAGTCCTCACCGACAGGAATGGGGCGTTGACGTCGCGATTGCGGCGCGATAGCTCGACCATGCCGTACATGCGTTGCGGCGATCGGTGGGCAGGGAACCATACGTGCCTCGATCCGATGCCGGTATCCATCGAATGGAAGACAGAAATGGGTCGTCGAGTAACACAAACCTGCAGGTCTGCAATGCGCGAGGGCGTTCCGGCCGGATGGATGAAGGAACAACTTGGACGACTGCCCAAATTCATTCGGACGGATGACCTGAAATCCCCACGGCGTGATTCGCTGGCGTGGTAAACACTTCGCATCGCGAACCCGGCGTCGGCCAGACGGCCGTTCCTGGGCGCCAGCCACCACCGTCGCGACCCCACGCACGAGCACGGATACGCACGAAGCCGAGCCCACGAACACCTGGGCGCACGTAACTGATCCGAACATCGACTTCCAGGCCCCCGACGGGGGTCCGACGAAAGCTGAGCACACATGAACAAGCAGACCAAGGGCGCCATCGCAGCAGGCGCGGCGGCGCTCCTCCTCGCCGGCGGCGCCGGGACCATGGCAGCGTGGAACTCCTCGCAGACCGTGGGCGGCGGCGCGGTGAACTCCGGTACCTTGTCGCTTTCCCAGGGAACGCCGGCCGGGTGGACCGATGCCTCCGGCGCGATCGACATCGCGACCTTCAAGGCCGTTCCGGGTGACGTCGTCACCTACAACGCCAACTTCTTGGTCGGAGCCAAGGGCAAGAACCTGCAGGCGACGCTCAAGGCGGACGCCAGCACCATCACCGGCGACGCGGACCTCAAGGCGGCGCTCAGCCCCACCGTCACCGCGACCGTCGATGGTGTCGAACTGCCGAGCGACGGCACCGGCGCGCAGATCACCGAGGCGCAGGACGGCAAGACCGTCGCCGTCCAGGTGAAGTTCACCTTCGACGCGGCCACCGCAGGGACCACTGCGCAGGGCAAGGCCGTCAACCTGTCGAACTTCAACGTCAACCTGACGCAGAACTAGCCACCCGACTGCTCGCTGCCCTCGCGGCGAGCTTCCTGGACGCGCCGGCCGGCCGAACCGAGCCCCCGATCCGGTTCGTACGGCCGGCGCCCCACGAACATCCTTGGAGCCCAACGGCTCACACCCCGGCGCTCCACGCGCAGCTGCACGACCACGCACGAAAGGTCACCGCATGTCCCGTCATGAGGTTCCCAATTCTTCGTCAGGGTTCGGCGCCCGGACGCGCACATTCCTGTCCGGAGGAAGGCCGCGGGCCATCGCCTCGCTCGGGATCGTGCTCGGCCTCGGTGCGATCGGCACCCTCGCCGCGTGGAGCGACTCGGCCTCCGCCACCTCCGGCGTGTTCTCCATCGGCTCGATCGACCTGCAGCTCAACGGGAATCAGGGAAATCCCACGGCGTACGCGTTCACGACCTTGAGCAAGTCGGGCATGATGCCGGGGTCGTCGGTGGCCGCGGCCCTGCCGGTCCAGAACACCGGCACGACACCGTTCAACTACACGATGTCGGCGAACTCGACCACGTCGGTGGCCGCGCCGTACCTGAAAGTGATCGTGTCGACCGGTACGTCCAACGGCACGGCCTGCAGCGGTGGGGCCGTGATCGCGAACAACGTTCCCCTGGTCTCCGGTGGTGTGGCCAACCTGATCCCGACGGCGCGGCCGCTGGCCAACGGCGGCAGCGAGACCCTGTGCTTCCAGGTGACCCTCGACTCGGCCGCGCCGACGACGGTGCAGAACCAGACCGTGAACACCTCCTTCAACTTCAACGCGACGAACGCCTGAGCGCGCCATGGCAATTCACGACGCTCCGCTCGCATCGGGCCGCTCGCGCGGTCGCGAGATCGCTCTCAACGTGGGCGCGATCGCCGGCCTGATCTGCGTTCTGGCCGCTGCCGCCTCCTTCTTCTTCGGCATCAAGCCACTGGTCTTCCGCTCCGGATCGATGTCCCCGGACATCCCGACCGGTGCCCTCGCCCTGGCGAGAACCACGCCGGCCGCGGACCTCGCCGTCGGTGACGTGGTCAGCGTCGAGAACGCGCAGGGCACCCGCATCACCCACCGCATCCACGACATCGTCTCCGGCGACAGCACCGGTGCGGTGCTGATCCTCAAGGGCGACGCGAACAGGGACGCCGACATCTCGCCGTACCCGGTGACCGAGGCCGACCGCGTGTTCTTCAGCGTGCCCGGACTCGGTTACGCCGTGTCATGGCTGTCGTCGCCCGCCGCGATCTTCCTCGGTGGCGCCTTCGTCGGCGGCCTCATGGTGCTCGCCTTCGGGCCGGCCTCGAAGAGCAAGGACAACGAGTCGGACTCGGGTGAAGGCGGCACTCCCGTAGCTCACGAGTCGATCGAGAATCAGGTCACACACGCGCACAGCGGTTTCGACGCCCATCCAACGCAGTTCGTGACGCAGCCTCGGCAGACGTTGCAGATCCGCAGGCTGATGCCCGCCCGCTCCCTCATTGCGCTCGGCGCGGTCGGGGTCACGGCGCTCGGCTTCACCGCGGTCGGGACCACCGCCGCGTTCACGGACTCAGCGATGGCAACGAGTTCGTTCTCGGCGGCAGCGAACTTCTATCCGACGCCGCTGGTTTCGAACGTGACCTGCTCGACCTCGGGCACCGTCGGCTTGCGAAAGGCCACGGTGTCGTGGACGGCGCCCACGGGCACACCCCCTCTCGGCGGGGCATGGAACTACCGGGTGATCGTTCGGCGCGACAACAACGCTTCCGAAGTCATCGACACGTACAACCAGACCAGCACCACGGTGTCGGGGTACAGAGCGGGGACCACGGCGAGGGGCTACATCGTCGAGGTCCACACCGTCAACGGACCGAACGTGTCGACGGGGTGGAACGGCCAGGGGCTCTGGTCCGGAGCCGTGCTCGACACCTACTGCTCGGGCGGGGCTTCGGGGCAGCCGAACCCTGCGGGCGAGAACTCGGTGTCCGGCCAGGGAACCGAGACGCAGTCGATGCGCATGGCGTTGGGCGCGAGCCCGTCCCCCGAGGCGGTCGCTCCGAGCGAGACGAGTGCCGCGCCCACGACGACCGACGTGGCTGCGTCCACAACGACCGTCTCGGCTGCGCCGTTGACCACGACGGCAACACCGACCGCGCAGGCCTCCACCACGACGACCGAGTCGACCACAACCGCCACCCCGGCGCCGACCACGACGACTGAGTCGACGACGACGACGACCACCTCTGCGCCGAGCACGACGACTGGGGAAGAGTCTGTCGAGGAGGCAGCGACCGCGCCGTCGGCCGGCGACCTGGCAATCGCGAACACCTCGACGTCTGGCGCCTACACCGCAACCGTGAGCGGAACGACCGCGACGATCACCGACAAGGCGGGTTCGCGGGTGTTCACCACCACCGTCGGAAAGAAGGCGATGGTGCAGTGGGAGGCGTCTTCGGATCGGCTGTGGATCATCGACGGCGACACGCTGTCGGTCGTGGACGCCGCTTCGGGTACCGAGACCAGCGTCGACCCGACCTCCGGCGAAGTGCCGGCGGAGGTCGCGGTCCTGGTCGCGAAGTAGAGGTCCCGCCATGTCGTATTCCTCTGCCCTGCAAGGGGTCCTACGAAAGCTGACCAGCAGATGAACGCGAAGACGAAGGGTGCTGTCGCGGCGGCCGCCGCGACGGTTCTGCTCGCGGGCGGCGCCGGCACCATGGCCGCGTACAACGCGGGTGGTGGCGGCGTCGGCGGCTCTGTCGGTGCCGGCAGTCTGGCACTGACCCAGAGCGGGACCCCGGCCTGGACCGACCAGAACGGCGCCATCGACATCACCACATACCGGGCGGTGCCGGGGGACACGGTCACCTACACCGCTGCCTTCACGGTGACGGCCAAGGGCACCAACCTGATTGCGAACCTCGGCGCCGACAGTGGCACCATCACCGGTGACCCTGCCCTCAAGTCCGCGATGGCGACAGCGGTCACCGCCTCCGCCAACGGGGTGTCGCTGCCGTCGAACTCCGGCGGCGCGGTGATCACCCCCGCGCAGAACGGCAAGACCGTCAACGTCAAGGTGGTGTTCACGTTCGACCCGGCGACCGCCGGGTACGTGGCGCAGACCGCCCGGCTGGATCTGTCCAACTTCAACATCACCCTGAAGCAGGTGTAGTCGCCATGTCGAACAAGACTCGCTGGCTCGCCGTCGGTGGCGCAGCCGTTGCCGGTGTGGCGTTGCTGTCGGTGCAGCAGACCGGAGCGTTGTGGACGCAGAGCCAGACCGTGAACGGTGGCACCATCCACTCCGGTGTCCTCGACCTGTCGGTCGGCGGGAGCGGGATCGGTTCGTTCCCGTTCACCGCACTCGCCGGATCGAGCATGCTGCCCGGCGGCTACGCGCAGGCGCCGGTGACCGTCTACAACTCCGGCAACGTGCTGATGAAGTACCGGCTGCAGAACGGCATCCAGTCCGACAGCGCGGTGCCGCTGGACCTGACGGTGTCGGCGGTCGCCGGTGAAGCGGCCTGCCCGGCGACCGGCAACCCGACGGGTGCGACCGCGCTGTACACCGGCCCGCTGATCGGCGCGTCGTTCGCAGAGCGGACCGTGCAGCCCGGGGCCACCGAGGTGCTGTGCCTGCGCGGCACCGTCGGCGCCAACGCCCCGCAGGGCGCGAGCACCACCGCCACGTTCACATTCTCGGCGCAGTCGCGGTGAGAGACGCGGTGCACGGCTGATGAGTGACACGCCCTCGGGCAACGGCCGGGATCCGGGCGTGTGGAGCTGGGTGAAGAGCATCGTGTCCTGGCTGGTCCTGCTGCTGTTGCTCGTGATCCTGGCCCTGACCATCGTCATTCCCCGGCTGACGGGGTCGACGCCCTACACCGTGCTCACCGGCTCGATGCGTCCCACCCACCCGCCCGGCACGTTGATCGTCGTGAAACCACAGGACCCCACCACGCTCGGGGTGGGGGATGCGATCACCTTCCAGAAGGAATCCGGCAACCCCGAGGTGGTCACACACCGCATTGTCATGACACGACTGAATTCGCTGGGGGAGCGCACCTTCGTCACCCAGGGGGATGCCAACCCGTCTCCGGACGCCAATCCCGTAGTGATGGAACAGGTGCGGGGCAAGGTCTGGTACAGCGTCCCCTACCTCGGCTACGTCAACAACGTCATCACCGGCAAGCAGCGCGCGTTGCTGGTGACCGTGGTCGTGTCGGGACTGTTCCTGTACGCGGCCGCGATGTTCGTCGGTGCGTTCCGCGACCGTTCCCGCAAGGGCGACGACGGCGCTGCCGGCGCCGCCGCGAGCCCGGTGGCCGAGCCGATCGCTCCGCCCGCCCTCGGGATCGCCGCGGACGCTCGACCCGCGTCGCACGACGCGGACACCATCGTGATGCCCCGCATCGAGGGTCGTCACCGCGCCCCCTGACCGGTTCCCTTCCCGATGCGTTCCGCGCACGTGAGCACCCCTGTGCAATGAAAACCGCTGTGCACACACCTGTTGAAGTGTGCACACGGGGATTCGGCGTGGAGAACCCGTGTGAGTGCTGTGAGGAGTTTGTGCACAAGGGGATTGGCGTGCGGTGAGTGCAGGGCGCGGGGTCTCGGATGCCGACCCCTGGACGCGAGAACCGCCGCAAGGGTGCACACATCTGTTGAAGTGTGCACAAGAGGATTCAGCGCCGAAGACCCGTGTGCGTGCTTCAACGGGAGTGTGCACATGAGTTTTGGTGGGGCGCGACCGCGCGCGTCCCCGGCGCCTTGCGCGCATCACGAAGGCCCCCAGCCGAAACAATCGGCTGGGGGCCTTCGTGTCAGGGCTGCTGTTCGCGGATCAGCCGCCGAGGAGGTCGCTCAGCGAGCCGGTGTCCATCGAGCCGGCCGACCCGCTGCCGCCGGGCTCGGTGACCACGCTCGACACCGTCACGGTGTGGGGCGCGGAGACGGACGACTTGTAGGCGTCGCTGCCGAGATAGGTGGCGATGATGGCGTGGTCACCGTCGACGTTGAACGAGCGGTTGATCTTCGCGACCCCGTTCACGAGGGTCACCGGCGTACCCAGGTTGACACCGTTGTCCGTGAACTGGACGGCACCGGTGGCGGAGTTGGGTGCGACCGCCGCGATCAGCTGGATGTTCGTGCCGTTGTTGGCGGCGTTGCCGCCGGAGATGGTGATGCTGGTGTCCTGCGCCGCGGGGGCCGACACCGCGATGGTATGGGCAGCCGAGGTGGAGGTGGCGAAGCCGGAGTCACCGGAGTAGACGGCGGTGATGTCGTGCGTGCCGGTGGCGGTGAAGGTGTGGTCGTAGGTGGCGACCCCCGCGGTGATCGCGACGGGACCGCCGATGTCCGTCGCGCCGTCCTTGAACTGCACGGTGCCCGTCGCGTCCGCCGGGTCGACGGTGGCGGTCAGCTGGACCGAGGTGCCGACGATCGTGGTCGACACGGCGGTGAGGGTCGTGGTGGTGGCGACGGCCTCGGGGTCGAGTTCGAAGTCGAGCGCGAAGTCGGGGTCCACGGTCCCGCCCTGGGTCTCGTTGCCTGCGTCGGCGGGCATGCCGACCACGAGCAGCACCTTCGCCGACTCGCCGGGGTTCAGGTGGATGCTGTTCAGCTCGGTGCCGGGCACGGCGACGTCGTTGACCAGGTCGACCGTCTGGCCCGACGCGTCGTTGATCTCGGCACGCACGTACGCCTGCATGTTCTCGGACTTCGTCCAGGCACCGAGGTACACCTGCAGGCGCCCGCTCTGGGTTCCGTTGTTCTTCGCGTGGAACGTGGAGGTGGCCTCCGCGCCGGGGATCAGCTCGCCGGACAGGGCGGGGATCTGGGTCATGTCGCCCCAGGTGGTGCCGTCCGCGGAGTAGTTGAGGTAGTTCGGGTCCGCCTGCGCGGACGCGGGCATCAGCACAGCAGCGAACGCCGCCAGGAACAGAGCGGCGACCATGCTGCCGACGGCAGTGGCACGCCGCCTGACGCTGCCCTGCGTGTTGATGGTGGAAGTCATTGCGGCAGCGTAGAGGCAGTCAGTGGATCGAGCGTCCAGATTGGCCGAAATTTCCCGGCCGTAGCGATGGCTTTCCGGCAGGGCACGTCGTTCGTTCGACGATGTGTTCGGCGAGTCGCCGACGACCCGCCGGGATACCGCCGTGCCGGTCCGGATCCGCGTGTCGGTCCCGGTCCCGAAGGGCGGGACGATTCGGAGGGCGCGAGGCGTCCGATATGCGGCATCTGTGTGATTGGTGGCGGGTGTGGCTCCGGAGTAGGGTGTTCGAGGATTTGCACGCGCTACCGTTGGGTGCGCCCGGGAAGAGGAGGTGAGGCTTGCAGTGAAGAGCCAACCTCCGAGTACCTGCCGAAGTCGTCGCTGAACCGTAGCGGTTCGACCCTTCGCGCAGCGGCGATTTCGCGATAACCACACCGCCCGTCCGTCACGGGCCGTCCGTGTATCCGCCTTACGCGAAAGCCGTCCACCATGCGTGACAAGCGACCCTTCCGCCCGCTGCTGCCGAGCCGCGCCGCCGACCCCACCCGCGACGAGATCGTGCCCGAGCACACGATGGCGCCGCATCACACGCCACCCCCGCCGCGGATCGTCTCGGCACCGGTGGAATCCAGCGTCGTCAACAGCGCCGTCTATCGCGACGGCTGCCGGATCGAGACGCCGTCCAACCTGTCCGAGGCGTTGCGCAGCCTGCCCGACGCCTCGTCGATGGCGTGGATCGGGCTGTACCGGCCGTCGGAGGAGCAACTGCTCGCCGCGGCCGCGCAGTTCGGGCTGCACGAACTCGCCGTCGAGGACGCGATCGTGGCGCACCAGCGCCCCAAGCTCGAACGCTACGGCGACACCCTGTTCGTGGTGCTGCGTGCTGCCCGCTACGTCGACGAGACCGAACGGGTCGACTTCGGTGAGCTGCACGTGTTCTGCGGTCCGACGTTCGTGCTCACCGTCCGGCACAGCGAATCGCCGGACCTGTCCGCGGTCCGCGCCCGCATGGAGAACGACCCCGACCTGCTGCGACTCGGTCCGGAGGCGGTGCTGTACGCGATCCTGGACGCCGTCGTCGACGGCTACGCGCCCGTCGTGGCCGGCCTGCAGAACGACATCGACGAGATCGAGACCGAGGTGTTCAGCGGCGACCCGAAGGTGTCGCGGCGCATCTACGAACTCACCCGTGAGGTCATCGAGTTCCAGCGCGCCACCAAGCCGCTGCTCGGCATGCTGTCGGGGCTGTCCGCCGGCTTCGAGAAGTACAAGACCGACGAGGAGTTGCAGCGCTACCTGCGTGACGTGACCGACCACGCGACCACCGTCGTCGAGCGAGCGGACGGGTTCCGGCAGCTGCTGGGAAACATCCTCACCGTCAACGCGACGTTGGTGTCGCAGACGCAGAACGAGGAGATGTCGGCGCTGACGCAGGCCAGCTACGCGCAGAACGAGGAGATCAAGAAGGTGTCGGCGTGGGCGGCGATCCTGTTCGCGCCCACCCTGATCGGCACCGTGTACGGCATGAATTTCGACAACATGCCCGAACTGCACTGGGCGGGTGGCTACCCGTTCGCCATCGGCATGATGGCCCTGATCTGCGTCGGGCTGTACACGATCTTCAAACGTCGCGGCTGGCTGTAGCGGCTTCGCCGCCTGTGAGCGAACTTCACCCCCATCAGGGTGAAATTCACTCACGGGCGCGGAGCCGTCCTCACCCCTGCGTCTGGTTCTTGCCGGTGATCTTCTTCCACTGGGTGCTGACCAGGTACTTGACCAGCAATCCGTAGTTCTTGAGCTTCTCCATGGGTGTCCCCCTATGTCGATGGATGGCAAAGCGCCGGCGGAAACTTGACCACAGATCACCGCCGCTCGGCAAGGGGCTGCGCATAGGCTGAACGGGTCTGGCATCACCGAAGAGTGAGGAAGACCTATGAGCGATCACGTGTACTCCGTCACCGAGGTCGTCGGGTCGTCGCCGAAGGGCATCGACGACGCCATCGCACAGGCGGTCGCCCGTGCGAACGAAACGGTCCGCAATCTCGAGTGGTTCGAGGTGGTCGACACCCGCGGGCACATCGTCGACGGGAAGGTCGCGCACGTGCAGGTGACCATGAAGCTCGGCTTCCGGCTCGAGTAGGGCTCGTCCCCTCGCGAATCGGTGCCGGCTGGGTCAGGATGGGGGACGTGGACCTGCCCCTGAGCCCGCCGCTGCAGCCGATGCTCGCCAAGTCCGCCGGTGCGGTGCCGCCGCAACCTGCCGGTCAGGATCCGGTGTGGTCGTACGAACCCAAATGGGACGGCTTCCGGGCCATCGTGTTCCGCGACGGTGACGACGTGGTGCTGGGCTCCCGCAGCGGCAAGGACCTCGGGCGGTACTTCCCGGAGATGCTCGCCGCGATCCGTGCGGAACTTCCCGAGCGCTGCGTCCTCGACGGGGAACTGGTGGTTCCACGGGAAACCGACGGTCGTACCCGCCTCGACTGGGAGGCGCTCTCCGAACGCATCCATCCCGCCGCGAGCCGGGTGGCGCTGCTGGCCGAGCAGACGCCGTCGCAGCTGATCGGATTCGACCTGCTCGCCCTCGGCGACGACGACCTCACCACCCGTCCGTTCGCGGACCGCCGGGCCGCGCTGCTCGGCGCAGTGGGCGGTGGACCCTCGTGCCACGTCACCACCGCCACCACCGACCCGGACGTGGCCACCGAGTGGTTCCACACCTTCGAGGGCGCAGGCCTCGACGGCGTGGTCGCGAAAGAGCTGGCCGGACACTACGCCCCGAACAAGCGGGAGATGATCAAGGTCAAGCACGCGCGGACCGCGGATGCCGTCGTCATCGGTTACCGGCCGCACAAGAGCCAACCGGGGATCGGATCGATGTTGCTCGGCCTCTACGACGGCGACGATCTGCGGATGATCGGCGGGGCGTCCGCGTTCACCGCGGCCCGGCGGGTCGAACTGCAGGAGATCCTCGACCCGCTGCGGGTGGGCGAGGACGTCGTCCACGACGGTGAGGCCAGCCGGTGGTCGGCGGGCAAGGACCGGCAGTGGGTGCCGCTGAACCCGGAACTCGTCGTCGAGGTCGCCTACGACCAGATGGAGGGCGACCGGCTGCGGCACGCCGCGCGGTTCCTGCGCTGGCGTCCGGACCGGGAGCCGCGCAGTTGCACCTACGAACAATTGGAGGTCCCGGTGCGCTACGACCTCGCCGACGTGCTGGCAGGAGAAAGGTGATGGCGGCAGTCGATGGAGTGAAGCGACCGTCGCAGGGGCGTGGGAAGGCCCCGGCACTGGAGCTGGACGTCGACGGCATCGCGGTGCGGTTGTCGAGCCCCGACAAGGTGATGTTCCCGCAGCTCGGCGCCGACGGCGGCACGAAACGGCACCTCGCCGAGTACTACCGTGCGGTCGCGCTGTTCGACGGGGGCGGCATCATGACGGCGTTGACCCAGCGGCCGACGCACCTGCAGCGCTTCCCGGACGGCATCGAGGGGGAGGAGGTGTACCAGAAGCGGATTCCCGCCAAGCGGCCCGAGCACATCGGCACGTGCACGGTCACCAACCCCAACGGCCGGACCGCCGACGCGCTGCTCGTGCGGCACCCCGCCGACGTCGTGTGGGCGGCGCAGATGGGCAACGTGACCTTCCACCCGTGGCCGGTGCGGTGCGCCGACACCGACCGGCCGGACGAGCTGCGCATCGACCTCGATCCGCAGCCCGGCACCGGGTTCGCGGAGGCGCGGGCGGTCGCGCTCGACCTGCTCGCCCCGTTGCTCGACGAGCTCGGTCTCGTCGGCTATCCGAAGACGTCGGGCGGCCGCGGCGTGCACGTGTACGTGCGGATCGAACCGCGCTGGGACTTCATCGACGTCCGGCACGCCGCCATCGCGCTGGCCCGGGAGATCGAGCGCCGTGACCCGAACCGCGTCACCACCGCGTGGTGGAAGGAGGAGCGCGGCGCGCGAATCTTCGTGGATTTCAACCAGACCGCGCGCGACAAGACCGTCGCGTCCGCGTACTCGGTGCGCAAGACCCCGCGGGCCACGGTGTCGACGCCGGTCACCTGGGCCGAGCTCGCCGACGTCGAACCGGACGACTTCACCATCGCGACGGTGCCCGATCTGCTCGCCCGTCGGGGCGACCCGTCGTCCGGTATCGACGCCGTCGCGCACTCCCTCGACGGGCTCCTGGACATGGCCGAGCGGGACACCGCGAACGGGCTCGGTGACCTGCCCTACCCGCCGCAGTACCCGAAAATGCCCGGGGAGCCGAAACGGGTGCAGCCCAGCCGGGATCGTGACCGGAAGTAGGCGCGTTCGCCACGCTTTCGGGGCCCGTCGACAGTAGGCTCGCGAACGAGTGGGGCGCAGGGCGGTCCACCCCGAGTCCTGGGAGGTTGCGATGACTGAAAGTCCGACCGTCGGCACCAACGAGGCCATCCTGCGCATTGCGAAGGACGTGTGGTGGGTGCTTCTCGTCCGTGGTGTCGTCGCGATCGCGTTCGGCATCGTGGCCCTTGTCTGGCCGCACGCCACCGTCAAGGTGCTGATCGTCGTGGTCGGCATCTTCTGGATCGTCGACGGCATCGTGTCCGCGATCCGTGCGATCCAGGCCCGCAAGGTCGTGCTGAGTTGGGTGTGGTGGCTGGCGGGTGCGCTGGTCTCGGTGGTCGCCGGTGTCGTCCTGTTCGTGTGGCCGGACCTGACTGCGCTGGCGTTCGCCTACCTGATGGGCTTCTGGGCCATCCTCGTCGGCGTCCTCGAGATCATCGGGGCGTTCCAGGTGATGGCCAACGGCGGACAGTGGCTCGGATCCATGGTTGCGGGCGTGATCGCGCTGCTGTTCGGCCTGTTCCTGGTGATCTGGCCGGGCTCCGGCATCACCGGGCTGATGTGGCTGGTCGGGATCTTCGCGATCGTCTTCGGTGTGCTGTTCATCGTCGGCGCGTTCCAGGTGCGCTCTGCGGCCAAACGCGCCGGCGTCGTCTGATGAGCGAACGGGTGGCACGCGTGCATTCGCTCGAGGACGCCGGTCGGGCTCCGACGCAGATGTACGTCGACCCCCGGTTCCTGCCGTTGGCCGACGCCTTCTTCGCGCTCTACCGCAGCCCGCAGCACGGTGGTGGCGCACTGTCCGCGTACCTCGACGGCGACCTCGTTCTCGACGTCTGGGCCGGGTGGGCCGATCGGGACCGCCGGTGGAATCGGGACACGGTCGCGCTGTCCTTCTCCACCGGCAAGGGTGTCGCGAGCACGGTGGCGCACCGGCTCGCCGAGCGGGGTCTGCTCGACTACGACGAGCCGGTCGCCACCTATTGGCCGGAGTTCGGTGCCGCGGGCAAGGACCGGATCACGGTGCGGGACATGCTCACCCACCGCGCCGGACTGCACAAGGTCAGGGGCCTGGTGCAGGGAAGGCGGACGCTGCTCGACTACGACGCGGTGGTCGCCGCGCTCGCCGCCGAGGCGCCCGATCCGCGTCGCTTCGACGGTCCCGGCTATCACGCCGTCACCTTCGGGTGGCTGGTCGCCGAGACCGTCGCGCGCGTGACCGGCCGCGACTTCGTCGACGTGGTGCGCGACGAGATCGCGAGACCGCTCGGAGTCGACGAGTTCTGGTACCGGGTGCCGCAGGATCAGCGGCACCGGATCGCGAAACTGTTCCCGCACATCAACCCCGGCGGCATGCCGTGGGAACTGACGTCGTCGGTGCTGTCGCGGGTGGCGCCGCTGAGCGGGCTCGCCGAGGCCGCGATGCCCGACGGGTTCGACCAGCTGGTCCGTGACCCGGCGGTGCACGATGCGGTGATGCCGGGCTGGAACGGGGTTTTCACGGCCCGCGCCCTGGCGAAGATGTACGGCGCGATCGCGAACAACGGGATGATCGACGGCCGCCGGTTCCTGCAGACGGACACGCTGGAGCGGATGGGAGCCGTGCAGACCCGCCGGCGGGACTACGTGCTGCGCGCCCCGATCCACTGGAGGCTCGGCTACCACCCCGTCTTCCTCGCGAAGCGCGCGCAGCCGAAGCATGCGTTCGGGCACTACGGGGTCGGCGGTTCCGGCGCCTACGCGGATCCCGAGACCGGCCTCTCGCTCGGTTACGTCACGAACCGCATGGGCAACGCCGTCACCGCGCTCGGCGACCTGCGGCTCGCCCGCCTCGGTGCCGTCGCTCAGGGCCTGGTGGCCCGCCCCTGACCCAGGCTCCCCCCGGGGCGGTGCCCGGTCGGCCGGTGACCGGGCCGCCCTCCACCCTCCCGAGCAACGTCTCGGAGGGTTCGAAACGGCCGATGTGCCGGTGCGTCGCTTCCCCGCGGATTGTAGCTGCGGTGATGCTGAACACACCGGAGGGCGACAGGATGGACGCGGGGCTGCCGAAGGGGGCGGCGGTCCGGCACCGGAAGCCGAGCGGGACACATCTGATGACACCGGACACACGCACGCCGGAGCGGCGCCGGAACCGACACGCCCCGCGTTGACCGCCCGGGAGGTGGAAGTCCTGGTCGAGTGACTCCGGTCGGACTCGAAATCGGTCGCGTCCGAAGCGCTCTACATCTCTGTCCGGACGCTCGACACCCATCTGGCGAGGATCCGGAACGAGTGCTCGAAGGTCGGCCGGTCCGCATCGACGAAGGCTGCCCCGTTCGCCAGGGCGCTGCAGGACGGGTTCATCCAACTGCACGAGTGGTGACTGCGGCGTCGGGCAACGGAAACGCGATTGGCGAAATTCCGGCGAATCGTGTGTTAATTGTTGCGCTCGACCATGGGGGTGTCGGGCTGCACTTGGTTGGTCGACGTGATGGGGACGGAATGGGTACGCGCTCGAACGGACGGAACGTCGCTGGGGCTCGCTGGTCGCGGCGGATCGCGGTGGCACTCGCGGGTGCGACGGCGCTCGGTGCTGCGGTGGTCACGCCGGCGCAGGCGGCGCCGCTGTTCCCGGGCGGCCCGGAGGTCCCCACGTTCGAGCTGCCGCAGCTCCCGGGTGTCGCGCTGCCCCAGATTCCCGGTCTGCCCGTGCCCGCGCAGGCCGTGCCGTCGATCGGTCCGGCGAACTTCTCCGCGCCCCGCCTGAATCCGTCCGAGGGCGAGGTCGTCGGGGTCGCGCAGCCGATCATCATCTCGTTCAACGAGGCGATCGGGGACCGGGCCGTCGCCGAGCGCGCCATCCGGATCAGCACCACTCCGAAGGTGGAGGACGGTCACTTCTACTGGACCAGCGACCGTCAGGTGCGTTGGCGGCCGAGTCAGTTCTGGCCCGCGCACACCGAGGTCGTCGTCGAGGCCGGCGGATCCCGCTCCGCGTTCCGGATCGGGGACGCGCTGGTGACGACCGCCGACGACGCCACCAAGCAGATCACCGTCACCCGGAACGGCGAGGTGGTCAAGACGATGCCGACGTCACTGGGCAAGCCGGGCCACGAGACACCGAACGGCACCTACATCGTGGGTGAGAAGCACCGTGACATGTACATGGACTCGTCCACGTACGGCGTGCCGATCGACTCGCCGGAGGGCTACCGCACGTACGTCGAGTACGCCACTCGCATCTCCTACAGCGGCATCTTCGTGCATGCCGCGCCGTGGTCGGTGAACCAGCAGGGCTACAGCAACGTCAGCCACGGATGCCTGAACGTGAGCACCGAGGACGGCAAGTGGTTCTTCGAGAACGCGGGCAAGGGTGACCCGGTGATCGTGGTGAACACCGCCGGCGGCACCCTCGACGGCCGCGACGGCCTCGGCGACTGGAACCTCTGAGGCGGCTTCGCGCGCGCCTATATCGTGCCGGTGAGACGCGCGACCGTCTCGTCGATGGCTTCGAGGGCCTCGGTCCGTGAGTACCCCTCGTGGGCGAATGCCTCCCAGCCGGTGAGCAGGCACCACCACAGCATGCGCCGGATCCACCGGACCTTGAGGGTCGCGGTGAAGGTGCCCTCGGCGATCCCGCGCTCGAGCAGATCGAGCAGTGGTTCGTCGGTGCGGTCGAGGCGCACCCAGAACGCTTCGTTGGAGAACACCTGGACGTCGCCGTAGACCAGTGAGAGCGTCGGCCCGATCTCGAAGCACTCGTGGCTCATTCGGCGGATCGCCTCGTCGGCCGGTCCCTCGGTGGGGCGCGCCCGGACCAGGGCGGCGTCCAGCTTGTCGAGAGCGTGTCCGCCGAGCGCGGCGACGAGGTCGCCCCGCTCGGGGTAGTACCGGTGCAGGGTGCTGCGTCCCACATCGGCGGCGGTGGCGACCTCGCTCAGCGGTGCTCCCGCGTTCTTGCTCAGCACCTCGACCGCAGCGTCGAGGATGGCTCGGCGTGTGCGGGCTTTGGTGCCCGATTCGGTGGCTTCCTCGGTCGTCATGGGTTCACGTTAACAGTGTGAAATTCCGAAAGGGAACATTCGTTGACAAGAATGGGACATGCATGTACCAATACGGGCATGGCTGACTCACCCGCGCAGGCCTCCTGGCCGAACGTCCGTCTGCTCTGGTCCTTCATTCGACCGCACCGCCGAGTGCTCTACCTCGGCCTCGCGGTGGGTCTGACCTTCACGGCTGCGGGCCTCGCGCTCCCGATGGTGGTCAAGGTCATCCTCGACGCCCTCGGGACCGGCGACTCCATCCGCAATCCGGTGATCGTGCTGACGGTGCTGCTCATCTGCTCCGGCACCCTCGGTTTCGTCTACCACAACGTGATGGGGGCCCTTGCCGCCCAGGTCGTGTTCGACGCGCGTGAGTCGATGGTGCGCAACTACTTTCGGGCCACCATCGCGAGCGTGACGCGACGCCCGTCGGGAGAGCTGGTCACCCGGGTCACCTCGGACACGGTGTTGCTGCGGGATTCGGTGTCCTCGGCGCTGGTCGAACTCGTCACCAGTGCCGTCTCGATCGTCGGAACCCTCGTTCTCATGGCGATCCTCGACCCGGTGCTGCTCGGCACGATGCTCGGTGCGCTGGTCCTGGTCGGGATCGCTGCCGCGGGACTCATGCCGATGATCGGCAAGTCGCAGCGCCTCGCGCAGGAATCGGTCGGTCGGATGGGCGGAGGACTCGAGGGGGCGTTACGCGCGATCCGCACGGTCAAGGCGTCCCGCGCGGAGTCCCGCGAGGCCGAGCGGATCATCGTCGATGCCCGCGACTCCCAGCGACACAGCGTCAGGGCGGCCCGAGCCGCGGCGGTGGTGTGGATGGTCGTGAGCGGCGGAATGCAGCTCGCCATCGCCGGGGTCCTCGCGTTCGGCGCGTGGCGTGTGAGCGTCGGGGCGCTGGCGGTCTCGAGCCTGATCGCCTTCCTGCTCTACGCATTCACGGCCATTCCGCCGGTGTCTCAGCTCGCGACGAACTTCGCGATGATCCAGTCCGGCATCGTCGCGGCCTCCCGGATCCGGGAGGTGCAAGAGATGGAGATCGAGGAGCCCCGGTCCCCGCGTGAGGTGGTCGAGCTCCGACCGGTCGCGATTCCCGATGTCCCGGTGCTCGAACTGGTCGACGTGTCCGCTCGATACGCGCCGGGTGCCGCGCCGTCCCTTCAGGAGGTCAGTGCGGCGATCCCTGCCCGCGGGCACACCGCGATTGTCGGGCCGTCGGGTGCGGGCAAGACGACGCTGTTCTCCGTGCTGCTGCGCTTTCTGCAGCCCGAGCAGGGGGAGGTCCTGCTCGACGGAGTCCCGTACTCCCAGCTGCAGTTCGAGCAGGTCAGGTCCCGGCTGGCCTACGTCGAGCAGGAGACGCCGATCGTGCCGGGGACCGTGCGGTCCAACGTGCAGTTCACCTACCCGGAGGCCACCGAGGACGAGGTCTGGGCGGCGCTGCGCGCCGTGCACCTCGAAGAGACGGTGCGCGCGATGGAACACGGCCTCGACACCGACCTGACCGCCACCAGCATCTCGGGCGGCCAGCGGCAGCGGATCGCGGTGGCGCGGGCCATCGTTCGGCGTCCGGAGGTGCTGCTGCTCGACGAGGCCACCGCGCAGATCGACGGCCGAACGGAGGCCGCGATCCAGGACGTCATCGCCGAACTCGCCCGCACCGGCGCGGTGGTGACCATCGCGCACCGGCTGTCCACGGTCATCGACGCGGACACCATCCTGGTCATGGAGCAGGGCCGGATCCGGGCGCGGGGCACCCATGCCGAGCTGATGGCGTCCGACGAGCTCTACCGCGAGCTCGTCGCCGCGCTGCGGATCGCCCCCGACGCCGCGCTGGCCGGCTGAGGACACCGCCGTCGGACGCGCTGCGCGGGCGCTGTCGCGACGGTAGTCTCGGGCGATGGCAGGCGTCGCACCCAACCAGCCGTTACCCGCGGACGAGCGTCGCAGGGCAGGAAAATCCCTGCGGACGACCGTGCCACGCACCTCGCACGCGCAGTGGGAGCCTGCTGCGAGTCGGCCCGACCCCGTCGTGGTCCTCGAACAGCAGAACGCACTGCGGGTTCCCGAACTCGTTCCGCTGCGCTACGAGCGGATGCTGGTCTCCCCGTTCACCTTTCTGCGCGGGACTGCGGCGATCATGGCGTGGGACCTCGCGCACGGGCCACGAACCGATCTGATGGTCGAGGCGTGTGGTGATGCGCACCTGGCGAATTTCGGACTGTTCGCCGCGCCCGACCGCCGACTCGTGTTCGATGTCAACGACTTCGACGAGGTTCATCGCGCTCCGTTCGAGTGGGACCTCAAGCGGCTGGCCGCCTCGCTCGTGGTCGCGGCGATCGACAACGGCTTCACCGCCGACGACGCCCGCTCCGCCGCGCTGTCCGCGGTCGCCAGCTACTGCGAGCTGATGCGGCGCGCGGCGGGGATGACCGCCCTCGACATCTGGTACGCGCGCATCGAGGTGGAGGCGGTCATCGACCAGGTCCGGGGCGAGTTCAAGAAGGCCCAGGTCGGGGTCGCCGAGGCGGCACTCGCCAAGGCCGAGCGCCGCACCCAGTTGGGTGCGCTGAAGAAGTTCGCGTATCAGACCGAGCTCGGGCTGCGGATCAAGGAGGACCCGCCGCTGATCGTCCGGCTGCCCTACGAACGTCACGTCGAGGCGACGCGCATGCTGACCGACGCCTACGCCGACTACCTTTCGACGCTCGCGCCCGACCGTCGCCAGCTCGTCACGCGGTACCGCTTCCAGGACATCGCGCGCAAGGTCGTCGGTGTCGGCTCCGTGGGCACGATGTCCATGATGGCGCTGTTCGTCGGCGACACCATGGGCGATCCGCTCTTCCTGCAGCTCAAGGAGGCGCAGCGGTCCGTGCTTGCGCCGTACGTGCAGGGGTACGACTACGTCGACCAGGGCCAGCGGGTGGTGGAGGGACAGCGCCTGATGCAAAGTGCTTCCGACCCGTTCCTTGGCTGGTTCACCGGCAGCGGGCCGTTGGGGCGGAACTTCTACGTGCGTCAGTTGCGGGACAAGAAGGGCGGATTCGACATCGCCACGATGCGGCCCGCGGGGATGCGGGTCTACGCCCGGCTGTGTGCGGTCGCGTTGGTCAAGGCGCACGCGCGCACCGGTGACCCGGTCGCCATCGCCGGCTATCTGGGATCGGGGACGCCCTTCGAGGAGGCGATCGTCGAGTACGCCGTCGGCTACGAGAAGCAGAACCGCGCCGACTACGAGCGGGTGAAGGCGTCCCGCTCGTAGCCGGCGCGGGACGTCACCAGATCTTCACGCGCCGGTCCGGCTCCAGGTACAGCGCGTCGCCCGGGTTGACGTCGAACGCCTCGTGGAACGTGTCCAGGTTGCGGACGACGCCGTTGCAGCGGAACTCCGGCGGCGAGTGCGGGTCCACGGCGAGGCGACGGATCGCCTCCTCGTCGCGGGCCTTGGTGCGCCACACCTGTGCCCACCCGAAGAACACCCGCTGCAGTCCGGACAGTCCGTCGAGCTCCGGGGCCTCGCTGCCGTCGAGCGCGATCTTGTACGCCTCCAACGCGATCGACAGCCCGCCGAGGTCGCCGATGTTCTCGCCGATCGTGAACTCGCCGTTGACGGTGTGTCCGGGCAGCGCCTTCGGCTCGAACGCGTTGTACTGCTCGATCAACGCCTTGGTGCGCTTGCCGAACTCGGTGCGGTCGTCGTCGGTCCACCAGTCGATCATGTTGCCGTCGCCGTCGTACTTGGCGCCCTGGTCGTCGAACCCGTGTCCGATCTCGTGCCCGATCACCGCACCGATGCCGCCGTAGTTGGCGGCGTCGTCGGCCTCGGCGTCGAAGAACGGCGGCTGCAGAATCGCTGCGGGGAAGACGATCTCGTTCATCCCCGGGTTGTAGTAGGCGTTGACGGTCTGCGGCGTCATGAACCACTCGTCGCGGTCCACCGGACCGCCGAGCTTGGCGAGGTCCCGGTCGTGTTCGTGCGCGTACCCGCGCCGGAAGTTCCCGACCAGGTCGGTGCCGTCGATCTCCAGCGTCGAGTAGTCCCGCCACTTGTCGGGGTAGCCGATCTTCGGGGTGAACTTCTCCAGCTTGGCCAGGGCCGCGGCGCGGGTGTCCGGGCCCATCCATTCGAGCTCGGAGATGTTGCGGCGGTACGCCTCCTGCAGGTTCGCGACCAGTTCCTGCATCCGCGCCTTCGCAGCCGGCGGGAAGTGCCGGTCGACGTACAGCTTGCCGACCGACTCCCCGAGCAGATCCTGTACGAGGGAGACGCCACGCTTCCAGCGTTCCCGGTTCTCCTCGGTGCCGGACAGGGTCTTGCCGTAGAACGCGAAGTCCTCCGCGACCAGTGCCTCGGTCAGATACGGTGCGCGGGAGTGGATCACCTTCCAGGCCGCCCAGGTCTTCCAGTCGTCGAGGGAACGTCCGGTCCACAGCTCGGTCAGCGACGTCAGGAAGCTCGGCTGGCGGACCACCAGTTCCGCGAACGTCTCCGGGGTGCCGCCAAGCGCGGAAACCCATGCGTTCCAGTCGAACCCGGGGTTCTGTTCGCTCAGGTCGGCGAGGGTGACGAGGTTGTAGCTCAGCTCGGCGTCACGCCGCTTGACGACGTCCCAGTGGCCTGCGGCGATGGCCGTCTCCAGGTCGAGGATGCGTCGGGCGGCGCCTGCCGGGTCGGGGCGGCCGGCCAGGGCGAGCATGGCCTCGACGTGCCGCACGTAGGCGTCGCGGATCTCGGCGTACGAGTCCTCGCGGTAGTACGACTCGTCGGGCAGGCCGATCCCGGACTGGGTCAGGTGGACGAGGTACCGCGCCGAGTTCTTGGCGTCGGTGTCGACGTAGTTGCCGATCGCCCCGCCGACCCCGGTGCGCTGCAGGCGACCCAGCAGGCCCGCCAGCGCGGACAGGTCCGAGACTGCGTCGACGGCCGCGAGTTCGTCGGCGATCGGGTCCAGCCCGGCCCGCTCGACGGCCTCGGCGTCCATGAACGACCGGTACAGGTCACCGATGCGCTGGGTGTCGGTGCCGTTCTCGCCGCCACCGTCGGCGGCCTCGTCGATGATCGCCCGCACATCGATCTCGGCCTGGTCGTAGAGGGTGCGGAAGGCGCCGTCGACGGCTCGGTCCGCGGGTATCTCGTAGTTGTCCAGCCACTGGCCGTTGACGTGGACGAACAGGTCGTCCTGGGCGCGGGTGCCCGTGTCGAGGTGGGTGAGGTCGATTCCGGAGCGCGTCATGCTCTCCATCATGGCCGCTCCGCGGCTCGTGCGTGGTTCACGGGTACCGAGGACTCGCAACCACGCACGAGCACGCAGGCGCCTACACGCCGATGTTGACGGCGCCGAGGTAGCCGTCCGCGGTCTTGACGACGGTCACCATGCCCGACTCGTCGAAGATGCTGTCGGTGGCGTTGGTGACGTTGTTCTCGCGGCCGGTGTGCTCGTTGTACGGGCTGGTCGCGTAGATCTCGTCGAGCAGGTCCTCCTCGAAGAACAGCTGCGTGGTCAGCACCGTCTCCTTGTTGACGTGGACCTTCATGTGGATGTGCGTGGTCCGGCTCATGTACCAGCCGGGGAAGATCGTCGTGAACGTCGCGACGCCGTTCGAATCGGTGGTCTGCGCGCCGCGCAGGTAGGTGGTGACGGCCTGGGTGTCGCCGACGGCGTAGGAGCCGTCCGCCGGTTCGCCGGAACCTTCCATGCCTCCGCCCATACCTCCGCCCATACCGCCCTCCGGTGGCGTGCCCATCGGCATCCCGCCCTGCGGGGGTGTGCCGGACGGCGGCGTGCCCATCGGCATCCCGCCCTGCGGGGGTTCGCCGGACGGCGGCGTGCCCATCGAGCCGAACCCGCCTCCGGCGGGCGGAGTCGCGCTGTTGGCGCCGAGCGAGCCCGACTCGAAGCCGGAGTACACCCCGCCCGCGTCGCAGTGCCAGATCTCGACGACGGCGTTTGCGATCCCGCCGCCGCCCTCCGGGGTGCAGGTGGCCGAATCCTGCACGCGCAGAGCCAGTTCGAATGTGGTGCCGGGTCGGTCCTCGCGGATGTCGCTGCGGATCGAGTCGACGTCGAACCAGTACGGGCCCTGCGTCTCCTCCTTGCTCGCCACGCACTGCGGGGCCTGGGCGAGCAGGGCCATCACGTCGTCGCCGGCGGCGGTCGTCCCGCTACCGGTCGTGGTCGCGGTCGCGGCGGAGGTCGTCGAGGTGTCCGACGATCCGCTGCCGGCACATGCCGCGATCAGCCCGGACAGGCCGACCGTGCCGCCGAGGGCGAGGGCCCGCCGGCGGCTGACCCGGGCGCGGCTCTGCTCGATATCCTTGTTCACGCTGAACTCCGATCGATCTCGTTGATGACTCGATCCTGACCTGTCGTGCTGCCAGGCGGCTGGGCTCATCCGGTGAGATCGCTGTGAATCGGCTCCGCGGGCAGTGCGTGAATGTCACTCCGGTGAGGGTGCAATTCACGCACGGGTGCGTCAGCGCGGCGCCGGCGTCAGCGTGATCGAGAACTGGTTCTCGAGGTTCTGCCGGAACTCGTCCTCGCACTGCTGCTGGGCGGCGCGGTTGTTGCCGGCGTCGCGCATGCAGTCGGCGAAGTCGCGGCCGCCGACCTTGTTGAAGATGCCGACGCCGACCACGACCAACACGATCGCGATGACGACGGCCAGGGCGCCGAGAATGATGCCGGCCAGCGACATCCCGCCGTTGGTGGCGCGTTGCTTCTTGAACTGCGAGCGGCCGATGAAGCCCAGGATGATCGCCAGTACACCGAGAACGATGCCGCCGACGATGGTCCAGACGCCGAGGATGGCGAGGACACCGAGGATCAACGCGGAGATGCCGGCGCCGTTGCTCCGGGCAGGCGGCTGCGCCGGGTATCCGGCCGCCGGATAGCCCCCGGTGGGGTACTGGCCCCCGGGATACTGCTGGCCGCCGGGGTATTGCTGGCCGCCGGGGTATTGCTGGCCGGGGTATTGCTGGCCGGGGTATTGCTGGCCGCCGGGGTAGGGCTGACCGGGGTATTGCGGCTGGGCGCCGGGGTACTGCGGTGGCGTGGAACCGGGGGGTCCGTACTGCGGCTGCTGCCCCTCGGGTGTCCCCTCGGGCGTCTCCTCGGGATTCGGCGGCTGATTGGTCATGACACTCCTCGGCTGGCACGGCCGCCACTCGGCGTCCACCCTTCGCAGACTAACCCCGGGCCGTCCGATTCGCCGGGATCGGCGCCGGGCGCGTCAGAGCAGTTGGACGCTGGACTGCGTGCGCGTCAGGAGGACGCCGGAGGTGTCGACGAGTTCGGTGTCGATCAACGCCAGGCGTCGCCCGGCCCGCACGACCTCCGAACGGACCCGCACCGGGCCGCCGTCGAGCGCGGGGGACCGGACGAAGTCGAGGCGCAGGTCCAGGGCGCGGTAGCCCTGACCCGCCGCGGTGAGCGTCTGCGCGGCGAGGCCTGTCATCAGGTCGGACACGGAGATCAGGTTTCCGCCCTGCACGGTGCCGAGGTAGTTCGCCATCCACGGCTGCGGCGCGAACTCGCCGACAACTCGGCCGTGCTCGACGCCCGTCAACTCGACCCCGAAGAGGCCGGCCAGGGGTCCGCGCGCGATGTCGCCCGCCGCGATCGCCGAGACGACGGCGAGCCCGGTGCGGTCCGCGAACTCGGAGGGATCGGTTCCCGGTTCGGCCTCCGGCACGGGCAGCGCCGCTCCGCCGAACACGGTCTCGGCATGGGTGGCGCCGCGGCTGACGGCCACCGAGCGCGACGTCAGCACCGCGTAGGACTCCCCGTCCGGGCCGGTCAGGTCGCCCGCGGACAGGCCGATCCCGGTGTCGAGATCGAGGTGAACGGCGTGTCCGCGGGCCACGATGGCGCCGCGATCGGGCAGCGGTGCGGCCAGCGTCGCGGTGATCTGTGAGAGCACCGTCTGCGTTCCGGCCGGAACGAGGCCCCCGACGGCGCCGCCGGGCACCGAGTCGACGAGCACGCCGACCGACCCGAGGATGGTTCGGCCGCGGTGGTCGTGGAATCGGGGGCCGACCTCCTGGGTGTGCTCGGTGCGGCCGGGTGCGACGGGGCCGGGGCGGGCGCCCATCATCGCCATGAGGCGGTCGACTCGCGGGGCATCGGTGGAGGTCATGACCCTTTGTCTACCAGCGGGCAGGATCGGGGCCGTCAGTGGGCGACCAGTCCACCGTCGGCGACGACCACCTGCCCGGTGATGAAGCTGCCCGCGTCGGAGGTCAGCAGCAGCGCCGGGCCGACCATCTCGTCCGGGTCCGCGATGCGCCGCTGCAGCGAGGCCGACGCCATCGCGTCGACGAACTCCGGCGGGTTCGCCCGGACCATGTCGGTGTTCACCGAGCCCGGTGCCAGGGCGTTGACCCGGATGCCGCGGCTCGCGTACTCGGCCGCCATCGACCGGGTGTACGACAGCAGGGCGGCCTTGCCCGCCGAGTACATCGCCGTCGATGGGGAGAACATGAACGCCCCCGCGGAGATCACGTTGAGCACCGCCGCGTGATCGCTCCTCTCCAGATACGGCAGCGCCGCCTGCACCAGGAACACCGGCCCGCGCAGGTTCACCTCGTACGACTTCGTCCACGCTTCGGGGGTGAACGCGCCGAGAGGTTGGGTGAGCGGGTTCGCCGCGTTGTTGACGACGATGTCGACACCTCCGAACTCGGAGACGGTGGCGTCGACCAGCGAGGTCAGGGCATCGAGGTCGCCGGTGTGGGTCGCGACGCCGATGGCCTTGCCGCCGAGCTTGTTCAGATGGTTCGCGACCGTCGTGCAGGCATCGGGTTTGCGGCTCGCGACGACGACGTTGGCGCCGGACACGGAGTAGGCCTCCGCGATCGAGAGGCCGATCCCGCGGGTGCCGCCGGTGACGATGGCGGTCCGGCCCTTCAGGTCGAAGAGCGAGTCGAGTTTGGTGCGGTTCACTTACCGGGCTCCTTCGGTGTTCCGGGTGCCGGGGGCATCCCGGCGGGTCGACCAGCGCGGCCGACGCTTCTGCATGAACGCGGTGACCGCCTCGGCGAACTCGTCGCCACCGGTCCCGGCGAGGATCTGTGTGCGGTTCTCCAACGCGATCGCCGCGTCCACGTTGGCGGCGTCCGCGTTCGCGTTCAGTACCTGCTTCGTCATGGTCAGCCCGAACGGGCTGTGCTCGCAGAGACTTTCGGCGAGGTCGAGCGCGGCGTCGAGGAGCTCGGCTTCGGGTACGACGCGGGAGACCAGGCCGATCCGCTCGGCTTCGGTGGCGTCGACTCGGCGCGCGGTCAGGATCAGCTCGGACGCTCGGGCGGATCCGACGATCCGCGGCAGGGTGTAGCTGATGCCGATGTCGCAGCCGGAGAGTCCGAGCCGGATGAACTGGGTGCCGAAGTGCGCCGTCGCGGAGGCGATCCGAAGGTCACAGGCGGCGGCGAGTGCCATCCCTCCGCCGTACGCGGCGCCGTTGACCGCGGTGATGACCGGCTGCGGCAGTCGCTGGATCCGGGGGACGAGCGACGCGATGAACTCCTGGGTACGCATTCCCGCGGCGGGCCGGCTCAAGGTCTCCGTTCCGGGCGCGGTCGCGGGTTCGGACAGATCGAGTCCCGAGCAGAACCCGCGGCCCGCGCCGGTCAGCACGAGTACCCGGCACGCGGTGTCCGCGGCGACGTCGTCGAGCAGGGTGTGCAGGTCGGAAACGAGGGCGGGGTTCAGCGCGTTGAGGCGCTCGGGCCGATTCAACGTCGCGACGAGGATGTCGGGGGTGGGCCGGTCCAGTGCGATCGTGTGCATGTCCCTCCAGAAACTCTGCGGCGCAACCGAACAGAATTAACGTACAGCTTGTAAGGTAAATGTGTGGGCGGAAACGACGAAAAGTCCCCGGGGCGCCCCCGGGATCCGGAACGACACCGGGCCGTCCTCGACGCGACCCGGTCCCTGCTCGCCGAGGAGGGCTACGACGCACTGACGCTGGCCGCCGTCGCCCGCCGCGCCGGGGTCGGCAGGCCCCTGCTCTACCAGTGGTGGGGATCGAAGGCGGCGCTGGTGCAGGAGGCTCTGTTCGCCCGGCAGGCCAGGGGTGCGCGGCCGGACCCGTCCATGTCGTTCACGGACACCGTCACCGCCATGATCCGGGAGATGGTCGAGCACCAGTCGCGAGCCGAATATCGGCGCGGGCTACCGGGGCTCGTCTCCGACATGGTCGCCGACCCGGAACTGCAGCGCCGGGCGGACGAGGAATTCATCGCGCCGATCCGGGATCGCTACGCGGAGGTGTTCGCGCGCGGTGTCGAGGCGGGCGAGGTGCGGCCCGACGTCGACGGTGCCGCCGTCCTCGACACCCTGCGCGGCGCGGTCATGATGCACACCCTCGCCGGCCCCGCGCTCGACGGTGAGGCGCTGGTGCGACACCTTGCGGACCTGGTCCTGAACGGAGTCCGGCTGCATCGGACGTGATCCCGGTTCAGGGATTGCCCGTCACGCCCTGACGGAGCTGCGCGCTCGAGCCGGACCGGGCCAGGAGCCGCCCGTCCGGGTCGAGCAGCCGTGACTCGATCAGGACGATCCTTCGCCCGGCCCGGACGACCCGCGCCTCGATCGTGATCGACGGACCGCCGACCGCGGGAGAGCGGACGAAGTCGATGGTCAGGTCCTGCAGGTGATGCTCCTGACCGGGTGTGGTGCGGGTCTGGGCGGCCAGACCCGACGCGAGGGCCGCGGCCGCGAACAGCATTCCGCCGTGTACCGAGCCGACCTGGTTGCTCATCCACGGCTGTGGGTCCAGGCGGGCGGTGACCGTGTCGTCGCCGACGGCGTCGACGGACAGGCCGATCAGCCCGGCGAGCGGTCCGCGGGAGACCGTGCCTGCGGCGATCCCCTCCACGATTGCCCGACCTTCGATGCCTGTCAGTTCGGCGGCCGCAGTCGCCGGTTCCGGCTCGGGGAAGGTGGTGGTGGGTCCGGGAGCGAGGTGCACGTCGTCCTGGGCCGGGCGGCTGACCACGACGCTGCGGGCCAGCAGCTGGACGCAGGTGGTGCCGTCGTCGCTGGTGATGCGGCCTCCCGACAGTCCTGTTCCGGTGGCCAGGTCCAGGTGTTCGGTGCGGGCGCGCGCCGTGACGACGCCGTCGGCCGGAAGGGGTGCGGCGGTGACCGCCGTGAGCTGGGAGACCACCGTCCGGCTGCCGGTCGGCACGGACGCGAAGAACGCCCCCGCGACGGCCGAGTCCGCCAGCACCCCGACCGAGGCCAGTGTGGAGTGACCGCGGTGGTCGTGGAAGCGGTTCCCGGTCTCGCCCTCGAAGTCGGTGCCCGCAGGCGACATCGAGCGCACCCGGACCCCCATCATCGAGTTCAGGGGGTCGACGCCACGGGGCCGGGTCGCGGTTGTCGTCATGACGTCATGCGTAGCAGGCGGGGAATCGCCTGCCCCGGCCCGTCCCGGTCGACGGGATCACGGCACGGAGTCTGCACTCAGCCGCCGAGACGGGTGTGCATCTCCCAGACGAGCACCTCGGCGGGTTCGTCGGCGGCGGTGAGCCGCTGCCCGCCGGTCGCGGTGAACCGGACCGCGTCGCCCTCGGACAATCGTCCGGCGCCCTCGAGGTCCACGGCACCTTCCGCGACGAACAGGTGCAGGTACGGCGCCTCCGGCAGCGTGATGCTGTCGCCGGGGCGCATCCGGGCGACGGACAGCGCGGCGCCCGCATTGTTGATGGTGATCGCGGACTGTCCGCGATGCTTGCGCATGCCCGACGCCACCGCGACCAGGCCGCCGCCACTCAGTTCGTCCTCGATCTCGAGCTGTTCGTAGCCGGGCGTCACCCCGGCCTCGTCGGGCAGTACCCACATCTGGATGAACCGCACCGGGTCGGCATGCTCGGGGCCCGGCGACCCGGCGAGGCGCCACGAGTCGTTCTTCTCGGAGTGCAGGATCCCGGTGCCCGCGCTCATCCGCTGAGCCAGACCCGGGTAGATCACTCCGGTGTGTCCCATCGAGTCCTGGTGCACCAGCGAGCCCCGCAGCACCCACGTGACGATCTCCATGTCCCGATGCGGGTGGGTGTCGAAGCCCTGACCGGGGGAGACGATGTCGTCGTTGTTGACGAGTAGCGCGCCGTGATGGGTGTTGTCCGGATCGTAGTGCTGGCCGAACGAGAAGGAGTGCTTCGAATCGAGCCAGGCGATCCGGGTTGCGAGCCGGTCGCCGGCGCGGCGGACGTCGACGTGCGGGGTGGTCGGTGCCGTCATGCATGCCTCCTACGTGAACTTCGTCCTTCAACATAGCCAGAGGTGGTGATGTTCCCCTCTGTCGTGACCGGTCCGATGCGTGAACGTTGCCGGAATTCGGACGTTCACGGCACGGACTGGCCCGGTCCGGGTGGGTCACCCGGTGGCGGCGTGCATCTCCCAGATCAGCACCTCCGCCGCCTCGGTCGCGGTGACCCGATTTCCGCCGGAACCGGTGAGCCGCAAGGAATCACCGTGTTCGAGTGGGCCGACACCCTCGACGTCGACGGCGCCGCGAGCGACGAACAGGTGCCCGTAGGGCGCGTCGGGGATCGTCACCGACCGGCCGGTTTGCAGTCGCGCGGCGTGCAATCCGGCGTGGCGGTTGCGCAGGCCGATTGCGGCGTCGTCACGGTGGCGCGGCAACCCGGAGGCGACGACCACGAGTTTGCCGGCGTCGAGTTCGTCGTCGATCGGCAGTTCCTGGTAGCTCGGTTCGATGCCGAATTCGTCCGGAGGAATCCACATTTGCACCAGGTGAACTGGCTCGGCGGCACGCGACCCGTCGGTGCGCACGCGGTCGTTGCGCTCCGAGTGGAAGATGCCCCGACCCGCGCTCATCCGTTGCGCGAGACCGGGATACACGACACCCGAGTGGCCCTCGGAGTCCTGGTGGACCAGCGAACCGCTGAGTACCCACGTGACGATCTCGGCGTCCCGGTGCTGGTGGGTGTCGAAGCCCTCACCGATGTCGACGACGTCCTCGTTGTTCACCAGCAGCAGGCCGTGGGCGTGGGCGGCGAGGTCGAAGTTCCCCGCGAAGGGGAAGCTCTGACTCGAGTCCAGCCAACCGTAGTTCTGGTGCGCACGGTCGCGCGCACGCTGGACCACGATCCCGGTCACGTTCACTCCAATGTCTCGTGGGCGGCGGGAATCGATCCGAGCCGCCCCGCCTGGAAGTCCTCGAACGCCTGGATGACCTCGGCCTTGGTGTTCATCACGAACGGTCCTGCCATCGCGACGGGTTCCCGGATCGGCCTGCCTCCGAGGATGAACACCTCCAGGGATTCGGTGCGCGAGTCCTGGGTGTCGGCCGCCGCGATCGTGATCGTGTCGCCGCGCCCGAAGACCGTGGTCTGGCCCATGTGCACCGGCCGTCGCTCGGTGCCCACGGTGCCGTCCCCGGCGAGGACGTAGGCCAGCGCGTTGAACTCGGGGTTCCACGGCAGCGTCACGCTCGCGCCGGGGGCGATGGTCGCGTGCAGCAGGGTGATCGGGGTGTACGTGGAGCCCGGACCCCGATGGCCGTCGAGCTCACCGGCGATGACCCGGATCAGTGCGCCGCCGTCCGGGGAGGACAGCAGGGCCACCTTGTTGCCGGTGATGTCCTGGTAGCGCGGTGCGGCCATCTTGTTGTTCTTCGGCAGATTCACCCACAGCTGCACGCCGTGGAACAGGCCGCCGGTCATCACCAGTTGCTCCGGCGGGGCCTCGATGTGCAGGATGCCGCCACCGGCGGTCATCCACTGGGTGTCGCCGCCGCTGATGATGCCGCCACCGCCGTTGGAGTCCTGGTGCTCCATGGTCCCGTCGATCATGTAGGTGACCGTCTCGAACCCGCGGTGCGGGTGCCACGGGGTGCCCTTCGGCTCGCCGGGCGCGTAGTTCACCTCACCCATCTGGTCCATGTGGATGAACGGGTCGAGATACTTCAGGTCGACGCCGGCGAACGCGCGACGAACCGGGAACCCCTCGCCCTCGAAACCGCGCGGTGCGGTGGTCACCGACAGCACGGGACGCGCGTTGGCGTCGGGCGCGGTCTCGGCGATGCGGGGCAGCGCGAGGATGTTGTCGACGGTCACGGCAGGCATGGTGTGCTCCTCCGGTCATGTAGTTGATTGTTCAACTACCTCACCGTACCTCAACGCACGCGGCGGAGCGGTATTCCCGCGCCTCAGTCGGTCATGGCCGAGACGCGAGTGAGGACGTCCGGGTGCGGGAGGTGGGCGCCGCCGCCGAGGTCGAGCGTCGCGCCGGTCATCCAGTCGGCCTGCTCGGAGAGCAGGAACGCGACCGCCTGCGCGACGTCGTCCGGGTCGCCGCCGCGGCCGAGCGGAGTGTCCTCGACGAACTCCGGCGCCAGGGTCGCGCCCGCGGCCGGTGGGGTGTGCACGAAGCCGGGGGAGAGCGCGTTGACGCGGATGCGACGCGGGCCCAGTTCGAAGGCGGCCACCCGGGTGAGCCTCAGCACCCCGGCCTTGGCGGTGCAGTTCGCACCCGTCGCCGCGCCGGGCCGGTGACCGATGGGTGAGGAGATCGCCACGATCGCGCCGCCGTCCTCCATCACCTTCGCGGCCTCCCGGAGTACGAGGAACGTGCCGGTCAGGCACACGTCCAGCGTGGCCTTCCAGTCGTCGAGGGGGAGGTCGACCAGGGCGCCGGGGTGGGAGACGCCCGCGCAGTTCACCACTGCATTCACCGCGCCGTGCTCGGTGCGAACGGCGTCGAACAGCGCGCGCACGCTGCTCTCGTCGGTGACCTGGACGTGCCTGCCGCTCGCGTGCTCGCCGAGTTCGGTGGCGCACGCGAGGGCCGCATCCTCCGCGACGTCCGCGATCACGACGGTGTCGCCCTGGAAGTGCAGCAGCTGCGCAGTGGCCCACCCGATGCCCGAGGCGCCACCGACGACGACGGACACGCGAGCGGTCATGGTTGCTCCTGACGAATGAGACGTGGGTCACCCTACTAGACAGTTATTCATACAAGTGTCTAGGTGTCAACGGGGTGAGAACCGGCCTTCGTCGCCATGACGACCACCGCCGACGCCCGGCCGCCCCGGGCGCCTACGGCACCAGGACGAACTTGCCGCGGGGGTGGTGTCCCTGCAGTTCGGCGTGGGCGCGGGCGGCTTCGGCCAGGGGGAAGGTCCTGGCGACGGTCACCTCGAAATCGCCACGGCCCGCGAGGGCGATCAGTTCGATCCGTGCCTCGCGGCGGATGCGAGCGCTGTCGGGGTTGCCGCCGCCGACGGCGCGGAAGCCGTCCCGCTCTGCGCGGTCGAACGCCACGATCGTCACGATCCGGCTCCGGTCGGCGACCAGGGCGAGCGAGGCGTCGATCGCCTCGTCGGTGCCTGCGGTGTCGATCGCCGCGTCGACGCCGTCCGGTGCGAGGGCGCGGAGGCGATCGAGCAGACCGTCGCCGTACTCGACCGGGACGACGCCCTGCGCCCGCAGATGATCGTGGTGTGCCCTCCTGGCGGTGCCGATCACGGTCGCACCGCGGGCCTGGGCCAGTTGGACGACCGCGCCGCCGACGGCGCCGGCCGCGCCGTGGACCAACACGGTCTCGCCCGCGGACACCCGGGTGGTGGTCAGGGCGTCGACGGCGGTGGTTCCGCTGGAGAGCAGTGCGGCGGCCTGTTCGAACGACAGGTTCGGCGGCTTCGCGAAGGTCACGGCGGCGGGCACGGTGATCAGTTCGGTGTAGCCGCGTGCTCCTGGGTTGACGATCACCTCGTCGCCCACGGCTATCTGTCCGGTGGGGCCGACGGCGTCCGCCCCGACGGACTCCACGACACCGGACGCCTCGATTCCGGGCCGGATCGGCAGCCGGTCGGGGTCGGCACCGAATGTGCCGCTGTACGACTTGTAGTCGAAGGGGTTGACGCCGATCGCCCGAAGACGAACCCTCACCTCGCCGGGCCCGGGGTCGGGTACCGGCTCGTCGACGACAGTGAGGACCTCGGGTCCGCCGAACGCGGTGGCGACCACTGTTCTGCCCATGCCTGCCCCAACCGCGGGGGTGCGGAGCGCTATTCCCGGACGACCCCTTTCTTTGCCTTTGTACCGGGGACAAATTTGTACCGAGTGCAAATACGGACGTAGGCTCGAAGAATGACCCAGACTCACGGGCTGCGTGCGACCAAGAAGCTCGACACCTGGCACGCCCTGCGGGGAGCGGCCCTCGAGTTGGTCACGGCCCGCGGGTTCGACGCGGTCAGTGTCGAGGAGATCGCCGCTGCCGCCCGCGTCTCCAAGAGCACACTGTTCAACTACTTCGACTCCAAAGAGGCGCTGCTGCTCGACCCCGATCCGGAGGATCCGGCGCGGTGGCGTGCACTGGCGGCGGCCCGTCCGGCCGACGAGCCGCTGTGGGAGTCGCTGCGGGAGATCCTCGTCGCGGTCGCCTGCCGGGACGAGTCCAAGCTTCTGCTGCGCAAGGCGATGATGGAGCAGTGCCAGGCGATGCTCGAGCCGGCACTCGCGGCCAGCGAACCGTTCAGGGGGTTCATCCGCGAATGGGTCGGCACCCGCATCCCCGCCGAACCGTTGCTCATCGTGCTCGTGGTCAACACCGCCCTCGCGGTCGTGCACACCGCATACCGCGGCTGGCGGCCCGACGACGGGGTGCCGGCCTTCGAGGAGATGCTGCGCCGCGGGTTCGACCTCGTCGGCCACGGACTGCTTGACCTGCCGAAGGTGGGCCCGGTGTGACCGCCCTGCTGGAGCGGCTTCAGGAACTCGAACCGCTCGTCGTGTATCTCGTCGTCAGCGCATTCGTGTTCGTCGAGGACGCGCTGCTGGTCGGATTCGTGGTCCCCGGGGAGACCGCGGCCATCGTCGGCGGCGTGATCGCCAGTCAGGCCCACGTTCAACTCTGGGCGATGGTCGCGGTGGTCGTGGTGGCTGCAATTCTCGGCGACACCGTCGGCTTCGGACTCGGCAGGCGGGTCGGGCCCCGCATCCTGCGGATACCGTTCCTGGCCGGTGGCCGGCTCGACGGTGCGCAGGAGCTACTGCGCCGTCGCGGCGGCCCGGCGGTGTTCTTCGGCCGATTCGTCGCCTACCTCCGCACCGTGATGCCCGCCCTGGCGGGAATCAGCGGGATGCCCTACCGGCGATTCCTCGCCTTCAACGCGGTCGCCGCGCTGATTTTCGGGACCGGCAACGTGCTGCTCGGTTTCCTCGCCGGAAACTCTTACGAGCGAGTCGAATCCGCGCTCGGCAGCGGAACCTGGCTGCTGGTCGGGGTGGCCGCGATGGTGGCGCTCGGATGGTGGGTGCGCCGCCGTTTCAAATCCGCGTCCAGCGCACCCACGCCGGAGACTGACACCGCGCTCGCTCCGCTCCCCGGGCGCTGACCCCGGCGGATGGTCCGGGCGACGCGGTCCGGGCCAGGGAATTCTCAATCGCGTGCCAGTGCCACGCCAGGAACAGTCCGTACGGTCGGATGTATGGCCGTCTCCGCACTGTCCGAGTCCCGTCTGCGCCGCTGGTGGCCCGTCCTTGCCTTGACCGTGGGGGTGCTCGTGGTCGGCGCCGGTCTCGGTCTCGGTCTCGGTCTCCGGTCGCCGGCGCCGTCGTCGCAGGCGGTCGCGATCGTCAACGAGGACACCGGGTCCGCGGGGATGGGGGAGCGGGTGATCGACACCCTCGAGTCGTCCGGGGACTTCAGCTGGGAGGTGGTGGACGCCGACACCGCAGCGGCCGGGAACTACCTTGCCGCCGTCACCATTCCGGAGGACTTCTCCGACGCCGTCGTCTCGCTCGGGAGCACCACCCCGCGGCAGGCAGAACTGTCGGTGCGGCGCGGTGCCGCGGCCGACGCGGACGCCATGTCCCGGCTGACTGCGACCGTCTCCGAGGTCACCTCGGCCACCGGCATCAGGAACCTGCTGTCGGGGATGGCGTCGGCGCGCGCGCAGTTGCAGCAGGCGATGCTGCCCGCCCAACTGCTGACCACCGCGACCGCGGCCGCGGACACCCAGGCCCGGCAGATGCTCGGCGGCGTCGAGGAGATGCTGCCCTACCTGCAGACCGCGAACGACGGCGCGAACCAGCTCGTGGACGTCGCCGGTCAGGTGTCGGGGATGGTGTCGCAGGCCCGCGGGCCTGCGACCGAACTGTCCACGCGACTGACCGAACTCGGGGTGACGATCGGGGACGTGACGACCGGCGTCGGTCGCCTCGAAACGGGATTGGACGCCGTGGCATCGCGGGTCGCCGGGCTCGACGCAGACGCCGCGCACTCGCTCGAGCGCACGTCGGCCGACCTCGCCGAACTGTCCCGGCAGCTGACCGCGATCACCGGACTGCTCGGCACCGGCGTGGGACCGGACACCGACCTCGGCAGCGCGATCGGCAGCGGCTTCGGGCAGCTCGAGTCCGTGTCCGCCCAGCTCTCCGAGGCCGGAGGGCAATTGCAATCGGGGATCGGGCCGATCGCCGCGCAGGCCCCGGAACTGTTGGGCAGCACCACGGATCAGATCCTGGCCGGGGTCTCGCAGCTGAAGTCGGTGTCCACGCAGCTCGGTGAACAGCTGACGAAGGGCATCGACGCGATCCCCGCCCGCAGTGGCGTGCAGCAGGACGCGATGTCCACGACGATGGCCGCCCCCGTTGCGGTGATCGAGACCGGTGGCACCGCGGGACCGGGTCTGCTCGACACCCGAAACCTGATGGTTCTGTTCGCCGGTACGACGGTGGCGCTCGGAGCGGCCCTGGCCTGGATCGGGACACGCCGGGCGGGATACCGCCCCGCGACCGAGACCGCTGGGTCATAGTTGGGCATGGCAACCTGGCGGGCAGCACACCCGGCGACCCTGCGGGCGGTGGGTGCGGCGGCCGCGGCGGCGAGTGTGGTCCTGGTGGCGGGCTGTGCCGCGGACACCGCGACCGGTGGTACCGAGTCTCCGCCACCGGGAATCAGCACACAGGGCGTCGGCAAGGTCACCGCCGCACCCGACACCGCCACGGTGGTTCTCGGCGTGCAGACCCAGGCCGCGACCGCCGAAGCCGCCCTCGCCTCGAACGCCGAGAAGGCAACCGCGCTGATCGATTCCCTCAAGTCCAGGGGCATCGAGTCGAAGGACATTGCCACCAGCGGACTCTCGGTGCAGCCGACGTTCGCGCCTGCGTCGACCGACATCACCGGCTACCAGGTGACCAACCAGGTGACCGCCACCGTCCACGACATCGCCGGCGCAGGCGCCCTGATCGACGCGGCGGCCGCCGCGGCCGGCGACGCGGTGCGGGTACAGCAGATGACCTTCTCCATCGGCGACGACAGCGACCTCCGCGCCCAGGCCCGCGCGAAGGCCGTAGAGCAGGCCAAGGCCCAGGCCGGTCAGATCGCCGACGCCGCCGGGGTGGAACTCGGGGGCGTGCGGTCGATCAGCGAGGTCGCCGCCGCGCCACCCGGTCCGCTGCCGGGGCGCATGCAGTCCGATCAGGTCGCGTCGACGCCCGTCGAACCGGGAACACAGGAGCTGACGGTCACCGTCTCGGTGGTCTACGACATCGACTGATCGCCGGTCACGCCGGCGGCTGATCGCCGACTGCCCGGAGCGCGGCCAGACCGGCGCGGGCGAACGCGACGTCCTCGTCGGGGTCGGCGCCGCTGACCCCGATTCCGCCGACCACCACGCCGGCCAGGCGCACCGGCACCCCGCCCGCGAGGGTGGTCATCGGCTGCGCGGTCTGCCCGCCGATCAGGTCGATCAACTCCGGGTGGGCCGCCCGCAGTCCGGCGAGATCGCCGGACGCCGCCCCCATCAGCGCGGCCGTGGCGGCCTTCGCTCGTGCCACGCCCGCGGTGAACCACGGCGCGCCGTCCCCGCGAACCACGAGCACGTCGTGGCCCCGATGATCGACGACGGCGACGCTGATCCGCTTGCCGTCCTGCTGTGCCGCAGCCAGTGCCGCCTCCGCGGCCGCGCGGGCCCGGGTCGAATCCAGTTCGTTCTCCATGCGGGGGACCGTACCCGGCGGGCCGGTCCCGCGGGGTGGGACCGGGGCGCGCCGGTCCCTCGGGAGATCAGGGACGGCGGCTCTCGCGCTCGCTCAGGTCCCACTGAGCGAGACGGGATGAAAGTGCTCCCCGTCACACCGCATACGTTCGCGGCAGACCGACGGATTCGGTGTGTTCCCGCGTGCCTTCACCACGGCACGGGTGCGCCTCGCGAAGGAATGTGTATGTCACGCAGACTTGTTGTTGCCCTTGGCCTCACGGCCGCCCTGCTCGCCGGATGCGGCAGTGCCGACACCTCGCCGTCCACGGCGGCGGTGGACCCGAATGCCACGTTCCACTACGCGACGGTCTTCGGCGCCTCCTCCTTCGACCCGCACAAGACGAAGATCACGAGCGACGCGACCATGCTCAACCTGGTCTACGACCGGCTGGTGCATCGGGACACGGACGCCAATCCGGTTCCGGGACTGGCCGAGTCGTGGGAGGTCGCCGATGGCAAGTTGACGCTGCACCTGCGTGACGGCGTCACCTTCCAGGACGGCACCCCCTTCGACTCCGCGGTGGTCAAGGCGAACCTGGACCGGGCGAAGGAGCCGGACTCGGTGACCGCCGCGATGCTCACGGTGCTCACCGGCGTCGAGACACCCGACCCGCGGACCGCGGTCCTCGCACTGTCGGGGCCGGGCGCCCAGCTGGTACTCACCCTGTCCGACCTGCCCGGGATGATGGTCAACCCCAACGCTTTCGGAACCCCGGAGAAGAACGCGGCGCTGGCACTCACGCCGGCGGGCAGCGGTCGGTACACGGTGGCCCGTTCGCAGCCCGGCGCCGAGTACGAGTTCGAGGCGCGCGACGGCTACTGGGATCCCGAAGCGGTCAAGTCGAAGCGGTTCGTGTGGACCGTGATGACCGATCCGCAGACGCGGATGAACGGCGTCGCCTCCGGCGAGCTGTCGGCGTCGATCATCACGCCATTGACGATCGACGCCGCCGAGCAGCAGGGCCTGACCGTCGAGGCTCCGATCCGGATGGACCACATGGCCATCAACTTCAACCGCACTCGTGGCGAGTTCACGAAACTCGAGGTGCGCCAGGCGCTGGCGTACGCGATCGACCGTCAGGCCATCGCCGACACGGCGATGGAGGGGCACGCCGAGGCGGCGACCCAGAACTTCCCGAAGCAGTACTTCGCGTACGACTCCGGGCTCGAGGACGCCTACCCGTACGACCCGGAGAAGGCCAAGCAGCTGCTGGCCCAGGCCGGACTGCCGAACGGCTTCAGCTTCACCGCGATCCTGCTCAACCTGCCGGAGAACCAGCTCGTCGCGCAGATCGTGCAGCAGCAGCTCGCCGCGGTCGGCATCGACATGCAGCTGCGCCCACTGCCGCCGGCGGACGCCTCCCCGACCTTCAACCGCGGTGACGCCGACGCGATCGTGACCACGTTCACCGGCCGGGCCGATCCGTCGATCCTGCTCACCTCGCTGTACGGGGCCGCGTCGCCGCAGAACCCCTCGCACGCCAACGCTCCCGGCTTCCAGGAGGCGCTCGACGCCGCCAACTCGGAGTCCGACCTGACCGCGCGCGGTCAGAAGATCGGTGCGGTGTCCAGGATCGTCAGCGACAACGCCCTGGCCCTGCCGCTGGTGTTCTTCGCGCTCGGATCGACTCTCGACGACCGGGTCGTCGGCTACGAGCCGAACCTGCTCATCGACGAGTGGCGCGGTGTCGGCCTCGCCGCCGAGTAGCCCGAACCGAGACTCCCCTCCCGTCCCGACCGAAGGATGCCTGTGTTCTCACGAAAGCTGACGGCCGCGCTCGCGGTGTCCGCCGCCCTCGTTGCCGGCTGTGGTTCCACCGATTCCGGTGGTGCCACAACCGCCGACGTCGACGCGACCGCCACCCTCCGTTACGCCACCACCTACGGTGCCTCCTCCTTCGATCCGCACAAGACGAAGATCACCAGCGACTCGACCATGCTGAACCTGGTCTACGACCGCCTCGTGCACCGTGACATCGACGGCAATCCGGTACCCGGACTTGCGAAGTCGTGGGAGTTCGACGCGGGCGGAACCGCGCTGACGCTGAAGCTGCGCGAGGGTGTGACCTTCTCCGACGGCGCCGCGCTCGACGCGACCGCCGTCAAGGCGAACCTGGAACGTGCCCTGGCGCCGGACTCGATCACCGCATCCATGCTCGCCGGCATCGCCGCCGTCGACGCGCCGGACGCACAGACGGTGGTGCTGCGGCTCAGCGGCCCCGGCGCGCAGCTGGTCCTCACGCTGTCCGACCTGCCCGGAATGATGATCAGCCCGAACGCATTCGGCACACCGGAGAAGGACGCGGCCCTGGTGCTCAGCCCGGTCGGGGCCGGCCGCTACACGGTGGTCAAGGCGCAGCCCGGTGCCGAGTACCAGTACACGGCCCGGCAGGGCTACTGGGATCCGGAAGCGGTACGGGCCGCGAACTTCCAGTGGACGGTCATGACCGACCCGCAGACCCGCGTCGGCGGTGTCGCGTCCGGACAGCTCGATGCCGGCATCGCGACCCCCCAGTCCATCGACTCGGCGACCAGCCAGGGGTTGGATGCCCAGGTGCAGACGAGCCTGAACAACTACGTCCTGAACCTGAATCGGACGCGCAGCGAGTTCGGCAAGGTCGAGGTGCGCCAGGCCCTCGCACACGCCGTGGACCGGGACGCCGTCGTCGCGTCCGCGCTGGAGGGCCACGGGGAGGCGGCGAGCCAGAACTTCCCCAAGGGCTACTTCGCGCACGACGACGCGCTCGACGGCCAGTACTCCTTCGACCCTGCCAAGGCGAAGGATCTGCTGACGACGGCCGGTGTCCCTGCGGGATTCTCGTTCACCGCAGGCGTGTCGAACCTGCCGGAGAACACCATGATCGGTCAGATCATGAAGGAACAGCTCGCGAGGGTCGGCATCACGATGGAGATCCGGTCGATGACACCGACCGACCTCAACCCCGCGTTCAACCGCGGCGAACTCGACGCGATCCTGACGACGCTGGTGGGTCGTGCGGACCCCTCGCTGCTGCTGACATCGTTCTACGGTCAGAACTCGGCGCAGAACCCGTCCCACGACGACATCCCGGGATTCCGTGAGGCGATGGACGCCGCGAACCGGGCCACGGACGAGGCGCAGCGGGCCGCGCTGCTCGGTGACGTCAACGAGGTGCTCATGAACCAGGCCGCGATGCTGCCGATCGCTTTCGCACAGCTCGGGGCGATCACCTCGGACCAGGTCGTCGGATACGAACCCAACCGGGTCGTCGACGAGTGGCGCGGCGTCGGGGTTGCCGCGAACTGAACGAATCGCGCGTTCCTCGACCGGTTCGGATCGGGGTTTCCAGAACGACGGTAGGTGAATGGGGGAGAGTGACATTGTCTCGTAGGATGATTGCCGCGATCGGGCTGTCCGTTGCCCTGCTGGCAGGATGTTCGAGTTCGACGGAGACAGCGTCCTCGTCGGGTTCGGTGGAGACCGATCCGACGGCGACGTTCCGCTACGCAACGACGTACGGCACGTCCTCGTTCGATCCGCACAAGACGAAGGTCGCTCAGGACAACATCCTGCTCGCCCAGGTCTACGACCGGCTCGTGCACCGCGACGCGGACGCCAATCCCGTTCCCGGGCTGGCGGAGTCGTGGGAGTTCTCCGCGGACGGGTCGACTCTGACGTTCCACCTGCGGGACGGGGTGGTGTTCCAGGACGGGACGCCCTTCGACTCCGCCGCGGTCGAGGCCAATCTGGAACGGGCGCAGCAGCCGGACTCGATCACCACCACGATGCTGGCGCCGGTCGTCCGGATCGACACGCCCGACCGGCGGACCGTGGTGCTCGGGCTGGACGGTCCGGGTGCCCAATTGGTCCTCACACTGTCGGACCTGCCGGGAATGATGGTCAGCCCCGCCGCCTTCGGCACCCCGGAGAAGGACGCGGCGCTGGTCCTGAACCCGGTGGGCGCCGGTCGCTACACGGTGGCGCGCTCGACCCCGGGCGCGGAATACGAGTTCGCGTCCTGGGACGGTTACTGGGACCCGGAGTCGGTGAAGGCCGACACCTTCCGCTGGACCGTGATGGCCGACCCTCAGACCCGGTTGGCCGCGCTGTCGTCCGACCAGATGGACGCCGCGATCGCGACACCGCTGATCATCGACCCGGCGCAGCAGCAGGGCCTGGAGGCCGAGGTGCAGACCAGCCTCAACCACTATGTGCTGCACTTCAACCGGACGCGCAGCGAGTTCGGCAAGGTCGACGTCCGACGGGCCGTCACCCGGGCGATCGACCGCGAGGTCATCGCGCAGGCCGCGCTCGAAGGTCACGGTGAGGCCGCGAGCCAGAATTTCCCGTCCGGCTACTTCGCCTACAACGACGATCTGGCGGACCGGTACACCTACGACGAGCAGGCGGCCAGGAAGCTCCTCACCGAGGCCGGTGTGGCGAATGGCTTCACCTTCACCGCGGGTGTGATGAATCTGCCCGAGAACCAGCTGATCGCCCAGATCGTGCAGGAGCAGTTGTCGAAGGTGGGCGTTCGGATGGAGATCCGCATCATGACCCCGCAGGAGATGTCGCCGGTGTTCAACCGGGGCGAACTGGACGCCGTCCTGACCACCGTGGTCGGCCGCGCCGATCCGTCACTGTTGCTCACCACGTACTACTCGCCGACGTCACCGCAGAATCCGTCGAAGGACACGATGCCCGGGTTCCAGGAGGCTCTCGACGCCGCGAACCGTGAATCCGATCCCGCCGTCCGCGGTGAGCGGATCGCGGAGGCCTCGGCGGCCGTGATGGAGCAGGCGCCCATGGTGCCTCTGGCCTTCGCGGACCTCGGCGGCATCGTCACCGATCGCGTCGTCGGTTACCAGCCGTACCGGGCGATGGACGAATGGGGCGGCGTCGGGATCGCCGCCGCGCAGTGACCCGCCCACCGACGAGGAGGACCGTTTCGTGTTACGCCTGATCGCCAGCCGGCTGCTGGCGGTGATACCGCTGCTGCTCATCGCGACGGCGATCACCTTCAGCCTGGTCTTCCTCATCCCGGGGGACCCGGCGCACCGCATCGCCGGGGAGTCCGCGACCCCCGACCAGATCGAGATGGTCCGGCAGGAACTCGGTCTCGACCGGCCGGTGGTCGTGCAGTACGTGAACTTCCTGACGGGTCTGCTGCAGGGGGACCTCGGCACCAGCTTCACCTACAAGGCGCCGGTGCTGGACATGATCGTCGACCGGATCCCGGTGACCCTGTCGCTGGCCATCGTCTCGGTGGTGATCGCGCTGCTGATCGGGATTCCCGCCGGCATCGTCGGCGGTAGCCGGCCCGGCAGCTGGCAGGACCGGGTCAGCAGCATCGGGTCGACGCTCGGGGTCGCCACCCCGAACTTCGTTCTCGCGCTTCTCCTGGTGATGCTGTTCGCGATGAATCTGAAGATGCTGCCCGCCACCGGGTACGCACCCCTGAACAAGGGACTGTGGCCGTGGCTGTCGCATCTGCTGCTGCCCGCGATCGCACTCGGTGTCGCGGCCGCCGCGGAGATCGCCCGCCAGCTGCGCAGCTCGATGATCGACGTGATGCAGCAGGACTACGTCCGCACCGCGACCGCGAAGGGGCTGCCCCGTCGCACGGTCCTGGTCAAGCACGCGCTGAAGAACGCCTTCATCCCGACGGCCACCGTCCTGGGCATGCAGATCGCCTTCCTGCTCGGCGGCACCGCCGTCATCGAGTCGGTGTTCGGGCTCAAGGGTCTCGGCGACTTCGCGGTTCAGTCGGTGCTGTCCGGAGACCTGCCCGCGATCCAGGGGGTGGTGATCTTCGGTGTGCTCGCCACCGTCGTCATGAGCCTGATCGTCGACATCTCGTACGGCTACCTCAACCCGAAGACCAGGAGGGCGGCATGACCGCACTGGACGAATCCTCGTCGGTCTCTGCGGAATCCGTCGCCGACAGCGTGGAGTCGCCGCGCCGGCGGTTCCTGCGCCGGTTCCGTGGCCGCCGCGCGGCACTGGTGTCGGCGGTGTTCCTGATCGTCATCACCGTCGTCGGTCTGCTCGCCCCGCTCATCGCACCGCACGACCCGCTCGTCCAGGACCTGACGGCGCGTCGGTTGCCGCCGCTGAGCGACGGCTACCTGCTCGGCACCGACAACCTCGGCCGGGACACGCTGTCCCGGTTGATGTACGGGATGCGGGTCGCGGTGTCCGCGGCCGCGATCTCGGTCTCGGTCGGACTGGTGATCGGCGTGGTTCCCGCACTGGTCGCAGGCTTCCTCGGAAAGCGCTGGGACGCGGTGATCTCGCGTGTCGCGGATGCCTTCCTCAGCTTTCCGCCGCTGCTGCTCGCGATGGCGATCGTCGGCGTCATGGGACCGAACCTGACCAACGCCATGATCGCGATCGGCATCGTCTTCGCGCCCCGGTTCTACCGGGTGGTCCGTGGTGCGGTGATCTCGGTGCGCGAGGACACGTTCATCGAGGCGTCCCGCAGTATCGGCACGCCCACCGGCCGGATCATCCGCAAGCACATTCTGCCGCACATCTTCTCGCCGCTGATCGTTCAGATCAGCCTGGCGTGCGGATTCGCGATGCTGTCGGAGTCGTCGCTGAGCTTCCTCGGCCTCGGCGTGCAGCCTCCGAACCCGAGCTGGGGCCGGATGCTCGCCGAGGGGCGGGAGGCGTGGAACTACACGCCGTGGCCGGTGCTGATCCCGGCGATCGCGATCATCCTGGCCGTGCTGGCGTGCAACACCCTCGGCGACGGCATCCGCGATTCAGTCGGGCGAGAGAACAGGAGCGAGCGATGAGCGGGACCCCGTTGCTGTCCGTCGAGGGGCTCGGCGTCGAGTTCCTCACCCACGGAGGGTGGACGCCGGTGCTGCAGGACGTCACCTTCGACGTCCGGGCCGGTGACCTCGTCGGCCTGGTCGGCGAGTCCGGGTCCGGGAAGAGCGTCACCTGTTCGACCGTGTTGCGGCTGCTGCCGCAGCGGCAGTCGCGGATCACCGGTGGCCGCATCCTGTTCCAGGGCAAGGATCTGCTCGCGGCGTCGGAACGCGAACTGGGGTCGGTGCGCGGCAACGACATCGCCATGATCTTCCAGGAGCCGATGACGAGTCTGAACCCGGTGTTCACCGTGGGCGACCAGATCGCCGAGGTGGTCCGACGGCACCGCGGCGTCGGTCGCAAGGCGGCGCTCGCCCGTGCCACCGAGGTGCTCGACCTGGTTGGCATCCCCAACGCGGCCCGGCGGGTGAAGGAGTACCCGCACGAGTTCTCCGGTGGCATGCGCCAGCGGGTGATGATCGCGATGGCCCTCGCGTGCGAACCGAAACTGCTGATCGCCGACGAGCCGACGACCGCGCTGGACGTGACCATCCAGGCGCAGGTGCTCGACTTGATCCGCGACATGGCAGCGCAATTCGACATGGGAGTGCTGTTCGTGACCCACGACCTCGGTGTCGTCGCGGACCTGTGCACCGAAGTGGTGGTGATGTACGCGGGACAGGTCGTGGAGCGGGCGCACACCGCGGAGCTGTACGACGCGCCCCGTCACCCGTACACGGAGGGCCTGCTCAAGTCGGTGCCGTCGATCGACGGCCGCGCCGAGTTGCACACGATTCCCGGCTCCCCGCCTGTCCCGGGCACGATCACCAGCGGGTGCCGGTTCGCGCCGCGCTGCGAGTACCGGCAGCCGGTGTGTGAGGGCAACGTTTCCCTCACCGATCTCGCTGGTGGGCAACGACTGTCGCGCTGTGCGAGGGTTGAGGAACTGATCCTGGAGGGATGCTCATGACCGTCGACGTCCAGTCGCGCGAGGAGGCCCCGCTGCTCAGTGTGCGGGGGCTCAACGTGGAGTTTCGCAGCGGGTCGGCTCTTTTCGGTGGCAAGCGCACGGTGCGGGCGGTCAACGACGTCAGCTTCGACATCCGCGCGGGCGAAACGTTCGCGCTGGTGGGGGAGTCCGGGTCCGGGAAGTCGACCACCGCGCGCGGCATCCTGCGATTGGTGGACGTCGCCGCGGGCACCGTCATGCTCGACGGAGTCGACGTGACCTCGTTGTCCCGCAACGACCTTCGTGCTGCCCGCCGGAACATGCAGATGGTGTTCCAGGATCCGTACTCGTCGCTGGACGCGGCGCGCACGGTCGGCGACGCGATCGCCGAGCCGCTCGAGGTGCACACCGAACTCGACGCCGACGCCCGTCGGCGACGGGTCGGGGACCTGCTCGAACAGGTGGGCCTGCGTCGCGAGCACGCGCAGCGGTACCCGTACGAGTTCTCCGGCGGCCAGCGTCAGCGGATCGCGATCGCCCGCGCCATCGCCGTCGAACCGAAACTGATCGTCGCCGACGAGGCCGTCAGCGCACTCGACGTCTCCACCCAGAACCAGGTCATCGCGCTGCTCGAACGGCTGTCCCGGGAGCTGGGCATCGCGTACCTGTTCATCGCCCACGACCTGGCGGTGGTGCGGCACATCGCCCAGACGACGGCGGTGATGTACCTCGGCAAGATCGTCGAGTGGGGGCCGTCGGAGCGGTTGTTCGCCGAACCCGCGCACCCCTACACCAAGGCCCTACTGTCCGCGGTGCCCGTCCCGAACCCGCGCCGGCAACGCGACCGCGACCGGATCCGGCTCACCGGCGAGCTGCCCGACCCGGCGAACCCGCCGTCGGGATGCGCGTTCAGCACCCGCTGCCCACTGGTGACCGACCGCTGCCGCACCGAGGTCCCCGCGGTCACCGATGTCCCCGGCGGCGGTCAGGTGGCGTGCCACCTCGCGTAGCCGCGGCCGCGCGGGCCCGGGTCGAATCCAGTTCGTTCTCCATTCGGGGGACCGTGCCCGGCGAGGTCGGGTGGGTGTTCTAACGGTGGGAACTCCACCGGTGCGGATCGCACTCGAGCGCTGCGCGGTCCCAGCCTCCGAGGTCGGCGGCAGCGGCGTATGTGCTGTGCAGGAATTCGCCGACGGCCGCGTCGGGATCCGGTGCCGAGCGCGCACGCTCGTACGGGAAGAGGAACTGACGGAACTGCTCGCTGTAGAAGGCGCCCTCCGGGACGACGGCGCTGTCGAAGCCGTCCGGGGCCGGGTAGGCGTAGGAGTAGAACGCTCCCTCCTGGCCGCCGCCCGGCCAGAACCCGCAACTGCTCAGCTCGTGCGAGTAGCCCTCGACCATCACCCAGTCGCCGCAGTTCGGGGCGCCTCCGGGGTGTTTCGGTGCCGGTCGACCCGAGAATCGGGTGCACGCCAGATCCATTGCACCCCAGAAGAAGTGCACGGGTGTAACTTTTCCCGTGAAGTACGAGCGAAACTCCCGGATCACGCGGTCGGCCTGGACGAGCTGACGCCAGAACAGCGTCGCAGATTCGGCGTCGTACGACGTGTGCACCTCGTCGTCCGCGAACGGGATCGCGGTTTCGACCTCGTTCGGTGTGGCCCGGATGTGGACCTCGACTCCCATGCCGGACAACGCCCGAATCGTTTGGAAGTGGAATTCGGACACGGACTTCGGCTCGAGCGCCACCTCGGCGAGACCGCCGTCGCTGGTGCGCATCCGCAGCAGGTGGTCGACGAAGTCGAACTCGATGTCGAGCACCCGGGTGCCGTACGGGATCGCGCCGGTGCTCAGTCCGCGCGCGGACACGTAGAGCGTCACCTGCCACCAATGATTGATCATCGGGGACAGTGCCAAGCGGATCTTGCCGACGATCTGCGTCCACATGTGGAGCGTGTCGCGCGTAGCGGTCCAGTCGTCCACACGAAGCGACGGCCACGCCGGCTCGGACGGATGTCGATCGGTCACCGTGCCTCCCTCGACGTGAGTGTTCACGGGTTCGAGATGACGGATGTTCGATGCTCGCGGGTCCAGCCTAGTGCGTTGACAGCCAGGCCGCTGGAGAGTGACGAGCGCCGCGAACCAGGGCACGGATGCGCAGTCGAATCTCCCGTGCCCTGGTTCGTGATTGTTCCGCCACCGTCACCGTCTCCGGGGACGCATCCCTCGGAGCGTGGCCCGGCTCGACGTCACGGCAGCGGCGGTGCCAGAGGCTCGTGAGCGGTCAGCCGCCCAGGGAGCCGCTGAGGAAGTCGAGTGCGCTGAAGGCATCGGAAAACGCGCCGAAGAACTGGGACAGGTAGCTCAGATCCATGGTGATACACCTTTCGGTCGAACAGTGTTGCGCGGTTGCGCATTCACATGGTGTTCGACGAACCTGGCTGTCCGGTGTGCCGAGCCCGGCAGTCCCCTGAGAGATCCGGTCGCGCCACGCCTCGCCACCACCGGGCGCTGCGCGCCGGGAGTCAGCGGTCGCCGAAACGCGCACCGAGCTCGTTGACCTCCGGCAGGCCCATGAACCCGGTGAACTCGTCGAACGCGGGTAGTCCGGGTAGCGCGGCCGCCGGGGTGCCGTCCCTGGCGATGGTGGCGAAGAAGTCCTGAATGGACCGGGTGGCGGCCAGCAGGGCGCCGATCGGGAACAGGACCAGGGCGAACCCGAGTTCGGTGAGGGTGTCCAGCGGCAGCGGGGGAGTGCGTCCACCCTCGACCCAGTTGAACACCAGCCGGTGGCCCTTCAGCCGGGTCGCCACCTGGTGCACCTCGTCGACACTGTTCGGGGCCTCCACGAACAGCAGGTCGGCCCCCGCGTCGGCGTACCGCTGCGCCCGGTCGATCGCGGCGTCGAGACCCTCGACCGCCGCGGCGTCGGTGCGCGCGACGATCAGGAAGTCCGGGTCGGTGCGGGCCGCGGTCGCCGCCTCCAGCTTCGCGACCATCTCCGAGGTCGAGACGACGGCCTTGCCTGCCATGTGCCCGCAGCGTTTCGGGGCCACCTGGTCCTCGAGCTGGATCGCCGCGACACGCGCGTTCTCGTACTCGCGCACGGTGCGAATGACGTTGAGCGGGTTGCCGTATCCGGTGTCGGCATCGGCGATGAGCGGAAGGTCGATCGCGGCGGCCATCCGGCGCGCGTTGTCCGCCATCTCCGTGGCCGTGAGCAGGCCGACGTCGGGCCGGCCGATCATGCTCGCGGCGGTACCGAAGCCGGTCATGTAGGCGGCGGAGAACCCGGCGGCCTCGAGCAGCCGCGCGGACAGGCAGTCGTATGCGCCCGGGGCGAGGAGCGGCTCGTCCGCGTCGAGGAGCCGGCGTAGGCGGGGTCGAACCGCGGTCGGGGTGCCGAGGAGATCTGCCATGGCATCGCACCGTAGCCGGGCCGGGGCGGCTTCGCCGCCTGTGCGCACTTTTGGTGGCCAGGACGACGAAAAGCGCGCACAGGCGCCGGAGACGCCTATCGTGGTGACGTGGCGCACACACAGGGAACGTTCACCGGCAATCACGGCACCCGGATCACCTACGACATCTGGAACCCCGACGGGGAGCCGGTCGCGATCCTGGTTCTGGCGCACGGGCTCGGCGAGCACGCCCGCCGCTACGACCACGTCATCGCGCGGCTGCTTGACCTGGGGCTGGTGGTGTACGCACCGGACCACCGCGGGCACGGCCGCTCCGGCGGCAAGCGGGTCGAGCTCAAGGACTGGCACGACTACACCGACGACCTGCACAGGGTGTTCGACCTCGCCCGCGCCTCACACCCGGGGCTGCCGGTGTACCTGCTCGGCCACAGCATGGGCGGGGCGATCGCCCTCGACTACGCGCTGGACCACCAGGCCGACCTCGCCGGGCTGATCCTGTCCGGTCCCGCCGTCGACGTCACCTCCGGAACACCCGGCATCGTCGTCGCGCTCGGCAAGGTCATCGGCAAGTACCTGCCGGGCCTGCCGGTGGAGACCCTCGACGCCAACCTCGTCTCCCGCGACCCGGAGGTCGTCGCCGCCTACAACGACGATCCGCTCGTGCACCACGGCAAGGTACCGGCAGGCATCGCCCGCGGCATGATCCTCAACGCCGAGTCCCTGCCGCCGCGGCTGCCGACGCTGACGCTGCCCTTGCTGCTGCTGCACGGCGAGAAGGACGGGCTGGCGAATGTGAACGGCAGCCGGATGATCGCGTCCACCGCGGGCACCGAGGACCTGACCTACAAGGAGTACCCGGGCCTCTACCACGAGGTGTTCAACGAGCCCGAGCAGGAGCAGGTGCTCGATGACGTCGTCGGCTGGCTGAAGGACCACCTCGACTGAACCGCCGGTTCGCGCCCCGGATCCGGGCCGGTTGGGTAACGTGCGGATTTTGTTGCTCGCACGTCGATAGGTTTCTTCTTGAACCCCAACATGTCCCGGCGTCGGTTCATGGCGCTCGGTGCGGGGGCGCTGGGCGCCGCCGCGACCGGATCTCTGCTGCCGCCGTCGCTGCAGGCCGCGATCGCGAACCCCGTCCCGCCGGGTGGGTTGGACTCCGTCGAGCACGTGGTGCTGCTGATGCAGGAGAACCGGGCCTTCGACCACTACTTCGGCGCGCTGCGCGGCGTCCGCGGCTTCGGTGACCCGAACGCGTTGACGCTGCGCACCGGCCGCACCGTGTACGAGCAGCCCGATCGCGACCACGTGGTGGTGCCGTACCCGATCCGCGATTCCGCGGCAGCGCAGCGGATGGACACGCAGAACGTCACCGCCCTCGACCACGAATGGGCAGGCGGTCACGAGGCGCTCGCAGGCGGCTGGCACGACGGTTGGATACCGGCGAAGACCGCCGCGACGATGGCGTACTACGACCGCCAGGACATCCCGTTCCACTACGAACTGGCCGACTCGTTCACCATCTGCGACGCCTACCACTGCTCGGTGCCGACGTCGACCAGCCCCAACCGCAACTACTGGGTGTCCGGATACACCGGGTTCGAGCCGGGCGGAACCCGCGCCGTGACGAATTCCGCCTACCTGCCGATCCACGGCGGCTACACCTGGACGACCGTCCCCGAACGCCTCCAGGCGGCGGGTGTTTCGTGGAAGACCTATCAGGAGTGGGACAACTTCACCGACAACAACCTGGAGTATTTCGTCACCTTCAAGCAGTTGGCGAGCCGGATGTTCGGACACCCGTCGCTGGTGCCGTACCAGTTCTCGACGCTGGCCGCGTTCTACGGCGCGGTCGGTGTCATGCCCGCGGCCGCGCAGGACGCGGCGGTGGCGGCCCTTGCCGCCGCGGCGGATTCGCTCTCCCCGGCCGACCGGCAGTTGTACGACCGGGCGCTGTTCCGGTCGCGGCCCGGCACCCTTGCCGCCGAGTTCCGCAAGGACGTCGACGGCGGGACGCTGCCGCAGGTCTCGTACCTGGTGCCGTCGACCGTCGACTCCGAGCACCCGTCCGACTCGTCGCCCGCCGCGAGCGCCACCCTGCTGTACCAGGTGCTCGACGCGCTCGCCTCCAAGCCCGAGATCTGGGCGAAGACGGTCGTTCTCGTGAACTACGACGAGAACGACGGCTACTACGATCACGTCCCGCCGCCGCAACCGCCGCGTGCGGTGGGCGACGAATGGGTCGCGGACCAGGCACTGGGACTCGGACCGCGGGTGCCGATGCTGGTGATCTCACCCTGGACGGTCGGCGGCTACGTGTCCTCGGAGGTGTTCGACCACACCTCGGTCACCCAGTTCCTGGAGCGGCGGTTCGGGTTCCTCCAATCGGAGATCAGTGGGTGGCGACGCACCGTCGCCGGTGACCTGACGGGCGCGTTCGACTTCGCGAAGCCTCGCTCCCGGCCGTCGCTCACCGCGCCTCCGCCGGCTCCGCCACTGCAACCCCGCTGGGTGCCGTCGCCGCCGACCGCGCAGCGGATGCCGTTGCAGGAGAGCGGAACCCGCCCCGCTCGGGCGCTGCCGTACCAGCCGGACGCGGACGCCGTGCTTGACGGCGGCGCGCTGCTGGTCACGCTGCGGAACGCCGGCGCCCGCAGCGCCCATCTCGCGATGTACCCGTACGCCGGGGAATTCGAGGCGCCGCGCCACTTCGACGTCGAGTCGTCGGTCGAGTCGTCGGTGCCGCTGCCGCAGGGCCGATACGCGCTGACCGTGCTCGGCCCCAACGGATTCCGGCGCGAGTTCGCGGGATCGGTGAGCGGCGCCGCCGCGGGGGTGACCGCGCGCACCGCCGTCGACGCGGGGGCGCGGACGCTGACCGTGACGGTCCGCAACGGCGGGGCGACGCCGGTGACCGCGCGGGTCGCGGGCGCCGACCGGACCGTCGCCGCCGGTACCGAGACCGCCTTCTCCGTGTCGTCGACGCAGGGCTGGTACGACGCGGCGCTGACCGTGGTGGAGGACGACACCTTCCGCCGCCGCTGGGTGGGGCACATCGAGAACGGCACCGAATCCGTCAGCCAGGGCGCCGTCGCGATCTCTCCCACCGGCGACCTGACGTGGACGCCGCCGCCGAGCATCCCGGGCACCGGGTCCCTGGACACCGGGTCCGCGGCCGGGTCGTCGTCCCTGCTGCCGCTCGGCACCGGATCGTAAGAGAAGGTCGTGATGTCACAGTTGACGCATCGAACGCTCGAGGTGAACGGCATCGACCTGCACGTGGCCGAGCAGGGGGAGGGCGCGCCGGTCGTGCTGTGCCACGGCTTCCCCGGCCTGTGGTTCACCTGGCGGCACCAGCTGGACGCGCTGTCGCGTGCCGGGTACCGCGTGATCGCGCCCGACATGCGCGGCTACGGCCGCAGCAGTGCCCCCGCCGACGCGAGCGCCTACGACCGGCCGCACACCGTCGCCGACATGGTGGGCCTGCTCGACGCCCTCGGCATCGAGCAGGCGGTGTTCGCCGGCCACGACTTCGGTGCGCACCTGGTGTGGGACCTGCCCGCGTGGGCGCCGGGCCGGGTGCGGGCACTGATGCAACTCAGCGTCCCGCGCACCCCCAGGCTGCCGGTGCGGCCGACCGTCGGGTTCGAATACCTCGCATCCCAGCACTTCGCGCACGTGCACTATTTCCAGGAGGTCGGCGTCGCGGACGCCGAACTGAACGAACACCCGCGCGAGTTCCTCGCGAAGATCCTGCACGCGCTGTCCGGCGCGAACCGGTACCTGGACTGCTGGGAGTTCCCGTCCGAGGGCAACGGCTACCTCGACGTCCTCCCGGAACCACCGGCGCTGCCGTGGCCGTGGCTCGGTGAGGACGAGTTCGACCACTACGTCGCCGAATTCAGCAGGACCGGTTTCACCGGCGGGCTGAACTGGTACCGCGCCGAGGACTCCGTGTGGGAGCAGAACGAGACCCTGCACGACGTCCCGGTCGAGGTGCCGACGGTGTTCGTCGCCGGCTCCCGTGATCCGGTGCTGGAGATGATGGGCCGGGACCCGTTCGCCGCCATGCGCGCCCTGGTCCCCGGACTGGTCGGCACCCACGTCATCGACGGGGCCGGGCACTTCGTGCAGATGGAGAAGCCCGACGAGGTCAACGCGATCTGGCTCGACTTCCTCGCGGGCCTCGACGCCTGACGCCGTTCCCTAATGTCACATTGGGGGTCGTCAGGTGACCCGATGTGACATTAGGGAACCGCTGGTGGGGTGCTCGGCTACTTGATGGTGGCGAGCGAGGCCAGGGTGGCGGAGCAGGCGTCCGCGACCTCGGCGCCCTTCTTGTCGAAGTGCGCGGTGAAGAAGTCGGCGTGGTCGGCGTGGTCGTGGAAGTGGTGCGGGGTGAGCACCGCGGAGAACACGGGCACGTCGGTGTCGAGCTGAACCCGCATCAGGCCGTCGATCACCGCCGAGGCGACGAACTCGTGCCGGTAGATGCCACCGTCGACGACGAGGCCTGCGGTGACGACGGCATCGAAGCGGCCGGTACGGGCCAGTCGCTGTGCGTGCAGCGGGATCTCGAAGGCGCCGGGCGTCTCGAAGAACTCGACGTCGGCGGGGTCGTGACCCAGCTCGCGCCAGCGGGCGACGAACGCGTCCCGCGCGTGGTCGACGATGGAGCGGTGCCAGGTGGCCTGGACGAAGGCGATGGTCATGGACAAATGCTAGTGCGGGTCCCGGTCACCACGCGATCCGGACGGTCCCGCGGGGCGTGGATCCCCGCCCGTCGGTGTCAATTACGTTGTGGTATGGCACGTTTCGTGACGTGGGCCACTCGGTCCCCATCCGTACAGTGGGGCCATGGACAAGCCCGACGTGACACTCGAGAACTCCGACGCGGTCTACGACTTCTACCTCGCGCACCAGCAGAACCGGCTGCTCGCGAAGGCGGCGTACGCGACGCTGGCGGCGAAGTTCCGGCCTCGGGTGGGTTTCGCGGACGGTGCGCGGGAGAAGATCCGGGCGGCGGTGCGGTCGAACGCCAGCATCGTGCTGTCGGTGAACCACCTGTCCGAATCCGACCCGTACACGGTGGCCGCGGCGGCGTGGCGCAGCCCGCTGCGATCCGTGATCGGACGCACCCGGGTGCTGGCCAAGGACGAACTGTTCGCCGAGAACAAGCTGCGGGACCGGATCGACCTGATGGGGTCCATCCCCGTGTTCCGTGGCAAGAACCACGGCATGCGCGCCGTCAACGCCGCAGGTCAGCGAATGATGGACGTGTGCGCCGAGCGGATGCGCCGCGGCGACAGTCTCGCGATCTTCCCGGAGGGCACCTGCAACGAGGGCGATCCGACGCAGTTGCAGGCGGTCGGCAGCGGCGTCGGGCACATCACGAGCCGGGCGGTGAGACTCGGTGTGGCTCCGGTGCTGGTGCACATGGGCATCAGCTACGGCGGCACCGGCGAGGGGCGGACAGACAACGTCCGCGGCGCGAGCATCTACTTCGACACCCCGGTCACGGACCTGCCCGAGAAGCCGGCGGCGATCGCGCGGCTGGTGCACGATCGGCTGCAGGATGCCGTCGACGGTGCGGTGGCCCGCTACTGACCTGGTGGTGTCCCCGTCATCGGTACACTGGCGGCGATCTGTCTGGAGGACGTACATGCAGCAAGTGGATGTGACCGCACTGGAGATGGCGCTCGCCGCGGGCGCCCCGCTGATCGACGTGCGCGAGGCCGACGAGTTCGCGCAGGCGCGCGTGCCCGGGGCGGTGCTCGTCCCGCTCAGCGAGTTCACCGCCCGGCTGGACGAGATTCCTTCCGCGGACACGGTGTACGTGATCTGTGCGATGGGCGGGCGCAGCGCGCAGGCGACCCAGTACCTCAATGCGACCGGCGTCAACGCCGTGAACGTCGCCGGCGGCACCGAGGCGTGGATCGCGTCCGGCCGTGGAGTCGAGACCGGCGCCTGAGCGTCTCGTTCGTCAGAAGTTCACGACCAGGTTGTGCCGGCCCGGCTTCATCCAGCCGGTGACGACGCCCTGGCTCGGCTGCTGTTCCGTGCCGCCGCACGCCACGACGAGCCGGAACCGGCCCGCGTCGTAGGTGGTGAACGAGTACGACTTGACCCACCCGTGGGCGCCGGGGACGTCGTCGAGTTCCGCCCATCCGGATTCGCCCTTCTCGGCGGCGACGTACGTCGCGACCGGGGGTGAACTGCGCGCCCCGCTCTTGCAGGACACCGTCCCGAAAACGGTCTGCGGGGTCAGTGCCTGTGCGGCCGGTGCCGCGAGGACGGCAGGCACGGCGAGTGCGGCGGCAGTGGCGGCAAGTCCGAGGAAGCGCATCTGGGTCCTCTCGATCGCACGGCTGAAGACGATCACCAAACGCTGATTCTAGGAACGATTCGTCGTTCGCACGCCGCTTTGCCCGGACCCGGCGGGTGCGGCGCCCGGGCGGCTACCGCCAGAGCCGGTCGTATGCGCTGATCTCGGCTTCGCGGGCGGCCCGGCGCTTGTCGTTGTCGAGGTCCATCGGCAGGCCGTTCTTCTGCAGCCGCCGCGCGCGGTTCTGGTGGATGTAGACCACCGTGAAGAACACCGCCAGGGACATGCCGAGCAGCACCATCGACGCGCGCAGCCACAGTGGCCCGGGGAAGAGCATGAACGCCAGGTACAGCGGGATGAAGGGGACCTGCTGCCGCAGCAGGTGGCGAACGACGTAGTGGTCGCCGGTGATGTCGTTGCGGACCCACTCGTTCATCGACTCGGGCAGCTTCGCCCCGAATGCGTAGGCGATCCACTGCAGCGGGTTGGGGCGGGTGACACCCATCTTGCGTGTGCTCACTTCTCGCTCACTTCTCCAGTGCTCCGGCCGCGAGTGCGGCCTTGTTGATGTCGGTGAGGACGCGGTGCAGCTCTTCGAGCTGCGGGAGCCCGACGCCCAGTGCCGCGACCACGGCCGGCGGGATCTTCTCCGCCTCGTCGCGCAGCGCGCGTCCTGCGTCCGTCAGGTCGACGACGAGCGCACGCTCGTCCTCCGCGCTGCGGGTGCGGGTGATCAGTCCGGACGCCTCGAGGCGCTTGAGCAGCGGGGAGAGGGTCGGTGAATCCAGTTGCAGCGCAGCGCCGATCGCCTTGACGGACATCGGAGCCTCGCCCCAGAGCGCGAGCATCACCAGATACTGCGGGTGCGTCAGCCCCATCGGCTCGAGCAGGGGGCGGTACACCGAGAGGACGGCCCGGTTCGCCACGGCCAGCGCGAAGCAGACCTGCCGGTCGAGGGCGAGTGGATCGGTGTCGGTGGTGGTCACAAATCGAAGCGTACACGAATAGATAGCGCACTAACTAAATTGCGTCGCGTTTCACGTCGAACCGGAATGCGGGGGCAGTCCCCGTCCGCGCACTCGCCGCGTGGGTCGCGTCAGGGGGTGCGGCCGAGGAGGGCGACCAGGCGGTCGATCGGTGGGGCGTCGTCGGTGACCGGTTGCGGCGGGGCGAACGGGGTGCGCCCCGGTGGCAGCTGGGGAATCAGCGCCCGGCTGAACGCGATCTGCTCCTCGATCACCGCGTCGTCGTAGGCGGTCGGCTGCCCGATGGCGCGCGCGAGGTCCCACCCGTGCGTGATCGTCTCGACGGTGCGCAGGTTCAGCGCCACCGTCGCGGGCATGCGCCGGATGGGCAGGTCGACCTCGGACTCGAGGGCACCGGGCGCCGCGAACGCCTGCACGAGGGCATCTGCGGCGGCGCGGAATGAGCCGGCCGGGTCGGGTCCGAGCAGGTCGGGCGGCGAGGCGACGGCCGCGACCGGCAGCGGGCGCTGGTGGAGCGCGGACGCGAACATGTGGTTGCCGGCCGTCAGGTGGTTGACGAGCTGGTGGACGGACCAGTCGGTGCAGGGCGTCGGTGCGGACCACTGGTCGTCGGCGACGGCGGCCACCAGTGTGGCGGTCGCGTCGAGTGCCCGGCCGAGGTCCTCGATGGTCGAGGTCATGATTCCGGCCTACCACCGTCACGCTCGCCGAGGAACCCCGGAATTCCCGAAACGGGGTGTTCCGAGGCGGGAAAGTGAGTGATACTGAAAGTGACACACACTGGGAAGGGTGGGCCTGTGGAGCAGAACACGCAGTTCGACGCGGTGATCGTCGGCGCCGGATTCGGTGGAATGGGCGCGGCGATCGCGCTCAACCGGCTCGGCATGACGAATCTGGCGATCCTCGAACGCGAGGACGACCTCGGCGGAACCTGGCACGTCAACCGCTACCCGGGCCTGGCCGTGGACATCGCGTCCGTGACCTACTCGTACTCGTTCGAACCCAACCCGCACTGGTCGCGCCTGTTCGCGCCCGGCGCCGAACTCAAGAAGTACGCCGACCACGTCGCCGACAAGTACGACCTGCGTCGCTACATGCGTTTCGGTGCCGTCGTCTCCGGAGCCCGCTGGGACGACGATGCGCGGCACTGGGTGGTGGCGATCGACGGTCGGGAGCCGGTGACGGGCCGCTACCTGCTCACCGCGACCGGATTCCTGTCGCAGCCGCACATGCCGGACATCGACGGCATCGACGCGTTCGCCGGCCGGATCGTGCACACGACTGCCTGGGACGACAGTGTCGACCTCGCCGGTGCGCGGGCCGCGATCATCGGCACCGGCGCTACCGCCGTCCAGTTGATCCCCGAGGTCGCCCGCAAGGCCGCCGCGCTGACCGTGTATCAGCGCACCCCGATCTGGGTGGTACCCAAGCTGGACATGCCGATTCCCGGTGTGCTGCAACGGCTGTTCGCGAAGGTGCCGGCCACCCAACGTGCCGCCCGCGCCGTCAGTGACGGACTGCTGGAGGGCCTGATGGTCAGTGCGGTGCTGCACTACAGGCAGGCGAAGCTGCTGAACAAGGCCGCCGCCGCGGCGTCCCGGCTGTTCCTGCGGACCCAGGTTCGGGACGCGAAGCTGCGGAGTGCGCTGACCCCCGACTACGACTTCGGCTGCAAGCGGCCGACGTTCTCCAACAGCTACTTCCGCACCTTCACCAAGAGGAACGTCGCCCTCGAGACCGCATCCATCGAACGGATCGAAGCGGACGGCATCGTCACCGCGGACGGCCGCAAGACCGAGATCGACACCCTGATCCTCGCGACCGGCTTCAACCTGTGGGACGTGAACTTCCCGGCCATCGAGGTGATCGGACGCGACCAGAGGAACCTCGGAAAGTGGTGGCGGGACAACCGATTCCAGGCATATGAGGGTGTCGCCGTGCCGAAGTTCCCGAACTTCCTCACCCTGGCCAGCCCGTACTCGTACAGCGGACTGTCGTATTTCACCACCATCGAGTCCCAGATGGCGCACATGACCCGGCTGTTCGGCGAGATGAAGCGTCGCGGGGCGGACGTGTTCGAGGTGACCGAGCAGGCCAACGAGCACTTCCTGGACCGGATGACCGCGAACCTCGACGGCTCCGTTTTCTACGCCGGTAGCTGCAGCACGTCGCGGTCGTACTACTTCAACCAGCACGGCGAGGCGGCCCTGCTGCGCCCGACGTCGACCGCGAACGCGTTCAAGGAGGCGCGCTCGTTCCCGCTCGACGACTACGAGCTGAGCTCGCCGACTGTCGGTGGGTGACGGCCGCGCGGTCATTCACACACTCTTTCGGGCACACGCAGGGGTGCTGGACGTGGAGAAGGAGTGTGCACGCTGGAAAAGGTGTGTGCACGTCGGGTGCTGACGCCCCCGCCGGAAGCCCGGTAGATACAGTTCTTGTCATGGCCACCATTCACCCGTCCGCGACTGACGAGAACTTCGAAGAGCTGCAACAGGACCCGTTCTTCGAGGTGGTCACCGACCTGATCGCCGACTACCTGACCGACGCGTTCGACGACCCGGCAGGTGGGGAGGTGGACCGGTGGACGCTCAGCGCGCTCCCCGCGACCAACCGGTCCGCTGAACGGGAGCGGCTGTTCACCCTCAATGCCGGGCCGATGGAGGTGCTGTTCGTCGAGCGTTTCCTCGAGGACGGGGAGATCGTCGACTATCGGGTCGCCCTGTACGCGTCGCTGTCGGCACTGACCGAGGAAACATCGTCGAGCCTGGACGAACTCGCGCTCCGCTACCCGCTGCTGCGGTGCCACCCGACCGACATGGCTTCCGCCGGAGGGGACGGTGTTCTGATCGACTGGTTCGTCTCCGACGACGGCGCCGACGACCAGTTCTTCGACCTGCCCCTGGCGAAGGCGATCCGGCCGCTGACCGACCACCTCGGCACCAAGGGGCGCGGGCCGTATGCGCAGTACCACAACCGCGCCTTCGCGGCGCACGTGCTCGGGCGGGCGGCCGCCGATGACTGACCCGCTGCCCATCCGGCTGCCCCGCGTCCTTCGCGACGGCGACGACGCCGCGGCGTTGGACGTGCTGAGCGAGTACTTCACCCGCAAGGTCGTCAAGACCGGATACCTGAGGACCGGTGCGCTGTGGGACAACTGGGATCCCAGCGGACGCCGCGACGCCGATCGCGACGTCTTCACCGCCGACGACCTCGTCGCGGTCACCCTGCTGTCGGTCGAGGTTCCCGGGCAGGGCGCATTGGTCGTGTTGGGGGAGAAGCGTGCCGAGCTGAGCGCCCTGCTGCGGGAGGTCGGCCCGGACCGCGACCTCGCGGACGAGACAGACGTGCTCACCGAGTCGGCTCCGGTGTGGCGGCTCGACACGGTGCTGCGTGAGATCCACGGCGTCGGCCGGACCACGGCCTCGAAACTCATTGCGCGTAAACGCCCTCGCCTGTACCCGATCTACGACCGGGTCGTGGGGATCGAACTGGGCACCACTGTCACGCACCTCGAACAGATCCGCGTCGCGCTGAGGGCCAACGAGGGCGAACTGCACCGCCGGCTGATCCGCCTGCGTGATCAGGCCGGGCTGGACGAGGCGGTGCCTGCGCTGCGCATCCTGGATGTGCTGGCCTGGATGCAGGGCAAGAAGTACCTTCCCCGCACCGGGTGACGGACCGCCTGCGGGTCGGCGAGTGGGGGCGCCCTCCCGGACGGACCCCGGCGGGGACCTGCGGTCGATCAGGCCAGTCGACGCTCGAACGCCACCGTCGACTGCGCGGTGGCGATGTCCACCGTGTACACCCGGATGGTGACGGCATCCGGGGCGAGGTCCATCACCATGAATCCGACGTCGGTGTAGTTCTGGAAGAGGTTCCTGCGGTCGACCTCGGCTCCGGCCTTGCCGTGGCTGTTCTTCGCCGACGCGCCCGACACGATCTGACGCGTTCCCTTGGAGGCCGCCGTCGGCTCGAGGATCTGCAGCGAATGATCGTGTCCGGAGAGAATGAAGTGGCATCGGCCGACGACGTGGTCCTCGAAGAACCGCTTCGCGTGGACACCGTTCATGGGCTCGACCGGGATCCCGTCGTACTTGCCGGCATCGCCGTGGGATCCGTTGCTGAGATACGGATGATGGGTGACGGCGATCTTCCACTTCGCCGTCGAGGAGGCCAACGCCGCATCGAGCCAGGCACGTTGCTCGCTCATGAACTGTCCGTCGGGTGACCAATACGGCGAGAGCAGCGGTGGGAGGTACGCGGCGAGCGGGTTGAGGTCGAGCACGAAGAACTCGACGACCGGGTTCCGTTCGGGCACGCGCACCGAGTAGTACCGGCTGGGCATCCACCACTTCCGCGAGCGCCGGTGGTAGTCGACCTCCTCGTCGCCGCGCAACAGCCAGCCGCCGTCGCCCGGGAAGACCGCGCTGTTGTCGTGATTGCCCAGTGCCATCACCCACGGGAAGTCGAGGCCGTGGTTCGGGTCCTCGAACTTCGTGGTGAACTGGGTGTCGTCCTCGCTGGTGGGGCCCAGTTCGTAGATGTTGTCGCCGAGACCCAGTGCCATGGCGAGGGGTTCGCGGCCGTGGAGGTCGCGAATCGCGTCGGCCACCGCCCACTGAGGCTGGGCGCCGGTGCCCGCGTCACCGGTGAGGAGGACGCGGAGCGTCGATCCGGTGGGAAAGGCGAACTTGTCGCTGTCGGCGGCAGCCGCGGCGGCGACCGCCGGCGTCATCGCGGCGAGTGGGACGGCGGCGCCTGCCACCGCCGCGCCGGTGAGGAATCGCCGTCGATCGATTCCGTCGAACTCCGTCATCTTGTCCTCGTTCGTCTCGAAAGGGTGGGCACCGACACGGAGCAAACCCGAATATGGACAGCTGTTCAACTGCACGGGCCAAATGTCGCCGGTTGTTCACGAACATTTCGGGCCGCGCCGATCGTCGCCCCGACCGCGCGTCGCCTGGGTGAGCGGCCGCCATCGGTGTTGGATGGATCCATGTCTGTGTCTGGGAGCCCGATACCGGGCGGCGTCGTACCCGACGCCGTCCACGACGCACTCGACGTGCGGGGATGGACGGTCCGCGCGGCGTCGATGCGGGGAACCTCGCACGAATCGGACCTGACGCCAAGGCAGGATTCGTACGCCGTACGGCAGGGCAACGGCCGGATCGCGGCCGTCGTCTGTGACGGCCTCGGCGCGATGGAGTACTCGCACCTGGCCGCGGCGGCGGCGAGCGCGGCACTCGCCGATCACCTGCTCACCGCCGACCTGGAGGTCTCCGGCGACTGGACCCCGCACTTCCGGGTGGCCTCGCTGGCGGTGACGCGGGCCGCGGGCGACCTGCTCGGGGACCGCGCGCCGAGCCTCGACGAGGTTGCCGACGTCATGGCCACCACCGTGACCGCGCTCGCCATCGAGGGCGTCGACGGCCCCGGACCGTGGTTGGCCCACGCGGCCACCGTCGGCGACAGCAGTGCGTGGTGGCGTCGCACCCGCTCCGGTGCGCTGGGCTTCGAACCGTGGTTGTTGATGTCCGGTGGACGGCTGACGCGCCGTGAGGTCGCCATCTCACGGGCCCTCGCGCTGCCGGTGCCCGACGACGCGGTCGTCACCGGGACGAGCTACGAGATCGGTCCGGAAGAACTGCTGATGGTGTGCAGTGACGGTGTCGCGGACGCGTTCGAGGACGGCGGCAGCGCCGTCGCCGCCTCGTTCGCGACGGGGTGGACCAACCCGCCCCGCCTCGGCGACCTCGCCGACCGCATCGCGTTCGAGCCGGCCGGACCTGCCGACGACCGCACTGCCGTCGCGGTGTGGACGCCGCGCTGACGTTCCTCCACGAGCCGCGCGTCACCCGACGGTGAGCGAGCGGCTGTGCCACCCGCTGGCGCCGTCCGGGATCGGTTCGGCGCGCTGCTCGGTCTGGACGTTCCCGTCGAGGTCGGTGGCGCGGACCTGCAGGGTGTGGGTGCCGGGGGTGGCACGCCACCGCCAGGTCCACTGCCGCCAGGTGTCGATCGAGTACTCGGGGGCGAGGGTCGCGTCCTGCCACGGGCCGTTGTCGGCGCGGACCTCGACACGGGCGATGCCACGGTGCTGGGCCCACGCCGTGCCCGCGACCAGGACGTCACCGGCGCCCACGTGGGCGAACGACGCCGGGACGTCGATCCGGGAGGCGGTCTTGATCGGGGCCCGCTCACCCCAGCCGCGCCGTGTCCAGTACGCCTGGGCCCGGTCGAAGCGGGTCACCTCCCAGTCCACCACCCACTTGGTGGCGGAGACGAATCCGTAGAGGCCGGGCACGACCTGCCGGACGGGGTAGCCGTGCTCGAACGGCAGCGGTTGCCCGTTCATCGTGACCGCGAGCATCGCGTCCCGGCCGTCGCGCAGGACCGCGATCGGGGTGCCCGAGGTGAACCCGTCGGAACTGGTCGACAGCAGCATGTCGGCGTCGGGGGACACGCCGGCCTCGTCGAGCAGGTCCTTGATCCGGTAGCCGATCCAGGTGGCATTCCCGGCGAGGCTGCCGCCGACCTCGTTGGAGACGCAGGTGAGGGTGATGGTGCGTTCGATCGGGGTCCGGGCGACCAGATCCGCCCACCGCACCGTGATCTCGCGGTCGACCATGCCGTGGATGCGAAGGCTCCAGTCGTCGGTGGTGAGCATCGGCACCCGCAGGGCGGTGTCGATGCGGTAGAAGTCCTCGTTGCTCGTGACGAACGGGGTCGCCCCGGGGACGGCGATGTCCATGCCCGGCGCGACGGCCGGTGCCCGGTTCCTCGCGGCGACCGCGGGTAGGACGAAGGCCATCCGGTTGCGCACCGCCCCCGCGATCGTGCCTGCGAGGTGACGTCCGGCCGCCCCCGCGGCCACCGCCACCGCGGCCGCGGTGCCCGCCAGCACGAGAAACCGTCGGCGGGACATGGCGACCCGTTCGGGTGCCGGCTCGTCGAGGTCGCGAGCACGGCAGGTCAGGAGCCTCAGGGTGAGAACTCCGGCGGCGACCCCGACGATCGTGGGGACGGCGTCGACGGCGGTCGCGCCGGGGCGGGTGGTCGCCGCGTACACCCCGACCGCGCCGAGTGCCACGAGGATGGCGCTGCCGTACGGTCGGCGGGTGCGTTCGACGATGCCTGCGATCGCGGCGAGCACCACGATCAGGACGCTCATGCCGATGAACAACGCCGGCTTGTCGTTGGTCTCGAACGTCTTGATCGCGAATTCGCGTGCCCACGCCGGACTCCGGTCGACGGTTGTCGACCCGACCGCGAAGAACGGGGACGCCGACGAGCCGATCGGCACCGCCACCAGCTCGCCGACCCCCAGAATCACCGCGGCGGCGAGCACTCCCGACAGTGCACGTCCCGGCAGCGTTCGCCACCGGCTCACTTGCGGGCCTTGCCCCGGTTCCGTGTTCGGTTCCCCGTGTGCTTCCGTCGTCATCGGATCCCACGCCCTCTCTGCTCAATTGTGAACGGTTCGGAGCGGCAGCGGAATCGGATGGGTGTCGTGAATCGGCCCGCGAGAGTTTCCGCGAATTCGACCCATCCGATTCGCCGTGGGTGTCGAAAGCCTGACGGCACCGGTCCATCGGCAGAGGCTGGGTCCCACGACCGAGATCGACGAAAGTGGGAATCACGGTGAAGACGAACCCGACCCCAGCCGCAGTCGGCCTCGCCGCAGTGGTGGTCCTCGGACTGTCCGCCTGCTCGTCCGGCGGCGAGGACTCGAACGCGTCGGAGTCGGCGCCGCCCATGCCTGCCGCAGAGTCGTCGCCCGCGGACATGCACGCCACCGGAAGCTGATCAGGCCCACACCCGAAGCGGGTGTGGGCCTTTTGGTGCCGACCGGCATCGCCCGGTCGGCGTCGATCGACCGCCTGGGTTCAGGACATGTACTGCGCCCGCCAGGCCAGGACCCCGGTGCTGACGGCGACCGCGATCAGCAGGACCGTCCACACCACGCGGGGCAGGTGGGTGAGGACGCGCAGCTGGTCGAGATCCGAACGGCCCGAGTGGGTTCGAGCGGCCTCGAGGATGGTGCGCAGGTTGCCCATCAGCAGCAGCCAGATCGCGGTGTACGCGAAATGCAGTTGCAGAGTGGGGGATCCGTACCAGGCGACGGCGCCGACCGCAGCCCCGGACGCGACCAGGACGAGGAACCCGAAGACGTTCCGGATGAACGGGATCATCGCGGCGATCAACGCCACCGCGCCCCACAACAGGATCGGCAGGCGGCCCGCGGCGATCAGCGCGGCCCCGGCGAGGCCGAGCAGGGACGGCGCCAGATAGCCGGCCGCGGCCGTCAGCACCATCCCCGGACCGCGGGGCTTGCCCCGCGACAGCGTCAACCCGGAGGTGTCCGAGTGCAGCCGGATGCCCGTCAGTCGCCTGCCGGTCGCGACGGCCGCCAGCGCATGGCCGGCCTCGTGTGCCAGGGTCACCACGTGCCGCGTCAGATTCCACAGCGGCCGCCACAGCACCGCGGCCGCGGCCAGCACGAGGGGGAGATACGCCGACCAGCCGGCCCAGTACGAGTTCACCCGACCATGGTGCCAATGCCGTCCGCGGCGATGCGCACGGCGCATCGCCGGACGCCGAAAGTTGCATTGGACGACCACGAACGGGCGTGACTAGCGTCACAAATCGGACGCCGGACGACCCGAGCCGGCGCCGGTTCACGAGGAGCGGTCAATGAGGACGCGCGCAGCGGTATTGAAGGAACAGCCCGGAGCCTGGCAGGTCATCGACGTGGAGCTGGACGATCCCGGCTTCGGTGAGGTGCTGGTCGAGATGGTCGCCACCGGGCTCTGCCACTCCGACGACCACATGGCGGTCGGCGATTCCCCGGTCGGGCACCTGCCGTTCTGCGGCGGGCACGAGGGCGCAGGCATCGTCCGCAAGGTCGGTGCCGGGGTGCGGAACCTGAACGTCGGCGACCACATCGTGACGTCCTTCATCCCGTCCTGCGGGACTTGTCGCTGGTGCGCGTCCGGCATGCAGAACCTCTGCGACAACGGCGCGCTCATCCTCGAGGGGACCCAGCTCGACGGCGGGTTCCGGATGCACACCACCGACGGCGAGGACGTCGCCACGGCAGCCATGCTCGGCACGTTCGCGGAATGGCAGGTCCTCGACGAGGTGTCGTGCATCAAGGTGCGCGACGACGTCCCGCTGAACGTCGCGTGCCTGGTCGGCTGCGGTGTACCCACCGGCTGGGGTTCGGCCACCAACGGTGCCGAGGTGAAGGTCGGCGACGTGGTGATCGTGATGGGTGTCGGCGGCATCGGCATCAACGCCGTGCAGGGCGCCGCGCACGCGGGCGCGGCGCACGTCATCGCGGTCGACCCGGTCGCGTTCAAACGGGAGATGGCGCTCAAGCTCGGTGCCACCGAGGCGTACGAGAACATGGAGCAGGCCACCGGGTTCGCCAAGTCCATCACCAACGGGCAGGGCGCCGACTCCGCGATTGTCACCGTCGGCGTCATCCACGGTGAGCACGTGGGCGAGGCGTTCGCGGCGATCCGCAAGGCCGGCACCGTCGTGGTGACAGCGCAGGGGGCCGTCACCGAGGTCGGCATGCCGATCAACCTCTTCGAGATCTCCATGTACCAGAAGCGGATTCAGGGTGTCCTGTTCGGCATGGGATCGCCCCGCGAGGCGGTCCCGCGCCTGCTCGACCTCTACGCGGAGGGCAAGCTGCACCTCGACGAGCTGGTCACCCGCCGCTACACGCTGGACCAGATCAACGAGGCGTACGCGGACATGCACGCCGGTGTGAACATCCGCGGCGTCATCGACTACGCGAGTTAGTTTTCGGTGGATTTCTTCACCGGCTAGGCTGCCCGGCGGGGGCGGCCGGCCGGTGAAGGGATCGACGGATGGACCTGCGCAAACTGGAGCAGTTCGCCGAGGTCGCGCGTTGCGGCAGCTTCCACCGCGCGGCCGAGACGCTGCACATGTCGCAGCCTGCGCTGTCCCGCAGCATCCAGTCCCTCGAACGGCAGTACGGGGTGCGGCTGCTCGAACGCGGCCGCGACGGCGTCCTGATCACCGAGGTCGGCCGGCAGGTTCTCGCCTCCGCGGACACCCTGTTGCGCGGAGCCGAGGAGCTCAAGAACGTGATGCGGTCGGCCGCCGCGGGCCTGGCGGGAGAGATCTCGTTCGGGATCTCGCCATCGTCGGCATCGAATCTGTTGCCGCGCTTGATGACCGAGGTGGTTCGCGACCATCCCGAACTGTCGGTGCGGATCACGATCGACTCCGTCGACGCGCTCACCGAGGCGCTGTTCGCCGGGTCCGTCGAGGTGTTCCTCGCGCTGGCGCATCCCGCGCACTCCCTCGACCGGCTTCGCGTCGATCGGCTCGGTCCCAGCCGGGTGGAGTTCAGCGTCCGCGAGGGGCACCCCCTCGACACCGGAAACCCCGTCCCGGTGGAGGCGCTGCGGGACTACCCGGTGGTCGCGGTCACCGCGTGGAACGGCTACCTGAACTCGCTGCCGGTGCGATTCGACCGCTCGCTGCTGCGGGCCTCGATCGAACTCGACAACTATGAGCTGCTGACCTCCACCGTGCTCGCGACGGACGCCGTGCTCGTGGGATCGGGGTGGACTCCCGGCCGGGGACTCGCCCTGCTCGCATTCAGCGAGGACCTGGGCATCCCCGAGACCGAGGCCGCGATGTACTCGCTGCGTTCGCGCACCCGGTCCCCGCTCGTCGATGCCCTCGTCGACTGGGTCAGGGCGGTGCGCTGAACCGTGAGTCACCCGGCGGCGGGTGGTTGCAGCGCCCGGACGAGCGCCAGCAGCTGGGTGCGCAGGGCGGTCACGTCGCCGACCGCGGCGGTCAGCGTGGTGTCCTCCCGCTCCACTTCGATCAGGCGCCGATAGGTGCGGAGCCCCGCTTCGGTCGCGGTCACGAGCTTCCGGCGGTCGTCGTGGGGGTCCGGTTCGCGGCTGACGTACCCCGCGCGTTCGAGCTTCTCGAGCGTCCGGCTCATGGTCTGGTCGGTCACCCGCGCGGTGCGGGCGATCTCGCGCTGCGATGCCGGTGCCGCCGCGACGGCGTGCAGGACGAACAGGCCGGCATGGGTGAGGTCGTGGGTGCGCAGCAACGACTCCCAGGACTGTTCGACCAGGCGTGCAGCGGTCGACAGCAGGCGTCCGGTGGGCCAGGTGTCGGTGCTGTCGGGGTCCATCGCGTTCCTCCTCCCTCGGGTGCGGGTTGCATTTGTTCAGCAGGCTGAGCAAAATCCCGAATCGGACATGGCCATCGAATCCCTCCGGAGGACGAGCGTGACGACCACGGCACCGACCAGGACTCGGCGTCTGCGCTGGATTCTGCCAGCACTTCTGATCCTCGCCTGGCTCGCGCTCGCCGGCGCCGGTGGCCCGTTCGCGGGCAAGCTGACCGACGTCCAGACCAACGACAGCACCTCCTTCCTGCCCGCGTCCGCGGAGGCGACCGAGGTCGCCCGGCTGCAGAGCGGCTTCCAGGACACCACCTTCGTGCCCGCGATCGTGGTCGCGGAACGCAATTCCGGTGTCGAGACCGCCGACGCCGCGTTCCTCAACGAGCGCATCGGCGAGATGGCCGGGACCGAGGGCTTCGGTCCGCAGTTCTCCCCACCGATCCGGTCCGAGGACGGAAGGGCGCTGCAGATGTTCGTTCCGGTCGACAGCACCGGCGAACTGAAGGACACGGTCGCGGACCTGCGGGCCGCCCTCGCCGGCGCACCCGACGGGCTGTCCGTGCACGTCACCGGTCCGGCGGGGAGCGCGGCAGATCTCAGCGCCGCCTTCGGGGGCATCGACGGGCTGCTACTGCTAGTCGCCGGGGTAGTGGTGATTCTCATCCTGATCGTGGTCTACCGCAGCCCGATCCTGCCGTTCGTCGTCATCTTCTCCGCGCTGTTCGCCCTGGTCCTGGCGTGCCTGCTCGTGTACCTGCTCGCGGACGCGGGCGCGATCACCCTCAACGGCCAGAGCCAGGGCATCCTGTTCATCCTGGTGTTCGGTGCCGCAACGGATTACGCGCTGTTGCTCGTTGCCCGGTTCCGGGAGGAACTGCGCCGCGAACGTGACCGCTACCGGGCGATGGCCGCCGCGTGGCGTGCCACCCTCGAACCCGTCGCGGCCTCAGCGGGCACCGTCATCGCCGGCGTGCTGTGCCTGCTGCTCTCCGACCTCAACTCCAACCGCGGCCTCGGCCCGGTCGCCGCGATCGGCATCGCAGCCTCGTTCGTGGCCTCGATGACGTTCCTGCCCGCCGTGCTGGTCCTGCTCGGCCGCGCGTCGTTCTGGCCGCGCCGACCGGAGTGCACCGGAGCCGCCGACGACGGTGGGCACGGATTCTGGGCGTCCCTCGCGGCCCGGATCGGGCGCAACCCGCGCCGGTTCTGGGTCGGTTCCGCGCTCGTACTGCTGCTGTTCGCGCTCTTGGTGCCGCAGTTCCGGGCCGGCGGTGTGGCCCAGTCCGACACCTTCCTGTTCGAGGCCGACTCCGTCGCCGGTCAGCAGGTGCTCGGTGACCACTTCGACGCGGGCAACGGGTCACCGGCCGTGATCGTCGCCAACGCGGACACGCTCGATGCGGTGCGTGCCGCCGCCGACGTCCCCGGCGTCGTCGACGTCACCGTCCTCTCCGAGGGCGGCGCGGCGAAGATCGTCGACGGCCGGGTCCTGCTGGAGGCGACCCTCACCGACCCCGCCGACTCGCTCGCCGCCGAGGACACCGTGCAGCGACTGCGCGAGGCCGTGCACGCGATCGACGGGGCGGACGCCCTGGTCGGTGGGCCGACGGCCACCGACCTCGACACCCGCACCACCGCGACGCACGATCGCAACCTGATCATCCCCGTGGTCAGCCTCGTGGTCCTGGCGATCCTGTGCCTGTTGCTGCGCTCGCTGCTCGCGCCGTTGCTGCTGATGGGCACGGTGATCCTGTCGTTCGCCGCGACACTGGGCATCTCGTCGATCGTGTTCAACCACATCCTCGGCTTCCCGGGAGCCGACCCCGTCGTGCCGTTGTTCGCGTTCGTGTTCCTGGTGGCGCTCGGCATCGACTACAACATCTTCCTGATGACCCGGGTGCGCGAGGAAGCCGCGAAGGTCGGCACCCGTGCCGGGGTGCTGCGCGGGCTCACCGTCACCGGCGGGGTGATCACCTCGGCCGGGGTGGTGCTCGCGGCCACCTTCTCCGCGCTCGCGGTGATCCCGTTGATCTTCCTCGCGCAGATCGCGTTCATCGTGGCGTTCGGCGTCCTCCTCGACGCGCTCGTCGTGCGGTCGCTGCTGGTGCCCGCGCTCGTCCACGACATCGGGCCGCGCGTCTGGTGGCCGAGCGCGTTGGCGAGGCGGCCCGAGTCGGTGGTCGCCGAGCAGGACGAGACGGTCCCGGTGGCCTAACCGTGGATGCGGGCGAACGGACGAGCCTGCTCGAGTTCGAACGCCAGCTCGAGCAGGGTGCGTTCGTCGCCGTGCGCGGCCGAGAAGTGCACGCCAAGAGGAAGACCCGTCGACGTGGTGTGCAGCGGCAGTGAGATCGCCGGGGTGCCCGCGGCGTTGTTCAACGGCGTGAACGCCGTGTAGGTGATCAGCTTGTCGAACAACGTCTCGAAAGGCTGTGCGGGGGAGAGGAACCCGAGTTCCGGGGTGGTGTGACCGAGGACCGGGGACAGGATCACGTCATACGAGGCGAACAACTGCACCGCCCGGTGTGCCGTGCGACGCAGCCGGTAGAGCACCTGCGGGGTCCGGGCGATGTTGCGGCGGTACAGTGCATCCAGGCCGCGGGTCAGGTTGTCGGTGCGGGCCTTGTCGAAGTCGGGACCGAGCATCTTCTTCCCGCCGGCGCAGATCGCGAACGACAGGAAGCCCCAGTAGATGCTGAAATCCTCGACGAACTCCGGGCCCACCGGCAGCGGCGCGTCGTCTACGTGATGGCCGAGGTCGGCGAGCAGGTCCGCGGTCGCGCTGACCGCCGCGCGGGTCTCGTCGTCGGTGGGTTTGCCGTTGACCGAATCGGTGACGACCCCGATCCGCAGCCGCGTCGCGCTCGGGCCCTCCACCAGTCTGATCGGCGGCAACTTCGGGTTGCGGCGGTACCGTTCGGCGGCCGCGTAGTAGCGGGCCGTGTCCCGGACGGTCCGGGTCACCACACCCTGGGTGACCAGGCGGACCGGCATCGACTGGTCCTTCGGGTCCGCGAGCATCCGGCCCCGGGTCGGCTTGAGCCCCACCAGGCCGCAGGCCGCGGCCGGAATCCGGATCGAGCCGCCGCCGTCGTTGCCGTGTGCGATCGGCACCACCCCCGCCGCCACCAGCGCCGCCGCGCCGGCCGATGACGCGCCCGACGAGTACGCCGGATTCCACGGATTTTGCACCGCCTCGGCGGTCGCGAACTCCCCGCTCGGACTGAACCCGAACTCCGGCAGCCGGGTCTTGCCCAGCGACACGAGGCCACTCGACAGCAGTTGCGTCACGGCCGGACTGTCCGCCCGGGCGGGCCGCGGGGTGAACGCCGCGCAGCCCTCACCGGTCGGCAGGCCCGCCACGTCGATGTTGTCCTTGACGAACGTCGGCACGCCGGCGAACGGGCCGTCGAGCGGGCCGTCCGCCCATCCCAGGGCCCGCTCGAAGTCGGCGGTCTCGATCGCCGCGAGCGGTGACACCGCCTCCGCCCGCGCGATCGCCGCCTCCACCGCCTCCCGAGCGGTGATCTCACCGGACGCGAGGCGGGCCGCGATCCCGGTGGCGTCGAGGTCGCCGAGGGCGTCGTCGCGGAACGCGTGGACTGCAGTGGTGCCGACGGTCATATGCCGACTCTAGAGCGGATCGATGTCCGTGACACCGGACTCCGTCAACTCCAGCCACCGGGTGATCCCGATGTCGCGCAGGAACGGCACGTCGTGGCTGACGACCACGAGCGCGCCCCGGAACTGGGTCAGGGCCTCGGTCAGGTGCTGCAGGCTCGGCAGGTCGAGGTTGTTGGTCGGCTCGTCGAGCAGCAGCAGGCGCGGCGCGGGCTCCGCCAGCAGGATCGTCGCCAGCGCAGCCCTCAGTCGTTCGCCGCCGGACAGCGCCGCGGCCGGCACGTCCGCATCGCGTCCACGGAACAGGAAGCGCGCCAACCGCGCCCGCACCTGTTCGTCGGTCGCGTGCGGTGCCGCGTCCGCGACGTTCTGCGCCAGCGTCCGGGACTCGTCGAAGACGTCGAGGCGTTGCGGCAGCACCCGCCACGGCACCGCGGGTGGGGCGTCGGCGATCGCGCGCAGCAGAGTGGTCTTGCCGATTCCGTTGCGGCCGACCAGGGCGATCCGTTCCGGGCCCGTCACGCCGAGCTCGACGTGCTGGCCGGTCGGCAGCGTGACGTGGACGTCGAGCACCCGCTGTCCGGGGTGAACCACGCTGTCGGGCAGGTCGATTCGGATCTGCTTGTCCTCGCGGAGGGCGTCCTCGGCCTCGCTGAGCGTGCGGCGGGCCTCGTCGAGCTTGTCCTGGTGGTTGCCCCGCAGCTTGCCCGCGGAGACCTGTGCCTGCCGCTTGCGTTCGCCGGCCAGGATCGGGGGCAGGCTCGACTCCATCTTCTTGCCGTACCGTTGCCTGCGGTCGATCTTGATCTGCGCCTCGATCAGTTCGCGGCCCTGCCTGCGCACGTCCGCGCGGGCGTCCCGGACCGTGGCCCGTGCGGCCTCCTGCTCGGCCTGCACCGCCTGCTCGTAGTGCGTGAAATCGCCACCGAAGAAGCGCAGCCCCCCGTCGCGGAGTTCGGCGATCGTGTCCATCCGGTCCAGCAGTGCGCGGTCGTGGCTGACCACGACGACGATGCCCGGGAACTGGTCGACCGCCGTGTACAGGCGCGCCTTCGCGTGCAGGTCGAGATTGTTGGTCGGCTCGTCGAGGAGCAGCACCTGCGGGTCGGACAGCAGCGCGGCGGTCAGGCCGAGCAGCATCGTCTCGCCGCCGGACAGGGTTCCCACCGTGCGGCCGAGGCCGTCGGGGTCGCCCGCGACATGCGCGAGACCGAGCCGGTCCAGGGTGGCGACGGCACGTTCCTCGACGTCCCAGTGACTGCCGACGACGGTGTAGTCGTCCTCGGTGCCCTCCCCGGACTCGATGCGGTGCAGCGCCTTTCGCTGCCCCTCGATGCCGAGGACGGCGTCGACGGTGCGAGTGGGGTCCAGGGTGAGGTCCTGCCTCAGGTAGGCGAGATCGCCGCCGACGGTCACGGAGCCGCGGTCGGGTCGCAGGCGTCCGGCGATCAGCCGCAGCAGCGTGGACTTGCCTGCCCCGTTGCGTCCGACCAGGCCGGTGCGCCCCGGCGGGAACACGGCGTCGACGCCTTCGAGCACGGATTCACCGTCGGGCCAGGAGAACGAGAGGTCGGAAAGGACGAGCGAAGACAGGGTCGACAGCGCTCTTGGAGATGAGGACATGGAGCTCCTTCGAAGGGTGGGTGCGGTGCGCACGCGAGAGACGCGGCGCGCGGTCACTACCTCCGAATGAGCAATGGTCTTCCGATCGTCGACAACAGGACGTCCTCAAGGCTAGGGGCGTCCGCCCGTGCGGGCAAGCGAATTTGTCCGGCGTCACCAGGCGGCCCGGTCCGCTACAGCTGCGGGCCCTCCGCGCGCAGGTCGTCGACCTTGCGCATCGCCTCGCGCAGTTCGGCGAGCCACTCGTCCGCGTGCTGGCCGGCGAGCCGGACCGTCCAGGCGAGCGCGTCGGCGCGGGACCGGGCGACACCGGCGTCGACGAGGGTGTCGAGCACCTTGCGTTCGGGCTGCCGCAGCCGCGTCATCACCGGCACCGCCAGGTGGGTGAACAGCTGGTGGTGGTCGCCGATGGTCACGCCCCACGCGACCTTGCGGCCGTAGCGGTCCTCGGCCTCGTCCGCGATCCGCATCCGCTGCGTCCGGGTGGACTCGCGGAACCGGGAAACGCGTCCCTCCACCGCTGACGGGGTGGCCTCCTCGGGTGGGGCCAGCTCGCCGGTCACCACGATCTCCTCGCGGTCCACCTCGATGGTCGGCGGGCCGGTGAACCAGTCGTCGGGCAGGCGGCCGGAGAACCACTCGGCCACGTCGCGCGTGTCGGGCGCCTGCGCTTGCTGCCAGCCGCCGCTGCGGCCGAACCGGCGATTCGATGAGTATCCCATTGCTCTCACCTCGGTTGTTGCAATGATTACTTGATTACAACGCTACGCCCATTGGCGTTCAGGCGCTACGCGCTCGTGCGCGGTTTGCGAGTCTCGGGACCCGCAAACCGCGCACGAGTGGCGGAGCCGCCTAGGGTCGGGGGATGCGCATGAGACCGGTTGTCGCGGTGATGTCGGTGTCGGCCCTGCTGGTCGGCGGCGTTGCGTGCAGCAGCGGCCCGACGGAGACGGAGACGGCGGCCGAGCAGTTCGCCGACGCTCTGACCCGTCGCGACGCCCAGGCCGCCGCCGACCTCACCTCGGACCCCGCGGCCGCGGCCACCGCGATCCGGCAGATGTTCGACGGACTGAACGCGACGGACGCGCGATTCACCGTCGCGGGCACCGACAGCGACGCCGGCACGTTCACGCTCGCCGCCGACTGGACCTTCGGCGCCGCCCCGACGGAGACCGGAGTCGCCGAGACCACCGGCGCCCCGACCCCGACCCCGACGACCGCCGCACCGGCACCGGAGGACTGGACCTACACCACCAGCGGCGGTGGCCGGTCGGTCGCCGACGGCGGGGCCATCCCCTGGGACCCGGCACTGCTGGCGCCCGGGCTCGACGCGACGACCACCCTGAGATACACCACCCTGTCCGGCGGATCGCCGACCGTGTTCGCCGCCAACGGAACTCCGCTGATGACCGAGCAGACCGTCACCCTGGTCAATCTCGATCCGGCCACCGTCGGCGACCCCGCCGCGGCGACGGCGGCCCTCGCACCCCTGCTCGCACCGGTCGCGCCCACCATCTCCGCAGCCACGCTCGGTTCGGATCTCGCTGCGACGCAAGGCCGTCCGCTGACCGTCATCACCCTCCGCGACGCCGACCTCGCACCGATCGAGGCGCAACTGGCCGCGATTCCCGGGGTCACCCTCGTCAAGCAGACCCGGCTGCTGACCGTGGACAAGGCGGTGCAGTCGCCGGCGCTCGAGGGGCTGCGGACGATGTGGGAACAGGGACAGGCCGACAACGCCGGCTGGGCGGTGCAACTGGTGCACCCGGACGGCACCGCCGAACGGCTCACCGGACACGACGGCACCACCGCCCCCGACATCGCGGCCACCCTCGACCCCGCCGTGCAGGCCGCCGCCCAGGCCGCGATCGCGGACCTGCCGCAGCAGGCGGCGATCGTCGCGATCCGGCCGTCCACCGGCGGGGTGCTCGCCGTCGCGCAGAACGCCGCCGCCAGCGCCCAGGGCCCGATCGCGTTGACCGGCCTGTACCCGCCCGGGTCGACATTCAAGACCGTGACGACTTCGGCTGCGTTGCAGCAGGGTTCGGTGACCGCCGACACCGTGCTGCCGTGCCCCGGCAGCGCGAACATCGAGGGCCGCACCATCCCGAACGACGACAACTTCGACCTGGGATCGGTGCCGCTGCACACCGCGTTCGCCCGTTCCTGCAACACCACGATGGGACAGCTGGCGGTGTCGATGACGCCGATGGCGCTGCACGAGGCGGCGCAGCAGTTCGGCCTCGGCATCGACTACGTCACGCCCGCCCTGACCACCGTGACCGGCAGCGTCCCGCCCGCCGACACCCCCGCCGAGCGCGTCGAATCCGCGATCGGGCAGGGGCGGGTGACCGCGTCCCCGTTCGGGATGGCGCTGGTCGCCGCGTCCATCGCGCACGGGTCCACCCCCGCACCGATGCTCGTCCAGGGGCAACCCGGCGTCGGCGACGCGGGCCCCACCCCGGCACCCGCCGCGGTCACCGACGCGCTGAAGACGATGATGCGGGAAACCGTCACCGCCGGTACCGCGACGCAGCTCACCGACATCGCCGACCTGCGCGGAAAGACCGGCACCGCGGAGGTCGCCGGGCAGCCCGCGCACGGCTGGTTCGTCGGCAGCGAGGGAGACGTCGCGTTCGCAGTGTTCGTCGCCGGCGCGGACAGCTCCGTGCCCGCGGTGGACGCCGCCGGCCGGTTCCTGCGGCCGATCCAGGCCCAGCTGCCACGGTGACCGCGCTCGACTACCTGCTGCTCGTCGTCGCCGGATTCGCCGCGGGGCTGGTCGGTTTCGTCACCGGGCTCGCGTCGATCGTGTCGTATCCGGCGCTGCTCGCGGTCGGGTTGACGCCGATCGCCGCGAACGTCACCAACACCGTCGCGCTGGTCGCGGTCGGGATCGGGGCGACCGCGAACTCGTTGCGGGAGCTGACCGAGATGGGGCCGCGGTTGTGGCGGTGGGCGGCGGTCTGCGCCGCCGGCGGACTCGCCGGGGCCGCGCTGCTGCTGTGGGCACCGGAAGGGTCGTTCGAGGCGGTGGTGCCGTACCTGGTTGCGGGCGCGGCGGTGGCACTGCTGGCCCAGCCGCGAATCCGGAAACTGGCCGTCGGCAGGGAGTTCCCGGTCCTTTTCCCCGCGGCACTGGGGCTGGTGGCGGTCTACGGCGGCTACTTCGGGGCCGGCGCCGGGGTGATCTTCCTGGCGCTCACCCTGATCTGCACGGCGCTGTCGGTGTGGCGGGCGACGATCCTCAAGAGCTTCCTGCTCGGGATCGCGAACCTCGTGGCCGCCCTGGCCTTCTCGGTGTCCGGGGAGGTGCACTGGGGTGCCGCGGCGGCGATGGCGCTGGGGGCGCTGCTGGGTGGCTGGTGCGGGCCGCCCCTGGTGAAGGTCATTCCGCCGAACGCGCTGCGGATCGCGGTCGCGGCGGCCGGGTTCGGCCTGGCCGGGTGGCTCGCCCTGCGGTGAGTCAGGTGCCTCGGTCGCGTTCGGTTTCCGCATCCGCACGGTTGCGGCGCTGTCGGAGATAGATCGACGAATCGCTGTGCCGCACGATCAGATACGCCGCTGCGACGGCGATCATCCCGCCCGGCACCACGGCCCACCCGCCGGTCATCTCCGCCACCATCACCATCACCGCCAACGGGACGCGGGCCGCGCTGCCGAAACAGGCCATCATCCCGACGATCACGAACGGCGCCGGGCTGTCCGGCACCGACGATGCCCACGGTTCGGTCAGCCGCCACACCGCGGCGCCGACGAAGCCGCCGATCACCATGCCGGGACCGAAGATCCCGCCGGATCCGCCCGTCCCGATCGACAGCGCGGTGGCCACGATCTTCAGCAGCGGCAGCATCAGGACTATCCACAGCGGCAGGGCCAGCAGCGAGTCCCGGCTCAGCGCCTCCTGGACCCAGCCGTACCCGCTGCCGAGAACCTGGGGCACGGCGAGCGCGAGCAGACCGACGAGCAGACCACCGACCGCGGGCTTGACGACCTTGCTGCCCGGCAGTCGACGGGTCACCGCGGCGACCCCGTAGAAGATCCGGATGTAGAGCAGTCCCACCACCCCGCCCAGGACCCCGATCACCAGGAACCACACCAGATGCGTGGCGTCGTCGAATCGGTAGTCGGGCAACGCGAACCCGAACAGCGGCTCGTAGCCGAGGAAGGACCCGAACACCCCGTACGCGGTGACCGACGCGATCAGGCCGGGGATCAGCGCCCGGAACTCGAAGTCCTCTCGGTACGGGACCGCCGCGGACAGCACCGCGCCCCCCAGCGGTGCCCCGAAGATCGCACCGATCCCCGAGCCGATCCCGATCGCGACGGCGATCCGCCCGACATCGTCGGACAGGTTCAGCCACCGGGTCAGCAACGAGCCGAAACCCGCCGAGATCTGGGCGGTCGGGCCCTCCCGTCCCGCGGACCCGCCCGAGCCGATGGTCAGCGCGCTGGAGAGCATCTTCACGAGCACCGCGCGGACCCGGATCGACCGCGGATCGGTGTGATAGGCCTCGATCGCGGCGTCGGTGCCGTGGCCTTCGGCCTCGGGTGCGAAGCGAGCCACCAGAGCGGCGGAGAGCAGGGCGCCACCACACACCACCAGCGGAATCGCCCACCAGCGGCCGAAGCCGTCGGAGCCGCCGCCGCCGTCGCCGACGGCCTGCGGCGGTGTGTAGCCGCCGACCCCCTCGAGCAGCAGCCTGCCGGTCCACTGAAGGAGCACCAGGAAGACCACCGCACCGAGCCCCGCGATCACCCCGATCGCGATCCCGAGAACCAGCCAGGTCCGGGTGTAGCCGGTGAGCCACAGCCCGATTCGCGTGCCCAGTCGCCCGTTCACGTCGTGGCCTCGGTCAGTGGACCCCGCGCATCATCCGGCTGATCCACGGTGACAGGGCCACCATGACGACCCCGACCGCGATCGAACCGATGCCGATCCACAGGAAGTACGGGGCCTGGTGGTCGGTGTCGTAGAACTTCGCGAGGGTGCCTGCCATCGAGGATCCCAACGCCACCGACAGGAAGAACAGCGCCACCATCTGGGTGTGGAACGCCTTGGGGGCCAGCTTCGTCGACAGCGACAGCCCGACAGGGGACAGGAACAGTTCGGCAAAGGTGAACAGCAGCAGGATGAACACTAGCGCCAGCAGCGGGGTGCCGTTCGGCTGGCCGTCGGCGAAGGGGAGGAACGCCAGGAACGCCAGGCCCATGAGCGTGGTTCCGATCGCGAACTTCAGCGGCGAGGACGGCTGCCGCGGACCGAGTTTCGTCCACATCGCCGCGAACACGCCGGCGAAGATGATGATGAACACCGGGTTGATGGACTGCACCCACGAGGCGGGGAAGTCCCAGCCCAGCAGGTTGCGGTCGAGGAACTTGTCGGCGTAGATCGCGACCACGGTGAACTGCTGCTGGAACAGCGACCAGAACGCGGCGCTGGCCAGGAACATCGGGATGAACGCCACCACCCGGCTGCGTTCGGTGCTGGTGATCTGCCTGCTGGACAGGATCACCGCGAAGTACCCGACCGCCGCGGCGATCGTCAGTCCGACCACCACGTCGGACAGGTTGCCGGTGGTGATCACCCCGACCAGGCAGAGCACGACCACCACGAGCACCATGGCGAGTGCCCCGGCGCCGTACTTCCACAGCATCGTGCGCGGCAGTGGGTTCGCCGGCGTCGCACCGATCGTTCCGAGGCGTTTGCGGCCGAGGGTGTACTGGATCAGGCCCAGCGCCATACCGACCGCGGCCAGACCGAACCCGACATGGAAGCCCCAGTTCTTCTGCGCCCACCCGGTCAGCAGTGGGCCGAGGAAGCCGCCGATGTTGATGCCCATGTAGAAGATCGAGAAGCCCGCGTCCCGGCGTTCGTCGCCCTCGGCGTACAGGTCGCCGACCAGGGACGTGGCGTTCGCCTTCAGGCCGCCGCTGCCGATCGCGACCAGGATCAGCCCGGCTCCGACGCCCGTCAGGCCGGGGATCAGCGCCAGCGCGATGTGCCCCAGCATCACCAGCACGGCGCTGTAGAAGAGCGTCCGTTCCGAGCCGAGCACCCGGTCCGCGACCCAGGCGCCGAGGATCGTCGACAGGTAGACGGTGCCGCCGTAGGCGCCGACGATCGAGACCGCGGACGCCTCCGAGATCCCCAACCCGCCCTCGGTGGCCGAGTAGTAGAGGTAATAGAGCAGGATGCCCTGCATCCCGTAGAAGGAGAATCTCTCCCACATCTCGACGCCGAACAGGTTGGCCAGCGCCTTCGGCTGACCGAGGAATCCGTGGTCGGACAGCGGCTCCTGGCGGGGCGTCACGACTTCACTCATTGCAGAACCTTCCCACGCGCCGCGCGTGACGGCGCGGCGCAACTCCGCAATGTTAGCGAAGGAAAGTTGTTCAGCGACCCGCGGGGCGCCTCGCCACGCGGGCGTAGATCGCTCGCCAGCCCAGCAGGAACACCGCGAGCACCGTGCCGGCGACCAGGATGAAACTGAACGCGGTGCCCTGTCCGGAGACCACCCGCAGCAGCATGCCGCCGACGAGGGTGCACAGCCAGATCACGATCCCGGCCGGCACCACCGACGCCGGGACGGACTTGTTCCGGTACAGCGCCTCGTTCACCACCCAGCCCAGCGCGAGGCCACAGAGGAACGGCCACGCCGTGGTCAGCAGCCCCGTCAGCGCGTTCGCCTCGTCGTGACTGCGGCGACCGATCGCGCAGAACACGATCACCAGGACGACGTCGACGAGCAGGATCGGCAGCACCTTCTTCACGGCGTCCAGAGTAGGCGGCCCTTCGCCTCCCTCTGGACGGGATATGGGCGGACGGAACCGCGTCATGCTCCTAGCGTGGTCGGGACACTGTGATCGACCAGACATTCGGAGGCAATCAAGATGACCCAGTGGAACGACGAGTGTGACGTCCTTGTGGTCGGATCGGGTGGCGGCGGCGTCGCCGGCGCCTACACCGCGGCCCGGGAGGGGCTCGACGTGATCCTCGTCGAGGCGACGGACAAGTTCGGTGGCACCACCGCCTACTCCGGTGGCGGCGGCGTGTGGTTTCCGTGCAACCCGGTGCTGGTGCGGGCCGGCACCGACGACACCATCGAGGACGCGCTCGAGTACTTCCACGCGGTGGTCGGCGACGGCGCTCCCCGCGAGCTGCAGGACGCCTACGTCCTCGGCGGCGCACCGCTGATCGAGTACCTCGAGCAGGACGAGGATCTCAAGTTCCAGATGCTGCCGTGGCCCGACTACTTCGGCAAGGCGCCCAAGGCGCGGCTGGACGGTCAGCGGCACACCATGCCGTCGCCGCTCAAGGTGTCGGACGCCCCCGAGCTCCGCGAGGTGGTGCGTGGACCGCTCGACAACGACCGTCTCGGCACGCCGCAGCCCGACGACTTCTTCATCGGCGGCCGGGCGCTGATCGCCCGCTTCCTCAAGGCGATCGGCAAGTACCCCAACGCCACCCTGCACCGGAACTCGCCGCTGGTCGAGCTGGTCGTCGAGGACGGCGCGGTGGTCGGCGCCCTCGTCGAGCGTGACGGCGAGCAGGTCGCGATCCGGGCCCGCAAGGGTGTGGTGCTCGCGGCGGGTGGCTTCGAGGGCAACGACGAGCTCCGCCGCAAGTACGGCGTCCCGGGCGAGGCCCGCGACACCATGGGCCCGCCGGCCAACCTCGGCAAGGCGCACCTGGCCGGCATCGCGGTCGGCGCCGACACCGGTCTGATGGGCGAGGCGTGGTGGTCGCCCGGCATGACCCATCCGGACGGCCGCTCCGCGTTCGCGCTGTGGTTCACCGCCGGCATCTTCGTCAACCAGGACGGCCAGCGGTTCGTCAACGAGTCCTCGGCATACGACCGCATCGGCCGCGACATCATCGCCCAGATGGACGAGGGCAAGATCACCCTGCCGTACTGGATGATCTACGACGACAAGGGCGGCGAGCGTCCGCCGGTGAACGCCACCAACGTTTCCATGGTCGAGACGGAGAAGTATGTCGAGGCCGGCCTGTGGCACACCGCCGACACCCTCGAGGAGCTGGCCGAGAAGATCGGTGTCCCCGCCGAGAACCTGGTCGCGACCGTCGAGCGTTTCAACTCGTTCGTCGGCACCGGCGTCGATCCCGACTTCGGTCGCGGCGACGAGGCATACGACCGGGCCTTCTCGGGTGGCGAGCCGCCGCTCGTGACGATCGAGCAGGGCCCGTTCCACGCGGCCGCGTTCGGCATCTCCGACCTCGGCACCAAGGGCGGGCTGCGCACCGACACCGTCGCGCGGGTGCTCGACACCGCGGGCAACCCGATCCCCGGCCTCTACGCCGCGGGCAACACGATGGCCGCGGCGAGCGGCACCGTCTACCCCGGTGGCGGCAACCCGATCGGCGCGAGCATGCTGTTCGCCCACCTCGCGGTCAAGGACATCGTCGCCGGCCGCTAGGCGCGACCGGGGAACCGACGACGAAGCGCACCCGCCGAGGCCCGAGGGGGAGGGGCTCGGCGGGTGCGCCGTCTGTACGGTCGATCAGGCCTGCAGGCCGGCCTCGATCTCGAGGGTGATGGTGATCTTGTCGCCGACGACGGCGCCGCCGCCCTCGAGCGGCATGTCGATCGAGATGCCGAAGTCCTTGCGGTTGATGACGGTGGTGGCCTCGAAGCCGGCGACCGGGCCGTTGCCCATGCCCGGGTTCACGCCGTTGAACTCCATCTTCAGCTCGACCTCGTTGGTGACGCCGTGCAGGGTGAAGTCGCCGACGACCACGAAGTCGTCACCCTTCGCGCGGACGCCGGTGGACTTGAAGGTCGCCGTCGGGAACTGCTCGGCGTCGAAGAAGTCGGCGGTCTTGAGGTGGCCGTCGCGCTGCTCGTTGTCGGTGGTGATGGACGCGACCTGGATCTGCGCCTCGACGGCAGGCGTGCCGTCCTCGGCGACGGTGATCGCACCGGAGAAGTCCTGGAAACGGCCACGGACCTTGCTGACCATCAGGTGCCGGACACTGAAGCCGACGGTCGAGTGGGTCGGGTCGATGGCCCAGGTGCCGGCGGTCAGGGTCGGGAGGGCGATGGCGGTGGTCATGAAGGCTCCTTGGCGAGTAGTTGAATGTTCAAGCACTGGCAGGTTCAACCGTGCCACTCGCGGAACGCTTCCCGCAACCCGATGTGACCTCCATCACTGAGGCGGGTCGCCCGGGTGCCTGACCGAATGGGTCATTCGTTCAGTCAGGACGAACGAATGACCCATTCGGTCAAATGGGGGCGGGGGCGGGGGTGGGGGCGGGGCTCGGGGCTGGGCCGACTCCGGCGCGGGCTCAGGCCGCGACGCGGGCCGCTGCCCGGGCGCGGTGCACGGCGGCCAGGGTCGCGCGCAGGCTCGACGCCGTCGCCGACCGGTCGACGCCGACGCCCCACGCGCTGTGGTCACCGACCCGGCATCGGACGAAGGTCACCGCCTCCGCGTCGCGCCCCGAGCCAACGGACTGCTGCGTCATCCACAGCACCTCCACCGCGAGTCCGTGTCCGGCCAGGATCTCGGTCAGCGCATCCACCGGACCGGGCGCGGTGGCCTCGCCGTCGAGCATCAGGTCGTCGAGCGTGGCGCGGACGCGCACACGGTCCCCGTCGGCGACGTGCTCGACTGCCCACCATTGCAGGCCACAATGGTGGGAGTAGGTGTCCCGCAGCAACTTCCAGAGCTGCACCGCCGTCGCCTCGGCGCCGCTGTCGTCCGTGGCGCGCTGGACGTGTCGGGCGAAGTCGATCTGCAGCCCGCGGGGCAGGTCCACCCCGTACCCCGCCTGCAGGAGGTAGGCGATGCCGCCCTTGCCGGACTGACTGTTCACCCGGATCACCGCCTCGTAGTCCCGGCCGACATCGTGCGGATCGATCGGCAGGTACGGCACGTCCCACGGCGCCTCGTCCGGGTCGACGCCCGCCGCTGCGGCCGCGGCGGCGTGGTGGGCGAAGCCCTTCTTGATCGCGTCCTGATGGGTCCCGGAGAACGCGGTGTACACCAGGTCTCCGCCGTACGGGTGCCGAGGATGGACGTCGATCCTGTTGCAGTACTCCACCGTTCGTCGGATCGAATCGATGTCGGAGAAGTCGATCATCGGGTCGATACCCTGCGCATGCAGGTTCAGGGCGAGCGTCACCAGGTCCACGTTCCCGGTGCGTTCCCCGTTGCCGAACAGGCAACCCTCGACCCGCTGGGCGCCGGCCAGTACCGCCAGTTCGGCGCACGCGACGCCGGTGCCGCGGTCGTTGTGAGGATGCACCGACAGGATCACCGACTCCCGGCGTGCGAGATTCCGGTGCATGTACTCGATCTGGTCGGCGTACACGTTCGGCGTCGAGATCTCCACGGTCGCAGGCAGATTGTGGATGACCGGCCGGTCCGGGCTGGCGTCCCACAGGTCGGTGAGGCTGTCGCACACCTGCAGGACGTAGTCCGGCTCGGTCAGGTTGAACACCTCGGGGGAGAACTCGAAGCGGACGCCGGGCTGCGCGTCCCCGCCGCGGGCGACATCCGCGGCGGCATCGATGATCAAGCGGTGCAACGACTCCCGGCCGTGACCCAGAACGACGTCCCGCCACGTGGGTGCCGTTGCCGTGTACAGGTGCAGCACCACGTTCGGCAGTCCGCGCACCGACTCGTAGGTGCGCTCGATCAGGTCGGTGCGGGCGGCGGTGAACACCACGATCGTGACGTCGTCGGGGACCAGGTCCTGCTCGGCCAGGGCGCGGACGAAGTCGAAGTCGGTCTGGCTGGCCGAGGGGTAGCCGACCTCGATCTCCTTGTAGCCCATCGCGACCAGCAATTCGAAGAAGCGGCGCTTGCGGCTGGGGTCCATCGGCTCGGCGAGTGCCTGATTGCCGTCCCGCAGGTCGACCGGAACCCACAGGGGAGGCGCGGTGAATTCATTCGTGGGCCAGTGGCGTTCGGTGATGGGGACGGTCACCCGCTCGGTGTGCGGGCGATAGCGGTACGACGGCATCGGGGACGGGGTCTGACGGTTGACGTTCATGGCGGCACTCCGGGTCGGATCGGACGACCGGCACGATCGAACCCCGCGGCGGGGTGCCGGTCCGGTCAGATCCCGCCGCGGCGGTCGAGGAGCAGTCCACGAACGGCCACGAAAGGTAGGCTAGACCCGAACAACTTGTCTGACAACCCGAGGAGTCTCGAGTGGCCGCCCCGCTGCACCGCAACCTGCTCGCCGACCAGGCCGCAGACCGACTGCTCGGCAGGCTCGCCGCAGGGGAATGGGAGGTCGGCACGAAGCTGCCCGGCGAGACCACCCTCGCCGCCGAACTCGGCGTCGGGCGCTCCACCATCCGCGAGGCCCTGCGGATGCTCACCGGACAGGGACTGCTCCGGGCCCGCCAAGGCGCCGGTGTCTTCGTCGAACGGACCACACCCGTCGTCACCTGGGAGGCGGTGCTGCGGGGCCAGGCGATAGCCGAGGTCGTCGAGGTCCGCAACGCCATCGAGGTCGAGGCCGCGCGACTCGCGGCATCCCGCGCCACCACCGACGACGTCGCCGCGATGCGCCGGGCGCTGACCCGACGTGAGGAGGCGTTCCCGCTCGGGGACCGCGCGTTCGTCGAGGCCGACATCGAGGTCCACCGCGCCGTCGTCGCGGCCGCCCACAACCCGGTGCTGGCCGAGCTGTTCGAGACTTTCGTGCCACGGCTGACCGAGGCGATGGTCGACATGGTCGAGCTGCTCGGGATCCGCGCGCACGATCCCGAACCCGACGCCGACGACCACCGCGCCCTCGTCGAGGCCGTCGCCGCCGGGGACATCGAAGGCGCGGTCGCAACCTGTCGCGCGCACCTCGATGCGATGCTCGCCGCCGTCCGCCGCCCCGGTGAGTGAACCCCGGCCGTCGGATACACACCAGTCCCGACTGACCGAATGTGGGATTCGGTCAGTCAGGCCGACCGAATCCCACATTTGGTAAGGGGGTGGGAGATGGTCAGGCGGGGTCGGTGGGGGTGCCGTCGTCCCGGGCGGTCAGCCGGCGCTCGGGTTGCTCGAACCCGAACTGCTCACGCTGCTCACGGCGTTCGAGTTCGACGTCGAACTCGAGGTCTTCGTGGTGGTGTCCGCGGAACAGGAACGCGAACACGATCCACCCGATGATCGCAACCAGGATGAAGCTCACCCCGCGATAGACGAACGCCGCCGCGACGGCCTCCGAGGCGCTGATCCGGGCGGCAGTCGTCAGCGTCGCGATCAAGGTGGCATCGACGAACACCAGCCCGCCCGGCGCCAGCGGGATCGTCGCGACCGCCTTGCCCGCAGCGAACGCGATCAGCACACCCGACAGCGTCGGGTTCGCGCCGATCGCCCAGCACGCCAGGCCGAGGCATGCGACATCCGCGATCCGGTGCACCGCCGACCAGCCCGCGGTGATCAGCCCGTCCCGCTTGCCCAATCGCACCGACTCGAGCTGGGTGAGCGTCTCGCGCACCGCGTGCATCCCTGCGTTGGCGGGCTTCGAGCGCATCCGGTTGACGCGGACCAGGACCCACCCGGCGGCGGCCTCGATCGCACTCGGGTGTGCGGAGACGTAGCGGACCGCCAGGACCAGCGCGATCAGGCCGACGACCGACAGCAGCAGCGTCACCGGGCTGACGGAGCCGCCGACGAGCAGCGCGCCGCCCAACCCGATCAGCGCCAGTCCGATGCCGGCGATCACGCCGGAGATCGCCAGCTGCCAGGACGCGACCACGGGATTCGCGCCCCAGCGGCGCGTCTCCCGGTACGTGAACGCGGTGGAGAACACCTGCCCGGCAGGCAGCGTGACGGCCATCGCCGTCGACGCGTACACCACGGCGACCGACTTGGGCTGTCCCACGTCGACTCCGCCTGCGTGCAGCAACTGCTTCTGCACCCGCCCGTACCCGCTGAGCGACACGGCCTGGGCGAGCACGCACGCAGCCAGCCAACCCCAGTGGATCTCGGTCAGCGCCCGCCACGAGTCGTGCAGCCGCGGCCACAGGTAGACGCCCTCGGCGACAAGCAGCACCACGAGAGCGACACCGGCGACCCACTTCAGCCACCAGAATCGTCCGCGGACACGGCCGGACCGAGGCACCTCCCGAGTGTGAGGGGTACCCCCGGTCGGGTCGGGCTGCGGCGTCACCACCAGGCCAGCGTAGCCAATCGGATCGAGATCGCCCCGCACCGCGAACCGCTGGTTACGGGTATTGGACCGGTGAGGCCAGATGGGTGACGCGGTTGCGGCCGCGTAGCTGGACCTGGTCGCCGAGCTCCCACTCGGACTGCTCCTCCTCGTCGGCGAAGTACAGCGCGCTCGTCGACGCCAGCACCCGGCTGGGGTGGATCTTCGCCAGCTCGGTCAGTCGCGACGCCTCGTTGACCGGGTCCCCGATCACCGTGTACTCGAACCGCTCCGCGGCACCGATGTTCCCGGCCACCGCCAGTCCCGCCGACACGCCGATGCCGATGTCGAGGGCGGTGATGCCGTCGAGGGCGAACCGCAGCTCCCGCGCGGCGGCCAGTGCCGCGGTCGGGGCGTCGGGCCGGTCCAGCGGGGCACCGAAGATCGCCAGAGCCGCGTCGCCCATGAACTTGTTGACGAACCCGTGGTGCCGGTCCACCACGTCGACCACGACCCGGAAGAACTCGTTGAGCAGGCTGACCACCTCGCCGGGTGGACGTTCGGCCGCGGCGCCGGTCGAGCCGACCATGTCCACGAACAGCACCGCCACGAACCGGGTCTCGCCGCCGAGCTCGGTACCGAACTGCAGCGCCCGCCGGGCCACGTCCTCACCGACGTGCTGACCGAACAGTTCGCGCAGCACGCGCCGTTCCGCCGAGTCCTGCATCATCCGGTTGAACCCGACCTGCAGCCGACCGATCTCGGAGCCGTCGAACACCTCGACCTGCACATCCGTCGCGCCGCGCTGCACCCGCTCGATCGCCCGCCGCAACTGGCGGATCGGATCGGACACTTGACTCGCGGTCAGCATCGACAGCACGAATGCCGTGGTGATCGTCATCACGGAGAGCAGCAGCACCGCGATCGCCAGCGCATTCGTCGAGAACTGCAGGTCGGTGCTCAGCTGCGTCGCACAAAGCAGGATGATGCCGATCACCGGCATCAACGTGCCCAGTCCCCACGTCATCGCCATCCGGGTGCCGACGCCCGGCGCGAGGGTGCGGTCGAACCGGCCCTCGGACAACGCCCGCGCCGCCACGGGCCGCAAGATCCGCTCGCCGAGCATGTAGGTGAAGCCGAACGTGGTGGTCGCGGCCATGCAGACCGTCACGATCACCGCGACCGCCAGTTCCGGCATCTCCGAGACGGTGAGGATCACGAACAGGATGCCGCCGATGATCCACAGGATCAGGTGCACGATCGCCTGCCGCAACGGGGCGTGCAGCGCCGCCATCTGCTCGCTGCGGGTGGGCGGGCCGCCCCGCAACTGCCAGCGGATCACCGACCGGAGCATCATCGCCGCTGCGCCGAGGCTGACGACCCCGGCGAGGGCGAGGTAGATCCCGAAGATGACGACGTTGCGCACCCGATCCTCGAGGATCGCGTCGGACTCGGTGATCGGAAGCCCGTACCGGATGAACGCCAGTACCAGTACTGCGCCGATGAAGTTGGCCAGAATCATCGACCCCATGTAGAGCGGCCAACGACTGCGCATGGTCAGCGCGACCGCTCGGTAGGAGGATGCCAGCACAGCGACCAATTTAGCGGGGCGTCGTGTACCCCAGCAGAGCCGGAGGTCCCCAGTGTCGCGCCGCGGCGCTCCTCCCGCGAAACCGCGGCCACGCGCCGTAGGCTCGCCGAGGTGACCGCGAACGACCCGCCGCGGACCCTCCCGCCCCGCGGCGAGGCGCGCCGAGACGCCGATTCGGTGCATCCGCGGATCCGCCTCGCCACCGAATGGACGTGGCGGCTGCTGGTCCTGTTCGCGGGCCTGCTCGCGCTCGGGTGGATCGTCGTCGAACTCGACACGGTCGTCATCCCGGTCGCGCTGGCGCTGCTCGCCGCCGCCCTGCTGCACCCGCCCGTCGACTGGCTGCACGGCAGGGGGGTGCCGCGCGCGGCCGCCGTCGCGGTGGTGCTGATCGCCGCCATCGGTGTCGTCGCCGGGATCATGACGTTCGTGGTCGAACAGTTCGTCGCCGGGCTGCCCGCGCTGACCGATCAGTTCACCCACTCGGTCGACCAGATCCAGGACTGGCTGACCGACGGTCCCTTCCACTTCTCGGAAGATCAGATCCGCCACGCCGGCGACTCGGTCGTCGGTGCCATCGAGGACAACAAGCAAGCGGTCACCAGCGGGGCGCTGACCACCGGCCGGGTGATCGGCGAACTGCTGACCGGGGCCGCGCTGACCCTGTTCACCCTCGTCTTCTTCCTGTACGGCGGTGAGCAGATCTGGCGGTTCGTCACCGGTCTTGTGCCGTCGCGGTCGCGGGAGCGGGTCCGGCTCGCCGGCAGCCAGGGCTTCGGTTCCCTCGTCGGATACGCCCGCGCGACCGTGGTTGTTGCGGCCGCCGACGCCGTCGGCATCGGCGCCGGGCTCGCGATCCTCGGCGTGCCGTTGGCGCTGCCGCTCGCGACGCTCGTGTTCGTCGGTGCATTCATCCCGATCGTCGGCGCGTTCGTCACCGGCTTCGTCGCGGTCCTCGTCGCGCTCGTGTCGAAGGGGCTGATCACCGCACTGATCACGCTCGGCATCATCATCGGCATCATGCAGCTCGAGGGGCACGTGCTTCAGCCGCTGCTGCTCGGGCGGGCCGTGCGGTTGCACCCGCTGGCCGTCGTCCTGGCCATCACCACCGGCATCGTGCTCGCCGGGATCGTCGGCGGACTGCTCGCGGTCCCGATCGTCGCGGTGCTCAACACCGCGATCCGGTCGTTGCTTGCGTCGGACCCCGGCGAGGTGCCCGACGAGGTCGACGTCGCGGATCCGACCCTGCCGCTGTTTCCGGCCACCCCGGACCCGCCGCCGTGAGCGCTTTCGGCCCGCAGGGGGACCGGAAGGACTCACGGGCCACCGCACCGCTCTGGCGCGCGGCGCAGGTGTTCCGGTTGGCGACCCTGGTGTACGCCGTCGGCTATCAGATGACCGCGGTGGCGGAGTACACCCGCCCGACGCTGAGCTGGGTCCTGGTGGCGTTGATGGCGGTGTGGTCGGGCGTGGCCGCGGTCGCGCTGTCCCGCGACACCACGCGGCGCCGGTGGTGGGTGGTCGCCGATCAGTGCTTCGTGGTCGGCGCGATGGCGGCGACCCGGCTGGTCGCCGACCAGGACTGGTACTCCACCCACCAGAGCCTGCCCACCACGCTGTGGGCGACCAACGCGGTGATCTCCGCCGCGATCCTGAGCGGACCGACGGTCGGGGTGCTGTCGGGGCTGGTGATCGCGGCGACCGGGGCCGTGGTGCGCGGCCAGATCGACCTCGACCTGGCCCGTGACGCCACCGCGCCGGTGTTGCTCTCCGTTGGCCTCGCGGTGGGCATGGCGGCGAACACCGCACGCCGGTCCCAGGAACAACTCGAACGGGCCGCCCGCCTCGCCGCCGCGACCGACGAACGTGAGCGATTGGGTCGCGAAGTCCACGACGGGGTGCTGCAGGTACTCGCCTACGTCCGCCGGCGCGGCGCCGAGATCGGCGGTCCGACAACCGAGTTGGCGACTCTGGCGGGTGAGCAGGAGGTCGCGCTGCGGGAGCTGATCTCGGAACAGGCGGCGCCGGTGCCCGGCGACACCGCGGACGTGGACCTGCGGACGCTGTTGCGCGGCGAAGCCGGAACCGCGGTGTCGGTGTCGGCGCCCGCCGAACCGGTCACGATGCCGCGGACGCGCGCGGACGAAGTCGCCGCGGTGGTCCGGACCGCATTGTCGAACGTCGCCCTACACGCCGGTAGCGGTGCGAAAGCCTATGTCCTGCTTGAGGATCTCGGTGACGAGGTAATCGTGTCGGTGCGTGACGACGGCGTCGGGATCGCGCCGGGACGGCTCTCCGAAGCGGAGGCCGAGGGCCGGATGGGTGTGTCGCGGTCGATCCTGGGCCGGGTGGAGGCGCTCGGTGGCACCGCCGTGTTGGACACCGCGGCCGGTGAGGGCGTCGAATGGGAGATCCGGGTGGGCAAAGGCGCGCCGGAGAGGGGGAGAACGTGACGGACCCGGTGACGGTGATGGTGGTCGACGATCATCCGATCTGGCGGGAAGGGGTGGCCCGCGACCTCTCGGAGGCGGGCTTCGATGTCGTCGCCACCGCGGACGGCGTGGACGCCGCGCGCCGGCGGGCCGCTGCAGTGCGACCCGCCGTGGTCCTGATGGACATGCAGTTGCCCGACGGCAACGGGGCCGAGGCGACGGTCGCGGTGCTGGCGGCGTCGCCGACGTCCACGGTGCTGGTGCTCTCCGCGTCGGCGGAGCGCGAGGACGTACTGGAGGCGATCAAGGCAGGCGCCACCGGGTACCTGGTCAAGAGCGCGTCCGCCGCCGAACTGGTCGCGGCGGTCCACGCCACCGCCGCGGGGCAGGCCGTGTTCACTCCCGGGCTGGCCGGACTGGTGCTGGGCGAGTACCGCCGCATCGCGGGCGCAACGACCGGAGAGACCACCGTCGACGTACCGCGCCTGACCGACCGTGAGACCGAGGTGCTCAGACTCGTCGCGAAGGGCCTGAGCGCCAAGCAGATCGCGACGCGGCTCTCGCTCAGTCACCGGACCGTGGAGAACCACGTCCAGGCCACGCTGCGCAAGCTGCAGTTGGCCAACCGGGTGGAACTGACCCGGTACGTCATCGAACGCGGCCTCGATTGAGATCCGGTCGCGAGTGACCTAGCAGACGTCGCCGGAAAACCCCTGTGCCGATCGGGTAGGACTACTCATGTCCACGCCGACCTGCGCCCCGATGCTGGGACCCATGGTCAATCCCGGTGGTTCCCAGATCGATCCGCAATTGGTGGCTCGGCTCTCCGGTCAGTTCAGTGCGCTCGGGCAGCACCTCCACGAGGTAGCGGCGGACCTGACGCGGCTCCGGTCGCAACTCGAGGTCTCCGCACCGCAGCCGGTGCACTCGTCGGCGCCGATGCCGATGCCGATGCCGATGCCCACGGCCGCACCGCAGGCGACACCGATGCAGCATCCGGCCGCAGTGCCGTACCCGGTGCAGCCGACCTACCCGGCCCAGGCGATGTACGTGGCGCAGCCGCCCCGGCCACCCGGTCCCGCTGTGTCGCAGCCCGTTCCGGTTGCCGGCTCCGACCCGACCCGGTCGGCATCCCCGCCGCGCCGCGACCCGTGGTGGCAGCGCGACGGCCTGGTCAGCCGGGTCCTCGCGGTGGCCGGGGCGGCGGTCACCCTGATCGGCGTCGTGATGCTGCTGGTGCTCGCCGCGCAGGCCGGGTTCTTCGGCCCGGTCGCGCGCGTGGTCGCGGGTGCGGTGTTCTCCGGGGCCCTGGTCGGGGCGGGCCTGCGGGTGTTCGGCCGCAGCGGCGGCCGGGTCGGTGGGATCGCCCTGGCCGGCACCGGTATCGCCGGAGGCTTCCTGGACGTGGTCGCCGCGACGACGTATTACGGCTGGCTGCCGCCGGCACTCGGCCTGGCTCTCGCCGCCGCGATCGCCGCGGGCGGGATGGTGCTGGCGACCAGGTGGCGCTCTCAGCCGATGGCTGCGCTCGTCGTGCTCGCGGTCGCGGCCCTTGCGCCCGCGCTGGCCGACGGTCTCACGATCGGCCTGCTGGCCTTCCTGGTGTTGCTGCAGATCGCCGGGTTCGCGCCGCAGCTCGGCAGGGATTGGCCGTACCTGCATGCGGCCCGGACGATCCCGGTGGTCGTCGCGCTGCTCGCCGCGTTCGCATCCGTGTCCTGGGGCGGAGGCGGCTGGTGGGACGGCGTGAACGGTCCGGTCGCGGCGCTGATCGCGCTGGCGGCGACCGTCGCCGTCGTCGGGGTCGGTACGTCGCTGATCGTGGTGCGCAGGCGCGCCGACGACGTGACCGCGACCGCCATGCTCGCAGCCTCGACGCTGCCCCTGCTGCTCAGCGGTGGGGTGCTCGCGCGGTGGACCGAGGTGGCGGTGCAGTGCACGCTGGCCGCCGCGCTACTCGGGGTCCTCGCGACCGTGCCCGCGCTGCCCGGTCACACCCGTGTCGCCCTGTCTGCGGTCGCGGCGGTGGCCGTGCTCCAGGCGAGCATCGGCGCCACCCCCGGCGACGCACTGCCGGTGACGCTGCTGGTGCTGGCGCTCGGCCTGGTCACCGCCGGAGCCCGGTCCCGGATCGCCTTCCTGATCGGGTTCGGTTTCGCCGCCCTCGGCGGACTCCTGTTCGTCGAGGCCGCACCGCCGGCCGCGCTGGCGACCGCCGCCGACGCCCCCTCGTCGCTGGCGGTGATCGCGTCCGGGATGCTGCTGGCGGCGGTGACGGTGCTGCTCGTCGTGCACGCCCGCGGTGTGGGATTGCCGGCCGCCGATCGGACGGACGCGGCGTGGGTCGCGGCCGGGGTGGTGACCGTCTACGCGGGCACGGCGGCCGTGGTGGCGGCGGGCGTCGCGGCGCTCGGCGCGCAGCCGGGATTCATCGCCGGGCACTGCGCCGCGACACTGTCGTGGATGGTGCTGGCGAGCGCGATGCTGCGGTGGGGACTCACGCACCCGGAGCGCACCCACCTCGCGCTCGGCGCCGGCCTGGCGGTGACAGGTGCGGCGCTGGCCAAGCTGTTCCTGTTCGACCTCGCCACGCTCGACGGTGTGTTCCGCGTGCTGGCGTTCATCGGGGTCGGACTGTTGCTGCTGGCGGCGGGCACCCGCTACGCCCGGGCCTTCGCGACCGGGGCGCAGCGCGAGCAACCGGGAATCTGAGTGCACCCACCCGCTGCGCCTATCCTGTGCGGTATGGAGGCGAGGGATCTGCGGGTGTCGGATGCGGAACGGGAGTATGTGGGGCAGCTGCTCCAGCGGGCGGTCGGGCAGGGGATGCTCTCGCTCGGCGAGTTCAGCGAACGGATGGACACCGCCCTGGCCGCCCGCACCCGCGGCGAACTGAACGCGGTGCTCTTCGACCTGCCGGGGATCCGCGTGGTCGGCGACGACGCGCCGTCCGCACCCGGCACCCCGCCGCCCGTCGGCCAGCCGTCCAGCACTCCCGGGTATGCGTCGGCCGGCGCGTACCCGCCCGCCCCGGCGTCGAATGTGATTCGGGCGAAGATGACCAGCGTCAACCGCAAGGGGGCCTGGACCGTCCCCCCGACGCTGCACATCGAGAACTGGCTCTCCGGCGTCACCCTCGACTTCACCTCCGCCGTGATGCAGACCCAGGTCGTGGAGGTGACGGTCGACGGGTTCTGCGGCTCGGTCACGCTCATCGTCCCGGCGGAGGCCACCGTCGATCTGAACGGCGTCGAGACCGTCGGCGGCAGCACCACGAACAAGGTGCGCAGCGGGCCGCCGATCGGACCGCTGCACCTGGTCGTCCGGGGTCAGGTGCGGTTCGGTTCCGTCACCGCGAAGCACCCGTTCGGCACCGGCCTCCGGCGCATGCTCGGCTGAGCCGACGGCTCCCCGTCGTCGCGGTTCGCGCGGGCAGACGCGATCCCGCGACGACCCGCGGTCAGTCCCGGCGCTGGCGGGCCAGCAGTTCCCGGACGCTGACGGTCGGTGCGCCCTCGGTGTGCCGATGCCGACCGGCGTTCGGATCGGCTTCCGCGTCGCCCTGGTGTGCGGTGACCGGTGCGGTCGGCGGGGGAGTGGGTGCCGGAACCGGACGCGGTGCCGGAGCAGTCGGACGCGGCGCCGGAGCTGCCGGGCGCGGCGCAGGGCCGGCCTGCTGCTGGGGTGCGGGCGGGGGAGCGGGGACCGGTGCCGGTCGCGGTGCCGGGGGCACCGGCGAGGGCGGCGGCGTCCCACCGTTCGTCGGCGCGGCGCCGGGCGCACCGTTCACGGGTGCGCCGGTCGGAACCCGCAGGCTGGACAACCAACTCTCGATCGGCCGGTCCGCGGTGGCGGGCGGCTCGGGTGCCGGCGGCGCCGGGCGCGGGGGCTCGGTCGGCTCCGGCCGAGGCCCACGAATACCGCTTCTCGGCGCGGGCGCCGGCGCGGGCGCGGGGGCCGGCGCGGGGGCCGGGCGAGGAGCAGTGGCGGGCTTCGGCGTCACCTGCGGGATCGGCTCCGTCATCGGCTCGCCGACCAGCGGCTCGGCCGTCGCCGCGATCCGGGACGCGGCGGCGGTGCGTGGTGGCAGCACCCGTTCGATCGCGTCGCGGGTCAACGGCGTCGTCCGACGTCGCGTGGCTTCAGGTCGCGGCACCGGGACACCGACCGCTTCGATCTCGGGGACGTTGTCGGGCATCCGCTCGTCGTCGAGGATCGGCTCGCCCAGACCCAGGCGTTCCTGAATGCGCTTCATCCACGCCGGAGCCCACCAGCAGTCGTCGCCGAGCAGCTTCATCACCGCGGGCACCAGGCCCATCCGGATCAGGGTGGCGTCGATGATCAGCGCGGCGATCATGCCGTAGGCGATGTACTTCATCATCACCAGTTCGGAGAACGCGAACGCGCCGGTGACCACGATCAGGATCAACGCGGCCGCGGTGATGATGCGACCGGTGTGCGCGGTGCCGACCCGGACCGCCTCGGTGGTGCTGGCGCCCTGTGCGCGGGCCTCGACCATCCGGGACAGCAGGAACACCTCGTAGTCGGTGGACAGGCCGTAGATGATCGCCATGATCAGCACCAGCACCGGCGACATGATCGGTCCCGGGGTGAAGTTCAACGGGCCGGCGCCGTGACCGTCGATGAAGATCCAGGTGAGGATGCCGAGGGTGGCGCCGAGGCCCAGTGCGGTCATCAGCACCGCCTTGATCGGCAGCACCAGCGATCCGAACGCCAGGAACATCAGCAGCGTGGTCAGGAACACCACCATCACCACCATCAGCGGCAGGCTGCCGAGCAGTGCCCCGATCGAGTCGTGCTCGATCGCGGGTGTGCCGCCGACCAGGACGGTCACCCCGTCCGGGACGTCCATCGACCGCAGGTAGTCGATTGTCGACTCCGCGTCGTTGCGGTCGACGAGCCCGGCCTTGAAGACGGTCACGTCGTCCTTGGTGGGGTTGTTGATCGTGAACTTCTCGACCAGGCCGGGGGCCTCGCTGGCCTCCTTGACGATCTGGGTCAGCTGCGCGCCCTGCGCGCCCTCGACGACCAGTTTGATCGGCTCGGTGCGGTTGTTCGGGAACAGTTCGTCGAACTGTTCCTGGGCGAGCCGGGTCGCGTTGTCCGGAGGCAGGTAGGTCTCGTTGATGCCGCCGAACTTGATGCCCGAGATCGGGATGGTCAGCAACAGCAGGCCGATCACGATCGGGATCGCGACCTTGAGTGGGTGCTTCATGACCCACTGGGTGATCCGGCCCCAGTAGCTGTTCTCGATCTCCTCGGTGGTCTTGGTCTTGCGCATGAACTTCAGGCCCAGCGCGTCGACCCGGCGCCCGAGGATGCCGAGGATGGCGGGCAGCACCGTCACCGAGATCAGGGCCGCCAATGCGACCGCGGCGATCGCGCCGTACGCGACGGATTTCAGGAAGCCCTGCGGGAAGATCAGCAGCCCGCTGAAGCTGGCGATGATCATCGTCGCCGAGAACACGACGGTCCTGCCCGCGGTCATCACGGTCCGGCGCACCGCGTCGCCGGTGCTGTAGCCCTCGGCGATCTCCTCCCGGAACCGGCTGACCATGAACAGGCCGTAGTCGATCGCCAGGCCGAGGCCGATCAGCGAAACCACCGGCGACACGAACGAGTTCACCTCGGTGAACTGGGTGAACAGCTTCACGACGCCGTTGGCGGCGATGATCGTCAGGCCACCGACGATCAGCGGCAGTGCGGCGGCGACGATGCCGCCGAAGATGAAGAACAGCAGCACACCGACCGCGGGAATCGCGAGGAGTTCCATCCGGTGTACGTCGTTGGCCATCGTGTCGTTGAGCGTTCCGGTGACCGGCTGCAGGCCGGACAACCGCACGTCGATGCCGTCGATGTAGAACTGGTCGCGGATCTCGCGGAAGTTGGCCGCGACCTCGGTGTCGTTGTCGCCGGCGATCGCGACACTGGCGATCGCGTGCTGTTTGGTCGCATCGGCCAGCGCCGCGACCTTCGTCGTCCAATAGCTACCGTTGACCTTGAGGATCTGGTCGGGGTTGTTCGCGACGACGTCCTCGAGGTTCTTCGTGATCTTCGCGGCGAACGTCGGATCGTCGACAGTCTTGCCCTCGGGTGCCGTGTAGAGCAGCACCACGTCCGCCGTGGTGTCGCGGCCGAAGGTGCCGTCGGCGAGCTTCGCGGCCGCCACCGACTCGGAGCCGGGATCGTCCCACCCGCTCTGGCTGAGGTTCTTCTCCAGTCCGAGGCCGTACGCGCCGAGGCCGAGCATCAGCGCGACCATCACCCCGATCACAGTGAATCGGAGGCGATAGACGAGGCGACCCCAGCTGGCGAACACTATTGCACTCCTTGACGTCCGAGGAGCAGAGCGGACAGTGGACGGAACGGCTGCAGCCAGGCGCCCTCGTCGGGCAGCGATTCCAGGCTCACGCGCGGCAGCGGCTCACGGAACACCCCGGGAATGTCCTCGAGGTCGACGAACTCGAGGATCTCCGAGGAAACCGCCCAGCTCGCGTGCTCCCGGAACCCGAGCACCTGCACCGGGACCCCGGTCGCCGCGATGTCCTCGAGCGGCTCGCGGAACGCCTGGCCGTCGGCGGACGCGACCATCACACCGCCGAGACCGCCTTCACGGGCCCGCAGCGCGATGTGGTCCAGCATGTCGGAGTCGACGTCGCTGTCCTCGTCGATCTTCGGCTTCGCGAACACGGCGAAACCGACATTACGAAGTGCCTCCACCCAGGGGCGGACGACGTCGGCGCTGCCCGGCGCGATGTTCGTGAACACCGTCGCCTCCGGCTCCAGCCGGACGGAACTCGTCCCCGACAGCTCGGCCGTGCGGCCGAGCAGCCAGCGGCCGAGCGCGTCGAAGCGGGGCCGGTACGCCGCGGTGGGCCGGCCACCCAGAATTGCGCCGAGCCCCATGTCGAGGTTCGGCGCGTCCCACACCAGCAGTACCCGGCGTGGCTGTCGGGGCTCTCGGCTGTCGTCGCCGGCGGCCCCGGCCGTGTCCGGTAGTCGTTCGCTGACGCTCATCCGCTGACCTTTCCCCAGATCATTTCCGTGATCGGACGGCCGACGCGATGCGCCTTGTCCTCGAACTTGGTGACCGGGCGCTCGTGGGTCATCGGCGAGTCGATCGCGCCGCTCGCCAACTCGTCCCAGTCGAGCCGGGTCAATCGAGGCTCGCCGTCGCCCGCCTCGGAGATCCATTCTGCGTACTCGGCGTGGTCCGTCGCCACGTGCAGCACGCCACCGGGCGCGAGCCGGTCCGCGATCAGGGCGAACGTCGCAGGCTGCAGCAGCCGGCGCTTGTGGTGGCGAGCCTTCGGCCACGGGTCCGGGAAGAACACGCGCGCACCGACCAGCGACTCCGGCGTCAACATGTTCTCCAGCACGTCCATCGCGTCGCCGCGCAGGATGCGGATGTTGGTGATGTCGTCGCGCTCGATGGACTGGAGCAGCTGCGCGAGCCCAGGGCGGTACACCTCCACCGCAAGCAGGTTCGTGTGCGGCTCGGCCTTGGCCATCGCGGTGGTCGCCGTGCCGGTTCCACATCCGATCTCGATGATGGTCGGTGCCTTCCGGCCGAACCACCCGTCGATGTCGAGCGGGGTGTCCGATACGTCGGCACCGATGGTCGGCCACATCCGGTCCCAGGATTGCTGCTGGGAATCGGTCAGGGCGCCGCGGCGGGAGCGGAAACTGGTCACCCGGGGATACAGGCGGGAGCCCCGTTCGGGAGCACCCTCCACCCGGGGTTCGGCGTCATTCACCGCACCATTGTCACGCATGACCCCGGATTCTGGCAGCTGGGTCTTAAGGGCTGGTTGAGACTTTGGCCCCGGCGTGTCATCACGGCTTTCGCTGCCTTGCGCGCGCTAATGGTCCACGACCTGCACGTTCGCCGGATGTTTGCCAGTTCGCTCCGCGAATCGACTGTCGTTTTCGTTCGCCGGCTGCGATTATCGCCACGCGCGTCGGGGAGGCGCGCACGGGTGTTTCAGCACTGGGGGTGACGCGATGGCGTCGACGAAAACGATCCTGCACCGGGTGCGGTCGGCACTCGACACGGGCGCCGCAGCGGACCTCGACAGGCTCGTCGGAACCGTGTGTGCGCCGGTGCGGATCGAGGTGACCGGCCGTGCCGGCGTCGGCCGGTCCGCCCTGGTCGCCGCGCTGGGGCCGGTACCCGGTGCCGAGGTGGTCGAGTCCGAGGCGTGGGACCGCCCGGGGGCGACCGACCCGGTCCCCACCGGAGACGTCGTGGTCCTGACCGTGCTCGACCCGCCGCGAGGTGCCGACCGGGCCGCCGCGGATGCCGCCGGTGGGCGACTGGTGGTGGTGCTCACGAAGGCGGACACGCTGACCGACCCGGCCGGGGCCGCGTCCCGGGCGGCGGTCGCGCTCGGCGCGCCGTGCCTGCCGGTGACGGCGGTCGGCGCCGTCCGCGGTCTCGGCGAGGTCCGCGACGTGCTCGCGGTGCGGGTCGCCGCGGTCCGGGCCGATCGGGCGGCGGCCCTGCTGACGCTCCTGCGGTCGCTGGCCGGGGTGGCGGGCCTGCGCGACGCGGTCGAGGACCTCCTCGCCTCCGACGACGCCGTGTGGCTCGCGGCCTCCGCGGCCGGTGTGTCCGCCGAGGACGGGGACGCCGGCGACGAGGCGTCGTGCTGGCGGGTCCGGCTGAACACCGCGTCCGACGCGGACTCCGCCCGTGCCGCCCTTGCCGGGCACCGCGCGGCCGTTCGCCGGTTGGTGCGTCGTGCCTGACGGGGAGATCGACCGGGTCCTGCGCCGGTGGCACCCCGGCGTCCACGAGTCGTCCGCGCCGGTTGTCGCTGTCGCCGGCCTGCCCGGAACCGGTCGCAGCACCCTGTCCACGCGGCTCGGCGAATTGCTGCCCGACCTCCGGGTCGTCGACGGCCCGGATCCCGTGGCGACCGTGACGGTGACGGTGTTCGACGCCGCGGCCCCGCTCGGACGGGAGGAACTTTCGCTGCTCGAGTCGGTCGCGGCGAGCGGGACGACGGTGGTGTGCGCGCTGACTCGGGTCGACGCGCACCGGGACTGGCCGTCGGTGCTCGGCCGCGACGCCGCGCTGCTTTCCGAACACATGCCCGCGGTCGCGCGGCACCCGATCCTGCCGGTGTCCGCCGTGACCGGCCGCGGGCTGCCGGAACTGCGGGCCGCGGTCGACGAGGCCCTGTGCGGCGCCGATCCCGGGTACCCGCGCCGCGCCGTCCTCGAACGGACCCGCGCGATCGTGGCCGAGGCCGCCGCCGACCTGCGGCGTGACGACGACACGCCGCGGCTGCGGGAACGGCGCACTGCCCTGATCGCGGACCGTGACGACGTCCGCGCCGAGGGCCTCGCCGCACTGCGCCGGCTGACCGCGCTGGCCCGGGTCGACCTCACACATCAGGTCGGCGACCGGGTGCGCGCGGCCGCGACCACGCTGCGCGCCGGACTCGACCGGTCCGACGAGGACGCACTCCACGAGGTCCCGCAACGGCTGCGCGACGAGGTCGCGACGTTGACCGTCGAACTGGACGCGGCGACGAGCGTCGCGCTGACCGGGCTGGGAGCCCAGGTGCTGGGAGAGGCGCATCCGGTGGCCGGTCCGAACCGGCCGCCGCCGGCCGTGGTGGATCCGCAGCCGCGGCACCGGGGCGTCGAGGAGCGGATGGTGATCGTCGTCGGGGCATCCGCGGGGGCGGGCCTGGGCAGGCTGGTGATGTCCCCGATGGCGGGCAGTGCGGTGTTCGACCTGATCGCCGTCCCGGTGACCCTGCTCCTCGGCGCACTCGCCGCCTGGTGGCTGACGCGGATGCGCCGCGTGGCTGCCGATCGTGCACACCTGCGGCAGTGGATCGCGGAGGCGATGGCGCAGGTTCGTTCCGGGCTCGAACAGCGGGTGCTGACCCGCCTCGTCGACACCGAGGCCGAGATCGGCGAGGCGATCGGCCGCGCCCACCGGCAGCGGGTCGCGGCGACCGAGCCGGCGCTCGCCGACCTGGACCGGGCGCTGAGGGAGAACCTGGCCCGCACCTCGGGCCGGGTGGCTGCTGTGGAGCGGGACCTCGCGGTGATCGACCGGGCGCTGGCGGAACCGGGGGACGGAGTGGTGCGTCCAAGTCGGCAGTGACCGGTCTCGGGGACGGGCCGGTGTGATCGAGGGAGGGTGGCGGCGATGCAGGACGAGATGCTGATGATGGGGTTGCTCGGAGAACACTCCGTGTCGGTGGAGTCGGGTCCGGCGGACGGGGACATCGTCCTGTTCGATCCGACCGTCGACCTCGACGGCGACGGGATCCTCGACACCCGGGCGTTCGCGGATGCGGACGGGGTGACGGTCGTGTCCGACCTCGACGGCGACGGCCGCGCGGACCACCTGACCAGGGTCGAGGGGGACGGCGGGTACGCGGCGTGGGAGCCACGGCGGGACGCCGACGGCACGGTGCGCTGGGACCGCACCGACCTCGGACAGCTGTGAGCGCGGCCGCGCGGCGTCGTATACGAGCGGATGCATATCGGAATTTCCGAAAACGCTCAGCAAACTGGACGGATGTCCGTATAAAGGTCGGGTGCGTAACGACGATCACGCACATGTCACACCTTCACCGGGCCGACCGCGGTGGGATGCGCGGGGCCTGTACCTGATCGAAACGGAGATCTACATGTCCCGATCCTCGATGCGCCGGATCACTGCTGTCGCCGCCTCCGGTGCCCTCGTCGCCGCAGGCGCGGTCGTCGGCCTCGGCCTCGGAACCGGTGTCGCCAGCGCCGCCGACTGCAACCAGTCCAGCCACGCCGAGAAGAACAACGCCAGCACCGTGTGGATCACCCACACCTACGACCGCTCGGTCAACGTCACGGAGGCCGCGGGTGGCACCCAGGTCACCTACAAGACGGTGATCGGTACCACCAGCATCGGCAACCCGTACGTCAACACCATCACCGAGTTCCCGCCCACCGGATTCGGTGCGCCCGTCAAGTCGGTCATCACCGCCTTCAACGCAATCGGCGGTCAGCAGCCCGAGGAGGTGACCGCGACCCCGAACGGAGCCGGCTACAAGTTCACCAGCACCGGGTGGTTCGTCAACTCCGGTAACCCGGTCACTCTCGAGACGACCTACGTGGTTCCGAAGGACTCGACCCCCGGCACGGCGATCACCAGCGGTGGCGTCGGCGTCGCGGGCACCGTCGGCGTCAGCAACGAGCTGCCGGACCTGACCGCGTGCTTCAAGGTCCGCCTGCCCAACGCCGGTGAGACCGTGCTCAGCGTCGCGGACGAGACCGGAACCGGTTCGGCCGAGGGACAGCTGTCCTCGACCGGTTCGATCAGCGACGTCCTCGGCGACACCATTCTGAAGGTGATCGAGGGCAGCCTCAGCTGATCCGAGAGCACCACAACCGACTCCGGCGGTGACGACTTCGGTCGTCACCGCCGGAGTCGTGTGACGGCCGTGCCAGATCACTGAATCGGTCCTGTGACCGATCGGACGTGACCCGATTCCCACCACGCGGACCTGCAGCGCTAACCTCTTACCAGGACACCCGGCGCCCGCGTCGTCGTCGACCGTGTGAAACCACTCGCACACGGAGACGGAACAGCGGGTAGTGCCCCGCCGAGAGGGGTCAATCGCGCTACATCGAGCACCGCCGGAGGGCGGGGCGCGGTGAATCGATTCCGGAACACCCCAGGGAGAGTTTGATGACCTCAGCGACCATTCCCGGTCTGAATGGCACCGACCCCGCGCCCACCTCGCACGGCGAACTTCTCGCCTGGGTTCGTGAGGTGGCGGAGCTGACGCAGCCCGACAGCGTCGTCTTCGCCGACGGTTCGGACGAGGAGTGGGACCGGCTGACCACCAAGCTGGTCGAGGCCGGCACCTTCACCCGTCTCAACGACGAGAAGAAGCCGAACTCGTTCCTCGGCAACTCCGACCCGTCCGACGTGGCGCGCGTCGAGTCCCGCACCTACATCTGCTCGCGCGAAGAGATCGACGCCGGCCCCACCAACAACTGGATGGATCCGGCCGAGATGCGCGGCCTGATGACCGACCTGTACCGCGGCAGCATGCGCGGCCGCACCATGTATGTGGTGCCGTTCTGCATGGGCCCGCTCGGCGCCGAGGACCCGAAGCTGGGAGTCGAGATCACCGACTCCGAGTACGTCGTCGTCTCGATGCGCATCATGACCCGCATGGGTCAGGCCGCCCTGGACAAGCTCGGCACCGACAAGCCGTTCGTGAAGGCGCTGCACTCGGTGGGTGCGCCGCTGGCCGAGGGTCAGGCCGACGTGCCGTGGCCGTGCAACGACACCAAGTACATCACCCACTTCCCCGAGGACCGGGAGATCTGGTCCTACGGGTCCGGCTACGGCGGCAACGCCCTGCTCGGCAAGAAGTGCTACTCCCTGCGCATCGCGTCGGCGATGGCCCACGACGAGGGCTGGCTGGCCGAGCACATGCTCATCCTCAAGCTGATCTCGCCGGAGAACAAGAACTACTACATCGCGGCCGCGTTCCCGTCCGCGTGTGGCAAGACGAACCTCGCGATGATCCAGCCGACCATCCCCGGCTGGCGTGCCGAGACCCTCGGCGACGACATCGCGTGGATGCGGTTCGGTGAGGACGGCCGCCTGTACGCGGTGAACCCGGAGTTCGGCTTCTTCGGCGTCGCGCCGGGCACCAACCACGGCTCGAACCCGAACGCGATGAAAACGGTCGAGGCCGGCAACACGCTGTACACCAACGTGGCGCTGACCGACGACGGCGACGTCTGGTGGGAGGGCCTCGAGGGCGACCCGCAGCACCTGATCGACTGGAAGGGCAACGACTGGACCCCCGAGTCCGGCGAGAAGGCCGCCCACCCGAACTCGCGCTACTGCACCCCGATGTCGCAGTGCCCGATCCTGGCCCCCGAGTGGGACGACCCGCAGGGTGTGCCGATCTCGGCGATCCTGTTCGGTGGCCGCCGCAAGACGACGGTCCCGCTGGTCAGCGAGTCCTTCGACTGGCAGCACGGCACCTTCCTCGGCGCGACCCTGTCGTCCGAGCAGACCGCCGCGGCCGAGGGCAAGGTCGGTTCGGTCCGCCGTGACCCGATGGCGATGATCCCGTTCATCGGCTACAACGCCGGTGACTACATCAACCACTGGATCACCCTCGGCAAGAACGCCGACGCCGACAAGCTGCCGAAGATCTTCTACGTGAACTGGTTCCGTCGCGGTGAGGACGGCCGGTTCCTGTGGCCCGGGTTCGGTGAGAACTCCCGCGTCCTCAAGTGGATCGTGGACCGCATCGAGCACAAGGCCGGCGCGCAGACCACCCCGATCGGCTTCGTGCCGACCGCGGCGGATCTCGAGCTGGACGGTCTCGATGTCGTCGCCGCCGACGTCGACGAGGCCCTCGCGGTGAGCGTCGACGAGTGGAAGGCGGAGCTGCCGCTGATCGAGGAGTGGTTCGAGTTCCTCGGTGAGAAGGTGCCGTCCGGTGTCCGCGACGAGTTCGAGGCACTCAAGCAGCGCCTCGGCTGAGTCACGCCGCTTCACGTTGAAGGGAGTCTTCGATCGGTCCGACCGATCGGGGGCTCCCTTCGGTTGTTTCGGGAGCCGGTGTGGGTCGGTTCGAGTGGCAGTGGTGGAATACATGCAACGAACAGCGACGCCCGGCGTATACGCACGGGGAGAGGATCAGCGATGAGCCAGATCTACAACAACGTCACCGAGCTGGTCGGGCGCACGCCGCTCGTCCGCCTGAACCGACTGACGGACGGCACGCAGGCGCAGGTCGTCGCGAAGCTGGAGTTCTACAACCCTGCCAACAGCGTCAAGGACCGGATCGGTGTCGCGATCATCGACGCCGCCGAGAAGTCGGGCGAGCTCAAGCCCGGCGGCACCATCGTCGAGGGCACCTCCGGCAACACCGGTATCGCGCTGGCGATGGTCGCGGCGGCCCGCGGCTACAAGGTGATCCTGACGATGCCGGAGACCATGTCCACCGAGCGTCGCGTGATGCTGCGCGCGTACGGTGCCGAGATCGTGCTCACCCCGGGCGCCGAGGGCATGGCCGGCGCCGTGAAGAAGGCCGAGGAGATCGTCGGGCAGACCGACAACGCGATCCTCGCCCGCCAGTTCGCGAATCCGGCCAACCCGGCGATCCACCGGGCCACCACCGCCGAGGAGGTCTGGGCCGACACCGACGGTGCGGTCGACATCTTCGTCGCGGGCATCGGTACCGGCGGCACCCTGACCGGTGTCGGCCAGGTGCTGCGCGAGCGCAAGCCCGGAGTGCAGATCGTCGGTGTCGAGCCTGCCGACTCGCCGATCCTGACCGGCGGCCAGCCCGGCCCGCACAAGATCCAGGGCCTTGGCCCGAACTTCGTGCCCGACATCCTCGACCGCGAGGTCTACGACGAGATCATCGACGTCAAGTTCGACGACGCCATCACCACCGCCCGCAGCCTCGGCACCGACGAGGGCATCCTCGGCGGCATCTCCGCAGGCGCCAACGTCTGGGGTGCGCTGGAGCTGGCCAAGCGTCCGGAGAACGCAGGCAAGCTGATCGTCGTGGTCATCCCGGACTTCGGTGAGCGCTACATCTCGACGCCGCTCTTCGAGCACATCCGGGACTGAGCGGTATGGGAGTGCTGCGCACGGTTCGGGAGGACCTGAACGCCGCGCGCGGACAGGACCCGGCCGCGCGCAGCAACGCCGAGAACGCGCTCGTCTACTCGGGGCTGCACGCCATCTGGTCGCACCGGGTCGCGCACCGCATGTGGGCCGTGCCCGCGCTTCGCGGTCCGTCGCGGGTGCTGGCGCAGTTCACCCGGTTCCTGACCGGCATCGAGATCCATCCCGGTGCGACGATCGGCCGGCGGTTCTTCATCGACCACGGCATGGGTGTGGTGATCGGGGAGACCACCGAGATCGGTGACGACGTGATGCTCTACCACGGCGTCACCCTGGGCGGTCGTTCGCTGGCGAAGACCAAGCGGCATCCGACGATCGGCAACCGGGTCACGATCGGCGCGGGCGCGAAGGTGCTCGGCCCGGTGGTGATCGGGGACGACAGCGCGATCGGGGCGAATGCCGTTGTCACCCGCGATGTCCCGGCCGACTCGATCGCGACGGGGATTCCCGCGACGGTCCGGCACCGCAGCGGACGCCAGCACGAGCAGCTGGTCGACCCGAACATGTACATCGATCCCGCGATGTACATCTGATCCCCGTCCCGGCGACTTCCTGAATGGCCCACCCGTTCGGTCCGACCGAACGGGTGGGCCATTTCGGGATCGGGGGCTCTCAGGCGTTGTCGGGCGTGAGTGCCGGCTCGTCGGGGGTGGACAGCGACAGCACCGCCTTGCGGATGTGCTGATGCCGCTCGAGTGCCTTCTCGCAGCGGTCGAGAAGCTCCGCGACGGTGTGCTCGACGTCGTCGCCGACCAGGTCGACGGCCGCCACGAGATACACCTGCCGCGGTCCGAGGTACTCCATTCGCAGCATCGTCACCCGGTCCACCTCGGGCAGGTCGAGCAGTGCCCGCAGGCCGGCCTCACGGAGCTGCGGGGACGCCTCCTCACCGACCAGGAAGCGCCGGTTGCGGTCGATCAGGATCACCGCGATCACGCCGAGGAGAATGCCGACGAGAATCGAACCGATGGCGTCGGGCACCGGGGAGCCGGTCAGCTGGTGCAACAGCACGCCGCCGAACGCGATCACCAGTCCGATCAGCGCGGCCGCGTCCTCCGCGAACACCGCGCGCACCGTGGGATCGGACGTCTTGAGGGCGTGCTCGAACAGGTCTCGGTCCGCGGTCGCCGCCTCGGCACGCACCTGCCGGAACGCCTGCCGGAACGAGATCGCCTCCAGCACGAGCGAGATGCCCAGCACCGCGTAGGCGATGCCGAAGTCGGTGGCCGGCTCCGCGTGGAACAGTTCCTGGACGCCGTGCGTGATCGAGACGCCCGAGCCGAGCGCGAAGAGACCGAGCGCGGCGAACATCGACCAGATGTACGCCTCGCGACCGTAGCCGAGCGGGTGCGCCCGGTCGGCGGCATGCCGGGACCGCCGGTTCGCGATCAGCAGCAGCACCTCGTTGCCGGTGTCGGCCCAGGAGTGGGTGGCCTCGGCGACCATCGACGCCGATCCGGTCACCGCGGCGGCGACCGACTTCGCCACGGCGATGGCCAGATTCGCCCCGAAGGCGAGCAGTACGGTCAGGGTGCTCTCCTGGTCCGCGTCCGCCGCGGTGTCGCGTTCGGTCATGGAACGAACGATACGACCGGATGCACTCGGCGGGTCCGACCGACACCGCGCAACGAGTTTGATCTTGAATTGCTAACGATCAACCGCGTATTCCGCCTATTTCCGGCACGGGATGCATACCCTGCTGACGTTCTACCGCTGCCGCGGCCACACGGTGTGGCCGCGGCTTTCCGTGTGTACCACCGAGAAGGGGCCATGATGCCGAGTACCACCATGAAGAGGATCGCCGGCGGCGCCGCGATCACCGCCGCCACCGCCGCGCTTGCCCTGGCGATGCCTGCGACGGCGTCGGCCGCGACCGCGACCGCGCCCGAGCTCAGTGCGTCGGTCAGCGGCGGGGACGTCACCTTCACTCTCACCGACCCCAACACCGGCGTGCTCGACGGGTGCGCGGCCGGCCTGGTCGACGCGGGCCGGGCGATCGAGATCTCAGCCATGCTGGCGGACATCACCAACCCGGCCAACTTCCTCGGGATCCTCAACTCGGGGGTCATCAAGGGCTCGCCGGCGGTCACCACGATCCTGGATCGGTCCGTGACGGTGACGGTCTCGAACCTGCCCGACGGCGTGTACGCCGTGGTCGGCGCGTGCGCCGGGATCACCAAGGACGCCGCGACGGCGATGAAGCCGGTGATCGTCCCGTCCGGCATCGGCAGTGTCAGTGGTGTTCTCGACTTCGGCAGCACGGTGCTCGAGAACCCGGAGGCGATCCCGGTCCTCCTCACCCTGGCCGGCGTGTCGCAGGGCAGCAGCGGCAGCAGCGGCAGCTGATCCAGAGACGCGAACGCGCGCCGTACCTTTCGGTGCGGCGCGCGTTCGCGTGTGGAGGTCGTGACTACATGCCGTAGCCGGCGGGCATCAGGACGGACTTGAGCTCGCAGTAGGCGTCGAGGCCCTCGGGGCCGTTCTCGCGGCCGATGCCGGAGTTCTTGTAGCCGCCGAACGGGGCGCCGGGATCGAAGGCGTACCAGTTGATTCCGTAGGTGCCGGTACGGATCTGCTTGGCGACCTCCAGGCCCTTCTCGACATCGGTGGTGTACACCGAGCCGGCGAGGCCGTAGTCGGAGTCGTTGGCGATCTTGATGGCCTCGTCGAGGCTGTCGTAGGGGATCACCGACAGGACGGGGCCGAAGATCTCCTCGCGCGCGATGGTCATCGAGTTGTCGACGTCGGCGAAGATGGTCGGCTCGACGAAGTAGCCCTTCTCCAGGCCGGCCGGGACACCGCCACCGAGAACGAGGCGCGCACCCTCGGCCTTGCCCTTCTCGATGTAGCCGAGGATCTTGTCGCGCTGCTTGGCGGTGATGATCGGGCCGAGCTGGGCGGCCGGGTCGTCCGGCATGCCCATCGGCAGGAACGGGGCGAAGTTCACCATCGCGTCGACGATCTCGTCGTAGCGCGAGCGCGGCGCCAGGATGCGGGTCTGGCCGACGCACGCCTGGCCGGAGTTCATCAGGCCCGACAGCACGAGCATCGGAATGGTCGCGGGGACGTCCATGTCCTCCAGCAGGATCGCGGCGGACTTGCCGCCGAGCTCCAGCGAACAGCGCTTGAGGTTCTGCGCGGCGATCGCGCCGATCTTGCGGCCGACGGCGGTGCTGCCGGTGAAGGTGACCTTGTCGACGTCGGGGTGCGAGATCAGGTATTCGCCCGTCTCCGCGCCGCCGGGAACGATGGACAGCACGCCCTCGGGCAGGCCGGCCTCCGCGAAGATCTCCGCGACGAGGTTCGCGCTCATCGGGGTCTCGGGTGCGGGCTTGAGCACCATGGTGCAGCCGGCGAGGACGGCCGGAGCGAGCTTGTTGATCAGCAGGAACAGCGGCACGTTCCACGCGATGACCGCGGCGACGACGCCGACCGGCTCACGGAAGACCTTGGTGGTGCCGAAGACGCCGGTGCGCTCCTCCTCCCACGGGAACGACTCCGCGAATCCCGCGTACGCGTTCAGCGCGGCCAGCGACGGGGTCTTCTGCATCAGTTCGACCCCGGCCCGCGGCGCACCCATCTCGGCCGAGATCAGCGAGCACAGCTCGTCGGAGCGCTCCTCGATGAGTTTGGCTGCCTTGGTGAGGATCTCGGCACGCTGCGCGGGCGACGTCTGCGGCCAGGCGCCGGACTCCAGGGTGGTGCGCGCGGCGGCGATCGCGGCGTCGATGTCGGCCGGGGCGGCGACCGGCACGCTGCCGACCCGCTCCTCGGTGGCGGGGGAGAACACCTCGAGGCGTTCGTCGGTGGACGGCGCCACCCACTGGCCGCCGATGTAGAGCTTGTCGTAGTCGGTCATGAGTTCTTCCTTGCTGGTGCGGATTTCGTGGAACGCTGGTCGGTCGTGCGGCGTCTAGGGAGCGGTGCGGGCCTCCTCGCCGGCGGCGGGTGTCACGACACCCTGGCCCAGTAGGTGCCGTCGAGCATGTCTTCGAGCGTCTTGCGGTGCAGGATCATGTCGTCCGGGTCGTCGGGTCGGGCGGACTGGCCGAACGCGATCGCCCGGCTCTGCACGCGGAACATGATCGTCGCGTGCCGCAGCGCCGCGTAGACGCTGTAGTAGTCGAGGTTCTCGGGAGTGTGTCCGGTCAGGGTCGCGTACCGGGCGGTGACGTCCTCGCGGCGCATGAAGTCCGGCAGGCCCGGCAGCCCGGCCAGGGTGGCGAGATCCTCGAAGAACCTGTGCAGGAACACCATCCACGCGACGTCCATTTCGCGGGGGCCGAGCGCGGCCATCTCCCAGTCGAGGACCGCGACCGGCGCGAAGTCGCGATACATGATGTTGCCGATCCGCGAGTCGCCCCAGCACAGGACGGCGGGCGACGGGTCGGCGGGCACGTTCGCCTCGAGCCAGCCCAGGGCCCGTTCGATCAGCGGCGACCGGGGTCCGCCCGCGGTCGCCCACTCGTAGTAGCCGCGCTGGCGGGCCAGGTGCGCCCGGAACGACTCCTCCGCACTCGATCCCGCGTCGTGCAGGCGCAGGAACCCGAAGTGCCGAACCGGGTCGGGAATCGCGTGCAGTTGCGCGAGCACCTCGACGGACGCGTCCTGCAGCGCCCGTCGCTGCTCGGGGGTGGCCTCGGACAGCCACGACCCGAAGTTGTAGGGCATCACGTCCGGCGGCACCTCGCCCTCGATGCGCTGCATCACGAAGAACGGCGCACCGAGCGCGGCGGGGTCGGGTTCGGACCAGTAGGTGGCCGGCACCGGCACCGCGGACAGTTCACCGACCGCCTTCATCACGTCGAACTGGGTGCCCATGTCGTAGCTCGGGAACACCGGCATCGAGGTGGCGCCCGGCTCGATGCGGGCGACCAGATCGTGGGTGCGGCGCGTGCCGTCCTCGGTCCACTCGGCGTCGAACAGGATGGTCTCGCTCGACATGCCGTTGGCGTCGGGGAGGTGCACCTCGCACACGCGCGGATCGGCGCCGTCGGGTAGGCGGCCGGTCAGCCAGGACTGGAGTGCGGTGCGAAGTTGCTCGGGATCGCGTCTCGAATCGCTCGGACGCGCGACCTCCGAGAAGTTCTCACCTTCGCCAAACGCGGTTTCTGCTGCGCTCACGGTGCCCTCGTTCCGTCGTCCCCGCGGGCAGGGCGGTGCGCCCGGCCGTCGAGGCAGAGTGTGGTGAGAAGCACACTAGAACACGTTACAGAGTTCCGGACGTGAATTCAGCCCCCATTTCGGTTGGACCTGTAACGAAATTGCGAAAGGTCAGTCGACCAGCGTCAACGCGCCCGCGCCGATCAGCGTCGCGCGTCCGCCGAGCGCCGCCGGGACGATCCGCAGCCCGCGGCTGAACGACAACCGCGCATGTCGCCGCGCGGCCGCCCGCATCGGCTCCCACAGCGGGGCGCCGGCCTGACCGAACCCGCCGCCGACCACCGCGAGGTCCAGGTCCAGCAGGGCCGCCGCCGATGCGATCGCCGTCCCGACCGCGGTTCCCGCCCGGTGCAGTGCCGCGAGCGCCACCCCGTCACCCGCGTCCGCCGCCCGCGACAGCTCCAGCCCCGTCGACCCCGACCAGCCGCGGGCGTTCGCCCAGCGCACCGCCGACGGTCCCGAGGCGACCGCCTCGAGGCAGCCGAATCCGCCGCAGGCACACGCGACGTCCTCGGCGCCCGGCACCACGGCGTGCCCGATGTGGCCGGCGTTGCCGGTCCGCCCGCCCGCGATCCGGCCGCCGATCAGGACCCCGCCGCCGACCCCGGTCGAGACGATCATCCCGATCTGGTTCCCGGTCCCGCGCCCCGCGCCGAACCGGTATTCGGCGAGGGTGCAGCAGGCGCCGTCGATGGCGAGGGTGACCTCCGCTTCGGGGAACAGTCCGCGGACGGCGTCGACGAGTCCGAAGCCGCCGCGCCACTCGGGGATGTTCAGCGGCCCGACCGTGCCGGCCGCGACGTCGACCGGGCCGGCCGAGCCGATCCCGATCCGTCGCACGCGGTGCCCGCCCGCGACCTCGGTCAGCAGCTTCTCGGCGACCGCCCACACGTCGGACCCCGGTGTCGCGACGCGGCGCTCGGCGACCAGCGTTCCGTCCGGCTGCACCCGCGCAGCCGCGAACTTGGTGCCACCGATGTCCAGGGCGAGCGCGGTCATCCTGCGACCATAGAGTGCGTCAGCGCCTGCGCAGGACGACGACGAGGTTCGACACCAGGATCTCGCGCACCCACGGCACCTTGACCAGCCACCACGCCCAGCGGGGGTGGTAGCGGGGGAACGCGGCGAGCAGTTCGCCGTCCGGAGTCGAACGCGCCCAGCGCAACCCGTCGGCCGCCCCGACGTCGAACAGCGACACCCCGAACCGGTTCTTCGGCTCCCTGCCGTGCTTGCGGGCGTAACGGCGGGCCGCGTACTCGCCGCCGAACGCGTGCCACGGCCCGGTCTCGTGCCCACCGAACGGGCCCCACCACAGCGTGTACGACAGCACCATCAGCCCACCGGGTCGGGTGACCCGCAGCATCTCGTCCGCCATCGTCCACGGTTCCGGCACGTGCTCGGCGACGTTCGACGAGAAGCAGATGTCGACGGACGCGTCCCGGACCGGCAGTGCCATCCCCGACCCGCGGATGCCGCCGTGCGCGGGCAGCCCGGCCGCGTGCATCTCCGTCGGATCCGGCTCCACCGGAACGTAGGTCGCGCCCGCGCCGCGGAATGCGTCGGCGAAGTAGCCGGGACCGCCACCGACGTCGAGGACCGTCAACCCGTCCAGCGTCCGGCCGGTCGCTCCCGCGTGGAGGTCGGCGATCAGTTCCAGCGAATCGGTGGCCAGGGCGCCGTAGAAGACGTCGGGGTCGGTCTGCTCGTACTTGAAGGTCGACAGCAGGTGCACCGAGCGGCGGAGGGTGGCCCGACGGGCGAAGATGCGGGTCACGGGGAGCGCGGTCACGAGGCGCCAGCCTATCGGTCCGGAAACGGTGCGGTCGGACCGCACCATCAGGCCGGGCTGAGCCGATAAGGTGTGCACCGGCCGCCGCCGCGGTCGACACGCCCGAGGTCCAGGAGTAGTGCCGTGCGCGAGGTTCTGTTGTTGTGCTGGCGCGACACCGGGCATCCCCAGGGCGGCGGCAGCGAACGCTATCTCGAGCAGGTCGGCGCCGGTCTGGCCGCGCGCGGCATCTCGGTGACACTCCGCACGGCCTCCTATCCGGGCGCCCCGCGCGAGGAAGTCGTCGACGGTATCCGGATCAGCCGGGGTGGTGGCCGGTTCACCGTCTATCCGCGTGCCCTCGCCGCGATCGCCGCCGGCCGGTTCGGTTTCGGACCGCTCAGGGGCCTCGCGCCGGACGCCGTCATCGACACCCAGAACGGCATCCCCTTCTTCGCTCGGCTGGTGGCCGGCGCCCCGAGCACCGTGCTCGTGCACCACTGCCACCGCGAGCAGTGGCCCGTGGCCGGCCGGCTGGTCGGACGGATCGGCTGGTGGGTCGAGTCCCGGCTCTCGCCGCGGCTGCACCGCGGCAACCAGTACCTGACGGTGTCGCTGCCGTCCGCGGAGGAGCTCGACGCGCTCGGCGTCGATCGCGGCCGCGTCGCCGTGGTCCGCAACGGCGTCGACCCGGTGCCCGCGACCGCGCCGGTCGGGGACGCGGGCACCCGCACGGCGCACCCGAGCATCTGCGTGTTGTCACGGCTGGTGCCGCACAAGCAGATCGAGGACGCGCTCACCGCGGTCGCGACGTTGCGGGACCGCATCCCCGCGCTGCACCTGGACGTCATCGGCGGCGGCTGGTGGGAGGAGAACCTGCGGGCCTGCGCGGCCGACCTCGGCATCGCGGACGCGGTGACCTTCCACGGTCACGTGTCCGAGCACCGCAAGCACGAACTGCTCTCCCGGGCCTGGGTGCACGTGATGCCGTCCCGCAAGGAGGGCTGGGGCCTGGCGGTGATCGAGGCGGCGCAGCACGGTGTACCGACCGTCGGCTACCGAAGCTCCCGCGGCCTGACCGATTCCATCGTGGACGGGGTCACCGGCCTGGTGGTCGGGGCCGACGTCGCCGATCCGGCCGACAACGCCGAGGACGTGACGGCGCTGACGGACGCCGTCGAGGAACTGCTGCTGGACGCGGAGCACCGCACCGAGCTGGGCGAGAAGGCGCGGTCGCGGGCGCGGGAGTTCTCGTGGTCGCAGACCGCGGCCGGCGTGCACCGGGTGCTCGCCGAATCCGCCGCCGGCCGCCACGTGTCAGGGCTGATCGGTGCGGACCCGGCGGCGATGCCGGACGCCGAGTACGCAGCCGAGTCCGCCGCCCGCTAGCAGCGCCGCCCACACCAGGTGGGCGGCGGCCAACGCGATCCGCGTCGCACCGCGCTCCGATTGCGGCGCCGGGTCGCCGGGCACCCGATAGAGGGTCAGGTGCTCGTCGCCGAAGACGTGATCCAGCCCGGCGAGCAACTCCTGGTCGCCGGGCAGGCCCGGGGTGCCCTTCTCGACGAGCACCCAGCCGACACCGAGCGCGGACAGGTCCGCCGCGGTGCCCCTGCCGAGAAGCACGAGCTCGACCTCCGCGGCCCGGCCACCCTCCCCGGTGATCTCGGTGAACCCGGCGCCGGTGAACGTCGGCTCCGAAGGGAGGACGAGGAGGCGCCCGGTCTGCGGCACGTCGAGTGGCAGCATCCGCGGCGCGGGATCCAGGACCGGCGCAGGCCCGGAGTACGGGAAGCGGCGGAACGTGCCCACCGGAAGCACCGCGACGTCGCCGTCCTCGCCGTCGAGCAGTGTCGCGACCTGCTGCCACGACGTCGGATAGTGCACCGGACGCAGCGCACCCCCCACACCCCACGCCAGGTCCGGCAGCGACAGCAGCACCGCGACGATCACGACCCCGGCGGCGACCCCGGTCCGCTCCCGGCCGCCCGTCCGCTCCGGCGCGAACACCCGACGTGCCAGGCGTGCGCCCGCCGCGACACCCGCGGCCGCGGCCAGCGCGTAGAACGGCACCGCGAGGGCCACCCACTTCTGGGCGTCGCGCAGCAACCCGTAGCCGGGCACGTGCACCATTGCCCACTCGCCGGCCACCAGGCCGGGGCCGGTCGCCGCGAGCGCGGGCAGCGCCACCGCGAGCCCCGCGAGTACGGCCAGCGCGACCAGCACCGGGTTGCCGCGCCTGCGCCACAGCGCGGGCAGCCCGCAGCCGACCACCGCGAGCAGCACGACCGTGCCGACCAGTGCCCACGGTGTCGTCCGACTGCCCGGCACCGCGTCCGCGTTCCAGATGCCGCCGAGGCCGGCGAGGCTGCCGAGTGTGGCCAGTCCCGGCTCCGCGCGCGCCGCGAACGCCGCCGCCCCGGCCGCATCCGCCCCCTGCGCGCCCGCACCCGACAGGGCCGTCGCGACCAGCCACGGCGCCGACGCCGCGACCGCGAGCGCCGCCCCGACGCCGACACGAGGCATGCGCGGAGCCCGGCCGCCCGGTGCCGCGAGCAGCACCAGCGTCAGCAGCGATGCCAGCACCGCGCCGGTCGGGGTCAGCCCGGCCGCGGCCAGCGGCAGGGCGAGCGGGGCCCACAGCAGTGGGGAGCGGAGCGTGCGCTCGCGGCGAATCCTCTGCGCCGCCACCACGATCCACGGCAGCGCCGCGTACCCGGCCAGCAGACTCCAGTGCCCCTGCAGCAGGCGCTCGGCGACATACGGGTTCCACAGCGTCACCGTCGACGCCACCAGCCGGGCGGCGGTTCCGGCGGAGGGCAGGAGGGCCGCCACCATGCGCGCCGCGCCCCACCCGGCCGCCCACAATGCGAGCAGCAGGATCGCCTTGACCACGATGCCGCCGTCCACGACCGTCGACGCCGCCGCGACCGCCACGTCCTGCGGCACCGCCCGCGCCGCCGCGTCCGACAGCCCCAACGCCGAATCGGTCAGGTACGACCGCGGAGTGCTCACCGCGTCCCGCAGCAGCAGATACCCGGGCCCGAGCAGCGGACCCAGAATCAGCAACGTCAACGCCAGGCTGTACCCGGGCACCAGGAACAGGGCCGGCCGTGCGGGCCCGGGGGCCCGGGTGAGCCCCACGGGCCGCTCGATCATGGACCACACGTTATAGGGGACGTGCGGGCGTATTCGGGCGGCGGTGGGGGACACGCGTGGCCGGGTGCCATCATGGGCGGATGACACCTCGCCCCGCCGCCGGCTCCGCCGTGGCCGGGATGACGATGGTGACCGCCGGGTCGATGACCGCGAACGCCCTGTCCTACCTGCTGGCGCTGCTCGCCGCCCGGTGGCTCGGCCCGGCCGGGTACGGAGAGTTCGCCGCGCTCACCGCCGCGCAGCTGGTCCTTGCGGTGCCCGCCCTCGCCCTGCAGACCGTCATCGCGCGGGAGGTGGTGCTCGGCGGCGACGACGCCGCGCTGCGCCGCCTGGCCGCCCGCGCCACGGCCATCGTCGCGGTCCTCGCGGCGCTGCTGGTCGTCCCCATCGCCACGATCCTGGACACCGGGGTCGCCGCGACCGCGGCCGCGCTGCTCACCGCGCCGATGCTGGTGCTCCTGGCCGGTGAGCAGGGCCTGCTGCAGGGCGTCGGGAGGTTCGCGGCGCTGGCGGTGGTGCTCGCCGCGGCAGGCATCGGGAAGGTGGCACCCGCGGTCGCCGTGCTGGTGCTCGGCGGCGGTCCCGGGGCCGCCCTCACCGCATCCGCGGTCGGGACCGGCGCGGTCGCGGTCGCCGCGCGGCTGCTCACCGGAGACGGTCCGCCGCGCGCGACCCCACGGACCGCGGTCGCCCTCGCCGCCGTGCTGCGGGCCTCGCAGGTGCAGCTCGCGTTGATCGTGCTCTCGTCGGTGGACGTGCTGCTCGCGCGGATCGTGCTCGACGAGCACCAGGCCGGGCAGTACGCACTCGGCGCGGTCGCCACCAAGGTCGCGTTCTGGCTGCCCGCCGCGGTCGGGGTGGTGCTGTACCCGCGGATGGCCAACCCGGAGCACTCGGCGCAGGCGGTGCGCTCGGCGCTCGGCGTGCTGGTCGCGGTCGGCGCCGTCACGGTCGTCGCGGCCGCGGTCGTCGCGCCGCTCGTCCCCGCGCTGCTCGGGGAGTCGTACGCTCCGGTGCGGGGACTGCTGTGGGCGTTCGCGCTCTCCGGTGCCTGCCTGGCGGTCCTGCAGGGTGCGCTGCTGTCGGCGATCGCGCGGGAACGCACGTGGCTGGCGGGCGTCGCCTGGTTGGGTCTGGCGGTCGAGGTGGCGGTGGTCCTCACGGCGGTGACGAGCATGTCGCAGCTGATTGCCGTCGCGGCCACCGTCGCCGCCGTCACCGCGGCCGCCGCGAGCCTGCTGGTACTGCGCGGCGCCGAACCGCCCTCCCCGGGGTTCCCGAATGTCCCATCGGATCGCTCCGACTGAACGAACGGGTCATCGGGTAAGTCCCGGGGGGCTCACAGCCGCACCCCGACCTCCGCGAGCCGTCGCCGCAGCCGGGTGACGTGCCCGCCGGGCCAGTACACCCGACCGCAGTCGCGGCACCGGCTGAACCGGGTCTGTTCGCGGGCGACGCTGCCGGGCACCCGGTCCCGCACCCGACCCCGCGCGACCGGGTCGAGCACACCGTTGCAGCGCGCGCACCTCGTCAACGCCCGGATCTGCCCGTGCAGGTCGAACCGGTCGAGCACCTCCCGCAGCTGGAGGCGCGGCTCGGTGGCGTGCACGAACGCGCCCCGCGTCACCGCGGACCGGCGCAGCAGCCCGACGTCGCGGGTCAGCAGGGTGCGTGACTCGGAGACGGACACCGCGACCAGGTCGGCGTCGTCGGCGTCGTTGCGGTACCGGCAGTCGAAGCCGAGCAGGCGCAGGTACGACGCCAGCCTGCCCAGGTGCACGTCGGCAACGAACCGGGGTTGCCGCAGTGGTCGCGGCCGCAGCCGGGTCGTTCCCGACAGGTCGAAGCGTTCGAACACCGGGTACACCGCGACCCGTTCGCCGCCGCGCAGCAGCCGGTCGAATCCGACGGGTGCACCGTCGACGAGGATCAGGTCCACCTCGGTGTGCGGCACCCCGAACGCCTCGATGCGGTCCTTCACCGAGGGGGTGCCGGTGAAGTCGTGCCGGAAGGTCCGCCTGCGCAGACTCGGCGCGAGGAAGTCGTTCAGCTCCTCGTAGAAGCGGAACTCGCAGTGCCGGTCGGTGACAGCCATACAGCCCCCGGCCTCAACCTACGCCCGCCGGGACCGACCGAATGGGTCACCTGGACGGTCTGAGTGACCGAATGGCCCATTCGGTCACACCGGGGGTGGTGCAACGCGAAGGGCCCGCACTCGGTGAGTGCGGGCCCTTCGCTGCATCTGTCTACAGACGGGTGGTCGGCGGATCCTGGTCGGGCTTGACCTGCGGGATCTCGACGGTCTCGTCGGAGGTGTAGTCGTGGCGCGGGATCAGCTCGGTGTCGGGCTCGTTGTAGTTGCCCGAGTGGGTGTCCGGCGCGGTGCCACCCTCCGGGGCGACCGGGGCGCCACCGGCGACGGCCGGCTTCGCGCCGCCGCGGCCACCGCGGGTGCCGAGGAAGATGCCGGCGATCAGCGAGATCAGGCCGAGGATGCCGGCGATGATCGGCACGGTGCGACCGAAGACCGCCAGCTTGTCCTGGCCGTCCTTGGCCTGCCCGATCTGGTACTCGATGGTGTCCTCGTTGAACGGCAGCGTCGCCTTGAGCACGGTCACCTCGGGCTTGTCCGCGGTGCGCGCGTAGTACTGGTACAGCTGCTCCTGGCCCTTGACGACGACGCCGGTGACCGGGTCGACCCACACGTCGCGCTCGTTCTCGTAGAAGCGGGTCATCGTGACGGGGGCGTCGCCGCCCTCCACGCCCCAGGTGGCCGCGGGCAGCGAGAGCTTGTTGGTCGGCGAGGCGACGACCTTCGACAGGTCGACCGGGCCGACCTTCTGGTTGTAGTGGTACACCTTCATCCCGTTGATCTCCGTCTCCTCGACGAAGTCGATGTCCTTGGACTCGCGGGCGTTGATGTCGAAGTACGGGTACGCCTTCTGCTCGGCGTCGAACGGCCACTTGTACTGCAGGCCGGTGTGCTCGACCTCCTCGGCCGGCTTGTTGGCGTCGGTCTGGATGGTGCCGATCGGGTCCTGGATCGGCATCGAGCTCACGCGGTCCAGGGTGACGCGGTCGATGGTCGCGGTCAGCAGGCCGGTGTCGCCCTGCTTGTCGGTGCGGCGCAGCGTCTGACCGGCCTGGACGGTGATGCGGTCGGCGTCGGACGGGTCGACGACGGTGACGTAGCGCTGCGCGACGAGCGGCACGTCGGTGTTGACGACGGCCTTGCCCGCGGTCAGCGACTTGGAGTCGAGGACCTCACCCTTGCCCTCGGCGATCGTCGTGACCTCGAGGTCGAGCGGGGTCTTCTTGAGCTTGCCGACGGTGTACGTCGGGATCAGCAGAGCGGCTGCCAGTAGGAATGCGCCGAGCCCCACCAGAATGCAGGCGAGTGTTCTGCTCGGCCCTGAGCGTTCCGCCATCCGTGAATCTCCTTCGTCTCCTGATGAGCCCGTCTTCCGATGAGCCGCCCCTGTGATGCGGTGACTGGCGCCGCATCGATCGCAGAGTGTCGCAAAACGACACCCAGTGAGCCCAGACAGTAACAGTGTCGAGCGCTCGATTGCGCTGGCACGCCAGATATTGCACGCGGTACGAAACTCGTCGGTACGTCCGATCTGTCCCACGCCGGGCACACTGGACGCGAAATGGATATCACCGCAGCTCCCACAGCCACCCCGTCGACCGCCCCGCACCTGGCGGCGCGCGGATTCGTCCCCGCGCTCGAGGGCATGCGCGGACTGGCCGCGCTCGGGGTGCTGCTCACCCACGTCGCTTTTCAGACCGGGGCGGTGTCGACACCGGTACTCGGACGGGTGTGGGGGCGATTCGACCTGGCCGTGGCGGTGTTCTTCGCTCTGTCCGGGTTCCTGTTGTGGCGTCCGCATGCCGCGGCCGCGCGGGGCCTCGGCGCCCGTCCCCGAACCGGCCGGTACTTCCTGCACCGCGCGGTCCGCATCCTGCCCGCCTATTGGGTCGTCGTCGTGGTGGTACTGATCTTCCTGCCTGCCGCGGGCGGCGGGTGGAAGGTGTGGGCGGCGAACCTGGGCCTGGTGCAGGTGTTCGTGCCGCTGACACTGACCGATGGCTTGACCCAGATGTGGAGCCTGTCGGTGGAGGTGGCGTTCTATCTGGTGCTGCCGCTGCTGGCGTTTGCTCTGGTCCGGTTGCGCGGCGCGGCGGCGCGGTGGCGGATCCCCGTGCTGCTCACGGCAATGGCGGTGAGCCTGGGCTGGGGATTCCTGCCGATCCCCACCCCCGACGGCATCCACTCCGACAACTGGCTGCCCGGTTACCTGCCGTGGTTCGGCGCCGGGATGCTGCTCGCCGAACTCGTCATGCTTTCGGACGGCCCGGTGCACCGGTTCGCCCGCCGCCGCGGGGTGATGGCCGCGGTCGCGGTGGTCGCGTTCGGGCTCTCCTGCACCGACCTCGCCGGCCCGGAGGGCCTCGTCCGCGCGGCGCCGTGGCAGTACGCGGTGAAGATCGCGCTCGGTGCGGTGCTGGCGTTCGCGCTGCTCGCCCCGCTGGTGCTCGGCGACGGAATCCGGCACCGGCTGCTCGCGGGCCCGGCCGCGCTGGCGGCCGGGCGCTGGTCGTACGGCGTGTTCATCTGGCACCTGCTGGTGCTGTCCATCGTGTTCCCGGTGTTCGGCATCCTGCCGTTCGACGGGCACTTCGTCTTCGTGCTCGTGGTGACGGTGGTGCTGAGCCTGGCGGTGGCGTCCGCGAGTTACGCGCTGGTCGAGGAGCCCGCGCGCCGCGCCCTGGCCCGGCGGGAGGCCAGGCGGCGTGCGGCGGTCGCTGACAGCGGCACCGCGGACCATCCGACCGCGACGACCGCGACCAGCGCCGTCAGCTGAACCAGCCACGAGTGCCCGACGTAGCCGCCGGGGAACCGCCACGGCCCGGTCGAGAGCAGCGCGGCGCCGACCGCGGTGCCGATCCCCGCGGCGCCGACCAGGACGCGGGCCGCGGTCACGGGTCCGCGCGCCCGGCCGATGCCCGCGACCGCGGCGAGGACCGCGACCGCGACCAGGGCGCCGGGCCAGCCGGCCACCACCGTCGCGGTGGCCAGCACGCCCGCGGCCCCGGCAGCGGTGCTGTGCCAGGTGCGCGGCGCAGGCCCGGGATCGCGTCCCGGCCGGCGCCGGGGCCACAGCGCGAACACGAACAGCGGGATCAGCGCGAGCAGTCCGGCGAAGATGCCGAGCCGGTACCAGCGGTCGGTGGGGAACTCGAGGGTGACGGTGCCGTCGGTGCCGGCCGGCACGATCCAGCCCTGCTGCCAGCCGTCCACCACGACCGGGGCCAGTTCGGTGCCGTCCGGGGCGGTGGCGACCCAGCCGATGTTCTGCGACTCCGGGTTCACCAGGAGCCGGTCCTCGGCACCGGCCGTGACGGTCAGTTCGCGTTGGTTCGCCGTCCAGGCGGTGGTCGACACGGGGTCCAGGCGCTGCGGGGTGGATGTCGGCGCGGCGGCGTCGAGGCGGAGTCCGTCGACGGTGAACGCGGGTCCGGGCGCCACCACCACCGACGGTGATCCCGCGGGCAGCGGAACCGGGGCGGTGCCATCGGCCGGCCCGAACGGTCCGTCGACCGCGCACACGGTCGCGGGAACGGGTGCGCCGGAACGCAACTGCAGAGCGGTCGCGGTGACGGTGGTGTGGACCACGGACCCGGCGAACGAGACGACCGGGCCGTCCGCGCACCCGACCGTGACGGTGCGGTCACCGGCCGGGACGTCCGAGATTCCGGTGCCCGCGACGGTGACGGTCGCGCCCTCGGCGTCGGTGCCGAGCACGCCGATCTCGGCGAACCCGGGCGGCGCCGGCTGCGCGAAGCCGAGCGCGGTCTGGTCCAGCACGTCGTCCCAGTCGACGATGCTGACCACGATGCGGTCGGTGACCCTCGGGTTCAGTGCGATCCGGTCGCCGTCGGTCAGGTCCCGCACCTGTGGGCCGGCGCCGAGGTCGACGGCGACGCGGGTGGCGCGGGCGGGAAGTGCCCCGGTACTCGGGGTCAGTTCCAGCCCGGAGACCTCCACGGGTGCCGGCAGGGTCAGTGTGATCGTCGGCTTCGGGCCCTTGCCGTCGATGCTGTCGCGGGAGGCGGTCCAGCTGGTCCGCCTGTCGCCGTCGACGGCTGCGGCCGGGGAACTGCGCACGTCCGACACGGCTGCGTCGCCGCTCGCCCGCGGCCGGGCCGGGTCGGCGAGGATCGCCTCGAGTTCGGGGCCCTGGCGCGAGCGGACCAGCAGGCGCGGTGCCACCGCGGTGTCCTGCGGCACCGACAGGGTGCGTTCGAAGACGCCGGGCTCCTCCGGCTGCAGGGCGAGTCCGGGGTGGCAGCGCACCTGGTCCTCCGCCTCGACGCAGGCGGTGCGGCCGGGCAGTTCCTGGCCGAGGTCCCAGCCGAGGACGGTCGCGCCGGCGGGGGTCGGCGGCAGGACGGTGTGGTGCCGGATCGGCACCGTCACCGGATCGTCGCGGTCGGTGAAGTCGTCGACGGACAGCTCGCTGATTCCGAACTGCGTTCCGACGGAACCGTCCTCGGTGTGGGTGGCGGTGATCTTCACCCAGTCGGTACGGCCCGGCGGCAGCGACACCTTGAGTGGCTCCCCGGGTTCGGAAACCCGGACGGCGGTGCTGCCGTTGGCGGTGGTGACCTCGAGCTGCTTGACGGGCACACCGAGAGCGGCCGCGCTGGTCCGCAGGTGCAGCAGCGCGCTCGTGACCGGCTCGTCGAAGTCGATTCGAAGCCATTGCCCCAGAGCGCTTTCCAGGCCGTTGCTGAACCAGCCGGTGGCCTGGTCGCCGTCCACGACCGCGGCCGGTCCGCTGCCCGGTGCCGTCCCGCCGAGCTGGGTGGCGTCGGCCGCCGAACTCGACACGGTGATCCGGGCACCCTCCCACCGGCCGGTGACCAGCTCCGCTCCGTCGACGGGGTAGTCAGCGACCAGGTTGTGGGTCCGGCGCGCGTCGTCAGGGTCGCGCAGCGCGGAGCTGTGGTTGTCGACCTGCCCGAAGTCGGTCTCCCGGTCGGTGGGGGTGTCGGTGACGGTGACGGTGTCCATCGGCAGTCCGGCGCGGGCGGCGTCCGCGGCAAGCAGCACCGGACCGGCGGGCACCCCGTCTCCGTCCTGCGCGCGCCGGGCCGCCAGCCGTTGGAGCGATTCGGGGCCGCCCTGCACGAACGGGACATCGGCCAGGTCGACGGTGTACGGGCCCGCGGGCGGTGCGGCGGGGCCCGACTCCGGGGCGTCGACCCGGAAGATCTCGATCGCCGGGTAGCGGGGCCGCAGGTCGCCGTCGGCGACGATGCCCTCCACCTCGCCCGGGCCGACGTCCTCCCCGAACGTCGCGACGCGGGTCAGGCCGGGGGAGCCCTCGATCGCCCGATGCACAAGCAGGGGCCGGGTGGACCGGGACGACTCGGGGTCGAGGTCGTTGCGGACCACGACGAACCGGATGCCCTGCCCGAGCAGGGTCTGCGCGAGCCCGGCGGACGGGCTGCCGTCGGCGATCAGGCGCTGGACGGAGTCGAGGGCGCGGATCGCGCCGGGCGGCACCAGCGGCACCGCGTCGCGGGACGCCCACGGGGTCGACGCGAGGGCCTGCAGGGGCTCGTCCCGGGTCAGGCCCCACACCTGCGCGGCGAACGGCGCCCCCGGCACCACCAGCGCGCGGGCGGCGTCCGACCCGTCGGGTGAGGCGCCGGCGGCGTGGTCGCCGAGCCAGTCGGCGGCCTCGTGCCAGTAGGCGGGGACCTCGTCGTAGGCGCCGCGGGGAGCGAGCTTGCCGGTCCACGCGAGCGACGTCGCGAGCGTGAGCGCGACCAGGATCAGGCTGGTCACCGCCACCATCGGTTCGCGTTCGGGGTGGGCGAACGCGCTGCGCCAGCGTCGCGTCGGCACCGATCCGGGGAGGGGCACCTTCGCCAGCAGGTGTGCGAGCCCGAGCACGAGCGGCAGCCGGACGAGCGGTTCGAGCTTGTGCACGTTGCGCAGCGGCGCGCCGCCGGAGTCCAGGAAGGTGCGGACGGTGTCGGCGATCGGTGATCCGAGTTCTCCGACGTAGCCGGCGCCGAGCCCGGCGAGACCGACGAACAGGATCAGCGTCAGCCGGCCCTTCGCGGGCATCGACCGCATCGCCAGGCCGGCCATCCCGGCGGCGGCGAGCGCGCCGGTCGCCACGACGGCGGCGGGCTGCGTGACGAGCACGGCGCCTGCGATCCGTTCGGGGGAGACGAACGGGGTCCAGCTGTCGGTGCCGCGCAGCACCTCGGTCAGGCTGGTCCACTGCGTCGTCACCCCGGACGACTCGATGTAGTCGAGGAACGGTGGACTGACCTTGCCGAGCAGCAGCAGCGGCACGATCCACCACACCGTGGCAACCACGCACAGCGGAAGCCACCACGCGGTGAACACCCACCAGCGCCGGTTCGGCCGGTGCGCGATCCACCACAGGGCGGTCACAAGGCACGCCGCCGCGGTTGCGACGGCGTTCACCGCGCCCATCAGCGCGACCGCGACCGCCGACTGCGCCGCCAGCCGAGGCAGCTGCGCTGCTCGTGCGTGGTTTGCGGGTCGAGAGACCCCCGAACCACGCACGAGCGCCGAAGGCGCCTGCAGGGCCAGGACCACCGGCAGCAGCACCCACGGGGCGAGCATCATCGGCAGCGTCTCGGAGGAGATCGAGCCGAGGGTGGTCAGGACGCGCGGTGAGAGCACGAAGGCGATCGCCGCGATGATGCGGGAGCTGCGGGAGCCGACACCGAGCGCTTCGGCGAGCCGGATGATGCCCCAGAATCCGGCGATGAGCAGCAGTGCCCACCAGATCCGCTGGGTGATCCACGGCGGGACGTGCAGGACGTGTCCGACGCCGAAAAAGGCGCCGTGCGGGAAGAAGTAGCCGTAGGCCTGGTTCTGCACCTGCCCGAGGGGTGCGAGCGACGACCACTGGTGCGACGCCCGCTCGAGGAAGCCGAGCGGGTTCTGCGTCAGGTCGTACTTGGTGTCGGCGACCAGTCGGCCCGGCGCCTGAGCGAATGCGAGCAGAAACGCGACGACCGAGGCGCCGACCAGCCACCGCCGGGTCAGCGGTGCGGTGGTCGGCGTCTCGGTGATCGCGTCGTGGGGGATGGAGATCGGCGAGTGACCCTGCCACTCGCCCTTAGTGGTGCTGTTAACGGCTGCCGTACTCCACCTGGTTCAGCAGCGACGAGTTCGCGTTCCCGGTCCGGTCGATGTCCGGGCGGGTGTTGTCCGAGGCGGCTGCGGTGACGCCGAAGACGGTGGCCAGTCCGAGGACCGCGCCGATCACTGCACTTGCCACACCGGGGACAAGGAACTTCATCTCGGATCTCCCAATTGCTGCTGCCTGACGGAAACGTTCGCGCCAAGGTATCACCCGCCCGGTCCGTTTCGGGGCGGCAGGCGAATTCAGATCGTGATGTCGAGCGCCGACAGCAGGGTGCCGAGCTTGGCGGTGGTCTCGGCCAGTTCGCCCACGGGATCGGACGCGGCGACGATTCCGCCGCCGGCCCAGGCCCGCAACCGGCGTCCGTCGGCGTCGAGTTCGGCGCAGCGGATCGCGACCACCCACACCCCGTCGCCGTCGGCGTCGCACCAGCCCGCGGCGCCGCCGTAGAAGCCGCGCGGCTCCTCCACCTCGCGGATCACGTCCAGTGCGGCTTGCAGCGGGGTGCCGCACACGGCCGGGGTGGGGTGGAGCAGGCGGGCCAGTTCCAGCGCGGTGGGAACGGGGTCACGGAGCAGGCCGCGGATGGGGGTGCCCAGGTGCCACACCTGGCCGGTGCCGATCAGTTGCGGCCGCGGCACGGTCAGCTCGGTGCACAGCGGTGCGAGGACCGCGCGGATGCGGTCGGTGACGAACGCGTGCTCGGCGAGGTTCTTCGCCGACGAGAGCAGACGGTCACCCTCCGCCCTGTCGACGTCGGGGTCGGAGTGGCGGGTCGCGGTGCCCGCGAGCGGAAAGCAGCGGATCTCGCGGCCGACGCGTTCGAGCAGCAGTTCCGGGCTGGCCCCGACCAGTGACCGGCCGATGTACTCGCCCCCCGCGGCAGACAGGTCGACGCCGAAGCCGTTGCCGCCGGGGTCGCGGGCGACCAGCCGCGCCAGCAGCGGCCACGGACGCATCTCGGTGTCGGTCTCGACCACCACCGAGCGGGCCGCGACCACCTTGTCCAGCTCACCGGCCCGCAGCCGGGACACCAGCGCGGCAACCCGCTTCCGGTGTTCGTCGGGTGCGGGAATCGTGGCGGTGATCCGTGCGCGGGGCGGCGCGGGCACCGCGTCGGGACGCCACGGACCGGCGTCGAACCGGGCGGTCTCGGGGGCGGTCAGCGCGGCCGGGCCGGCCGGATCGAACGGAAGCGCCCCCACCACGAGCGGGACGTCGCCCGCGGCCAGCGCCTCCACGGCGGCGTCGACGGTGTCGAAGCGCGCCCGGCCTCCCGCGGTGCGCAGGGTCCGGTCGGCGCGGGAGAGGAGGAATCCGTTCACTCGGGTGCGAGGTTATTTGCCGGGCGGGACGATCAGCACCGGCCGGTGGCTGTGCCGCAGCACGTGGTCGGCGACGGAGGACTGCAGCAGCGATTTCAGCCCCGTGGTTCCGCGGGTGCCGGTGACGATGATGTCGGCGTCGAGTTGGTCGGCGACCTCGACGATCGTGGTCCAGACGGTGGTGACGCACTCGATGGTGCGGCCCTCCGCGTTCAGGCCCGCACTGCGCGCCAGGTCGAGGCCCTCGCTGTTGACGGTCTTGGCGTCGGTGAGGGCGATGTCCTCGGTGTCCTCGTCGGGAACCCACTCGGGCTGCATGACCCCCGACAGCCCGGACATCCGGGCGGCCTGGCGCACCATCGGTTCCCACGCGGTGATCACGATCGCGCGGTCGGCGCTGAGGAAACGGCCGGCGTATTCGATTGCGCGCTTGGAATTGTCGGTTCCGTCGTATGCGATGAGTATCAGGTCCGCGGGCATCGAGACCTCCTGGAGTCGGGGGGACGATCCTGCTGTCAGGCTACCCGTCGGGCCGGGTCGAGCGCGGTCGCCGCGGGACGCGTCCGGTCGGCAGGTCCCAGGGCATGTCTCCCAATCCCCGTTTCGGCGCCTCTGGCGCCCAATCGCCGCCCCGTTGCGTTGTCGTCGGCGCCGATACAACAGCGGTATCGGCTTCTCCTCCGCCTTACGGGACGACGATTGCTTCGCCAGATGCATCCGAGAGGGATCAGGAGACACGCCCTAGGCTCGCTGTCATGACCCGCATCTGCTCGTTCCGTGTTCTTCCGCTGCTGCTCGGCCTCGGGCTGGTGGCGGGCTGCGGCGACTCGGGAACCGAGACGACGGCGACGACCCCGGCGGCGGAGTCGGCGGAGACGACCGACCTCACCACGACCTCGGCCCCGCAGAGCAGCGCCGCCGCCGCGCCGCTCGCGGGCGCGCCCTGCGGCGCCGACTTCCTGGCCGGGCTGACGCCGCGGCAGCGGCTCGCGCAGCTGCTCAACGTCGGGGTGGCGGGGACCGCCGACGCCGTCGCGGTCGTGCGGGACGAGCAGGTCGGTGGCGTCTTCGTCGGAAGCTGGACCGACGAGACGATGCTGGCGAACCGTCAGGTGCCGCAGGTGCAGGCGGTCGCGAAGGTGCCGGTGATGGTGAGCATCGACGAGGAGGGTGGCCGGGTGTCGCGGGTCGCGGACCTGCTCGGCGAGGACCCCGCACCCCGGACGGTCGCACAGACGATGACACCCGAACAGACCTACGAGATGGCGCTGGAACGGGGCCGCGGCCTGCACGGCCTCGGGATCACCGTCGATTTCGCCCCGGTCGTCGACGTGAGCGACCAGCCCGCGAACTCGGTGATCGGGGACCGGTCGTTCTCCGACGATCCGGACGTGGTGACGCAGTACGCCGGGGAGTACGCCCGCGGCCTGCGCGACGCCGGGGTGCTGCCGGTGATCAAGCACTTCCCGGGCCACGGGTCGGCGTCGGGGGATTCGCACACCGGCGCGGTCACCACCCCGCCCCTGGCGGAGTTGCAGACCCACGACCTGGTGCCGTACCGCACGCTCGTCACCACCGGGGTCGGGGTGATGGTCGGGCACCTGGACGTGCCCGGTCTGACCGCGCCGGGGGTGCCTGCGAGCATCAGTCCGGCGGCGATGTCGCTGCTGCGGACCGGCACCGGGTACGGCGCACCGGCTTTCGACGGGCCGATCTTCACCGACGACCTGTCCGGGATGAAGGCGATCACCGACCGGCTCAGTGTGCCGCAGGCCGTCGCGGCGGCTCTGGAGGCGGGCGCGGACGTCGCCCTGTGGTTGACGACGGCCGAGGTGCCGGAGGTTCTCGACCATCTCGAGAGCGAGGTCGCGGCGGGCCGGCTGCCGCAGGCGCAGGTCGATGCGTCGGTGCTGCGGGTGGCGACTGCGAAGGGTGTCGTGCACTGCTGACGGTGGGGCGGTGCACTTCCCTCGCCGCGTGTCGGGGCAGAATGGCAGGTGACCCACCCATTCTTACTCTAGAGTAAGATCGACCCCTGGGGACCGACCACGGTCGGCGCCGCAGACTCTGGAGGAACGATGGCCGGCGGAACCAAACGGCTCCCGCGCGCGGTGCGCGAGCAGCAGATGCTCGACGCCGCCGTCGAGGTGTTCTCCGCCAAGGGCTACCACGACACCTCGATGGACGCGATCGCCGCGGCCGCCGAGATCTCCAAGCCGATGCTGTACCTGTACTACGGCTCGAAGGACGAACTGTTCTCCGCCTGCATCGCCCGTGAGGGGCAGCGGTTCGTCGAGGCCATCACGCCCGCCGCCGACCCCAATCTGACGCCCCGCGAGCAGCTGCGGGCCGCGCTGGTCGGGTTCCTCGGGTTCGTCGGCGAGCACCGGTCGTCCTGGATGGTGCTGTACCGCCAGTCGATGGGGGAGCAGACGTTCGCGACGCAGGTCCGCACCAGCCGCGACCGGCTGATCGAACTGACCGCGAAACTGCTCGAGTCGAGCACCAAGGAGCCCGAGCCCGACACCGATTTCGGCATCATGGCCGTCGCTCTGGTCGGCGCGGGCGAGGCGGTCGCGGACCGCGTCGCCGGCGGCGAGATCGCAGTCGAGAAGGCCGCGGACCTGCTCGAGGCCCTCGCCTGGCGCGGCCTGGCCGGCAAGAAGAAATAGGCCCTCGCCGCTGTTGCCCCCGCCTTCGGGCTGAAGGGCACCCTCGTGCGGTCAGGCCGAACGAAGGTGCCCTTGACCAGGCGGGTCGCCGTCAGCGCAGGGTGGCAGTCAGGTGCGGGTAGCCCTTCTTCGGGTGCCGCAACGCGAGGTCCCATCCGCTGCCGGCAGATTCGGCGGAGCTCGCGACCTGCTCGGCGTAGACGTTCACCGTCGCAGGCAGCACCACCGGCTTGCCGAACTTCACGCGGTAGGTCACGGAATCCGGGATGCGACCCTCGACGGCGCCGAGGATCGCGGCGGCGCTCCACATTCCGTGCGCGATGGTGCCCGGGAACCCGAAGGCCTTGGCGCCCAGCGACGAGACGTGGATGGGGTTGCGGTCCCCGGAGACCGCGGCGTAGCGGCTGACGGTCTTCTGGTCCACCCGCAGGGTGCGCATCGGCCGCGGCGGTGTCTCGTCCTCGTGCTCGGTCTTCGGTTCCTTGGGTGCGTCGGTGGCGTGCATCTTCAGGAAGGTGCTGACCTGGCGCCACACCAGTTCACGCCCCACCGAGACCTCGCTGACGAGGTCGACCTGGGTTCCCTTCGCATGCGGGCGCAGGTTCTCGGCGTGCACCGCGATGTCGAGCGGCTCGCTCACCGAGATCGGCCGCAGCTGCTCGATCACGTTGTCGATGTGCACGGAACCGATTGCCGGGAAAGGGAACTCGCGTGAGGTGAGCAGACGCATCACGGTCGGGAACACGAGGGTGAACGGATACGTGATCGGCAGCGTGTCGCCGAACCGCAGCCCGCACACCTTCGCGTACGCGGCCAGGTTGTCATGGTCGACTCGCAGGCCGGACAGTGCCAGCGTCTGTTTCGGCAGGCTCCGGCGCCCGGACGGCTTCGCGAACGGTAGCGCGCTCACAGCGGCGCGCACGTAGTTGTCGAGGGCGCCCGGCTGGTGTGTGAGTTCGACTGTGCGACCGGTCATCACGCCCCCAGCAGGGACTGGCCGCAGACCCGGACGATCTGACCGGTGACGGCGTTCGACGCGGGGCTGGCGAAGTACGCGACCGTCTCGGCCACGTCGACGGTCTGCCCGCCCTGCAGCAGCGAGGACATCCGGCGGCCGGCCTCACGGGTCGCGAACGGGATCGCCGCGGTCATCGCCGTCTCGATGAAGCCGGGCGCGACGGCGTTGATGGTGATGTTCTTCTCCGCCAGCACCGGCGCGGTGGCCTGCACCAGGCCGATGACACCGGCCTTGGAGGTGCCGTAGTTGGTCTGGCCGCGATTGCCCGCGATGCCGGCGATGGAGGACACGTCGATCACGCGGCCTCCCTCCTTGAGTGCGCCCTTCGCGACGAGGTGGTCGGTGATCTTCTGCGGCGCAAGCAGGTTCACGCCGATCACCATGTTCCAGCGGGCCTCGTCCATGTTGGCGAGGGTCTTGTCCCGGGTGATGCCTGCGTTGTGGACGATGATGTCCGCGCCGCCGTGCCGCTCGAGCAGGTGGGTGGCGAGCTTGTCGGCGGCGTCCTCGGCGGTGACGTCGAGTGCCAGGGACGTGCCGCCGACCTTGTTCGCGGTCTCGGACAGCGCCTCGCCTGCGGCGGGGATGTCCGCGCACACCACGTGCGCGCCGTCGCGGGACAGCACCTCGGCGATGGTCGCGCCGATGCCGCGGGCGGCGCCGGTGACGACGGCGACCTTGCCGTCGAGGGGCTTCTCCCAGGACTGCGGCGCCGTCGCGTCGGCGCCGCCGATCCGGATGACCTGGCCGGAGACGAATGCGGACTTGGCCGAGAGCAGGAAGCGCAGGGTGGACTCGACCCCGGACAGTCCGGCGGACGCCTTCGGGGAGACGTACACGAGCTGGGCGGTGGCGCCGCGCTTGATCTCCTTGCCGATGCTGCGGGTGAAGCCCTCGAGTGCACGCTGGGCGATGTGCTCGTCGACGCCGCCGGTCTCTTCGGGGGTGGTGCCGAGGACGACGACGCGGGCGCACGGCGCGAGATTGCGGATCACCGGCTGGTAGAACTCGAACAGCTGCACCAGGTCGGTGACCTGGGAGATGCCGGTGGCGTCGAAGACGAGGGCGCCGTGGCGGTCGTCGTGCGGCTGCGAGGCGGGGTAGTCGGAGAGCAGTTCGCGCAGTGGCTCGACGAGGCGGCCGTGGCCGCCGATGAGGATCGGGCCCGCCAGGGCGGGCTCGCCCGCCTTGTAGCGGCGCAGGTGCTCCGGCTGCGGCAGCCCGGCCTGCTTGGCGATGAACGCGCCCGGCGCGGAGTTGAGGAACTGGGAGTAGAGGTCGGGAGCGCCCTTGCTGGCTGCCACGGTCCACCTTCTTGGTCGGTATTTCGTGCACCCGGGCACCGGGTGCGGTGTCGACAATGAACTTACTCTGAAGTAAGTTTGGTGTCGAGGCACAGCCTCGACATCGAGACCTCGTCCAGATGGAGACACCGTGACCACCAGAGCGCGTTCCACCAAGAAGCCGGCCGCCGCGTCCACCGGCGGGCGCGGGCTGCGCCCCGTCGCCATCGTCGGCGGCAACCGTATCCCGTTCGCGCGTTCGGACAAGGCGTACGCGCAGGCGTCCAACCAGGACATGTTCACCGCCACGCTGGACGGCCTGGTCAGCCGGTTCAACCTGCAGGGCGAGCGGCTCGGCATGGTCGTCGGCGGCGCGGTGCTCAAGCACAGCCGTGACTTCAACCTGATCCGCGAGTCCGTGCTCGGCAGTGCGTTGAGCCCCTACACTCCCGCCTACGACCTGCAACAGGCGTGCGGCACCGGTCTGCAGTCGGTCATCGCGGTCGGCGACGCGATCGCGGCCGGCCGCATCGACGCCGGTGTCGGCGGCGGCAGCGACACCACCTCCGACGCCCCGATCGGGGTGAACAACGAACTGCGCGAGTTCCTGCTCTTGGTCAACCGCGCCCGGACCACCGCGGACCGGGTCAAGCTGCTCGGACACGTCCGCCCGTCCATGGTCGGCATCGAGATCCCCCGCAACGGCGAGCCGCGGACCGGGCTGTCGATGGGCGAGCACGCCGCGATCACCGCCAAGGAGTTCGGCGTCCGCCGCGAGGACCAGGACGAGCTGGCCGCCGCCAGCCACAAGAACATGGCCGCCGCGTACGACCGCGGCTTCTTCGACGACCTGGTCACCCCGTTCCTCGGCCTGACCCGCGACGACAACCTGCGCCCCGGGTCGACGGTGGAGAAGCTGGCGACACTCAAGCCGGTGTTCGGCACCAAGCTCGGCGACGCGACGATGACGGCCGGCAACTCCACCCCGCTCACCGACGGCGCCTCGGCGGTGCTGCTGTCCACCGACGAGTGGGCCGCGCAGCGCAACCTGCCGGTGCTCGCGCACCTGGTGGACTCGGAGACCGCGGCCGTCGACTACGTGCACGGCGACGACGGACTGCTGATGGCGCCCACCTACGCGGTGCCGCGGCTGCTCGCCCGAAACGGTCTGACGCTGCAGGACTTCGACTACTACGAGATTCATGAGGCGTTCGCCTCGGTCGTCCTCGCGACCCTGCAGGCGTGGGAGTCGGACGAGTACTGCAAGGAGCGGCTCGGTCTCGACGGCGCGCTCGGCAAGATCGACCGCAGCAAGCTCAACGTCAACGGCTCCTCGCTCGCGGCCGGACATCCGTTCGCCGCGACTGGTGGACGCATCGTGGCCTCGCTGGCAAAGATGTTGGCGGAGAAGGGATCCGGCCGCGGTCTGGTCTCCATCTGCGCGGCAGGCGGCCAGGGCGTCACCGCGATCATCGAGCGGTAGCCGCGCGGAACCCGGCGGGGCGGCACCTGGACGACGGTGCCGCCCCGCCGCCGTGTGTCTCGCGAATGCGGGCCGGCTGGACGACGATGGACGTCATGAGTGACAACGACGACTGGAACACGAAGATCATCGCCGAGTTCCGGGCCAACGATGGCCGGGTCGGCGGGCAGTTCGAGGGCGCGCCGCTGGTGTTGCTCCATCACCGTGGTCGCAAGAGCGGCCGCCACGTGGTGAATCCGGTGATGTACCTGCCCGACGACCAGGACCCGGACACGATCTACGTCTTCGCCACCTTGGCGGGTGCTCCGAAGAACCCGGCCTGGTATTTCAACGTGACCGCGGCGGGCGAAGCCGAGATCGAGCGCGGTACCGAGACGTACCGGGTGACCGTCACCGAGGTGACCGGCCCGGACCGCGACCGCATCTACGCCGAGCAGGCCGGGCGCTACCCGGGATTCGCCGAGTACGAGCAGCGGACCAGGGGCGTCCGCACCATTCCGGTGCTGGCGCTGCGGCGGATCTGACCCGGCGCGCGGCGGTTCGCTGCGATCACGCTGATTTCAGACCGTGCGTTCCGGTGCGCGGTGGGTGAGGATGCGAACCATGACTGTTCGCACCATTGCACTCGCCGACGGACTCGAGGTCAGCGCCCAGGGTTACGGCGCCATGTCGGTCGCCCCGGTCTACGGGCCGGTGGACCCGGCGCAGGCCCTCGCCACACTTCACCACTCGATCGACATCGGCGTCACCTTCCTCGACACCGCCAACGTGTACGGGGAGGGTGCGAGCGAGAAGGCCGTCGGTGAGGTGCTGCGCACCCGGCGCGACGAGGTGCAGTTGGCCACCAAGTTCGGTCTCGTCGGCAACGTCGCCGCCGGACAGCGGGGGATCGACGGGCGGCCCGAGCATGTCGCGGGCTTCCTGGACGCGTCGCTGAGCCGCCTCGGTGTCGACAGCGTCGATCTCTACTACCTGCATCGGGTCGATCCGAACGTTCCGATCGAGGAGACGGTCGGCGCGATGGCGGAGCTGGTGGCCGCGGGCAAGGTGCGGCACCTGGGTCTGTCGGAGGCGACGGGCGACGAACTGCGCCGGGCGCACGCGGTCCACCCGATCGCCGCGATCCAGAGCGAGTGGAGCGTGTGGAGCAGGGACGTCGAGCGCAACGTCGTCCCGACCGCGGCTGAACTCGGGGTCGGATTCGTGCCCTACTCGCCGGTCGGCCGTGGCTTCCTCGCCGGGACCTACGACCCGGCCGCCCTCGGCGCGTCCGACCTGCGCCGCCGGTTCCCCCGGTTCGATGCCGACGCGCTCGCCGGCAATGCGAAGGTGCTCGAGGTGATCGGCGAGGTGGCCCGCGAGTCCGACGCGACGCCCGCCCAGGTGGTGCTGGCCTGGCTCTACGCCAAGGGCCGCGAGTTCGCGCTGCCGGTCGTGCCGATCCCGGGCACGCGTTTCGCCGCCCGGGTCGAGGAGAACGCCGCGGCGGTGGAACTCGACCTCCCCGCGGACCGTGTCGCGCGGCTCGACGAACTGGCCGCGATCACCGTCGGGGCGCGTTCGGCGGACCCGAGTTGGGTGTCCCTCGGCAGGGGGTAGGACGTCTGCCGGGATCGTCTGAGCTTTCCGGGCCCGCGGCCGTCGGTCGCGGGCCCGGAAAGTGTCACGGGCCCGCGACCGACGTCTCGTCGAAGGTCACGGCCATCCGTGGGCGTTGTGTTGTGTAGATCACGAAGTGGTCAACGAGCCCCGCATCGACGGCCTGCCCGCTCGGCGGTGCGTCTGTGGGGGCAACCGACCCGGAATGCGTGGGCGCGGGCGGTCGGAGAAGGCGATCCTCCCGCCCCTCCTCGTTGCGTCGGGGTGCCTGTCTTCGGTCGAATGACCTTGCAGTACAGTGTGATCGGCTCTGGATCTGGTTGCCGGTCTCGTCCGATCCGCGTCGGATACCGACCGGTGTGGCGGTGGCGGAGTGCGGTCGTGTTTGTCGGGGCGTGCAGCTGCGAATCGGCAGCGAATGTGAGCCCGGACTTTTATACATTGTCAATGTGACCCTGCTCACTATTCATTGAAAATCCTTTCACCTGCAGCGTTACCTGGTCGTGACCTTTTCGCTGCGTGATGGTGACTCGCGAGGGCCGAAGCCGCCCTGTGTGACACCCGCGCCCGTTCGGAGGCCGAAACCGCACTCGGCCGAATCTGGAGCACGACCAATGTTCGTTTCGAATGCGCGGTCCTTCGTCCGCACGCGCCACTTCGGCGCCGCCCTCGCCGCCGCGTCGGTGATCGCAACCGCGGCCGCGGTGGTCGGCACCGGCGACGGCCCCGTCGCCAACGCCGACGCCGTCGCCTCCGTGACGGTCGGATACCGCGAGTCCGGTGACCTGTTCGCGCACCTGGAGCTCCCGGGGCTGACCGCTGCCGGGTCGGCGTCCACGTCGGGGGAGACGCCGGCGGCCGAGGGTGAGGCCGAGCCTGCGTCCGGTGAGTGGCTCGCGTCGGCGTCCGCGGGCTGGGTGCAGACGAAGTCCTCGCCCGCGGAGGAGCAGGCCACCGTCGAGCTGGCCTCCGCACCCGTTCCGGCGGAACCGGCCCCGGCCCCGGCGCCGCCGCCTCCGCCGCCGCTCGCGGTCACCCCGGATGAGTTCGCACGGATCGTGCCCGGCATCTCGGGTGAGAAGATCGCGCAGTACATCCTCCCGCTCAACGACGCGATGGCGCACGGTGGCATCGACAACCCGGTCCGTCAGGCGGCGTTCATCGCGCAGCTCGCCGTCGAGTCCGACGGGTTCCGCACCTTCGAGGAGTACGCCTCCGGGCGCGCCTACGAGGGCCGGGCCGACCTCGGCAACACTCAGCCGGGGGATGGTGAGCGGTACAAGGGGCGTGGTGCCATCCAGATCACCGGCCGCCACAACTACGAGAAGGTGAGCCAGTACACCGGCATCGACTTCGTCGCGCACCCCGAGCTGCTGGCGGCGCCGGAGAACGCGTTCACCACCGCGGCGTGGTACTGGACGTCGCGCAACCTCAACCAGGTTGCGGACACCGCGGGGATCGTCCGGGTGTCCGAGCTCGTCAACGGCGGCCATCACGCCCTCACCCGGCGCATCGAGGACTTCCAGCGTGGACTGGACGTGCTGATCCGCCCCTAGGGGCGCCGGAATCGGTTCGAAGATTTACAGACAGTCCGGACTGTTTGTTGCTATCGTGCCGGTGTGACCCAGGACACGGAACGTCCGACACGGACGCAGGCGCAACGCAGCGCGCACACCCGCCAGAGGCTGCTCGACGCGACGATCGAGTCGCTCGTCGAGCTGGGCTACGCCGGCACCAGCACCCAGGGCATCGCCCGGCGGGCCGGGGTGTCCCGCGGGGCGCAGCTACACCAGTTCCCGACCAAGGTCTCCCTCGTGGTCGCCGCGGTGGAGTACCTGGTGGAGAAGCGGCTCGCCGAGATCCTCGCCACCCGACCCGCGCCGGAACGCGGACTCGAAGTGCTCGTCGACGCGTTCTCGGGTCCGCTGTTCTACGCGGCTCTCGAACTGTGGGTCGCCGCGCGCACCGATCGCGAACTGTTCGAGGCGATGGTGCCGCTCGAGCGGGTCGTCAGCGACGCGCTGACCGGCGGGGCCACCGAGGTGATGGGCGAACGATTCGGACCCGACGGGATCGAGCTGAGCATCGAATTGGCCCGTGGCTTCGCGGTGTCCGCGTTGTTCCGGACCCCGGCCGAGGAGTCCGAGCGCCGGGCGCGCCTGTTGCCGGCGTGGGAGGCGATGGTGACCGGGCGATGAGCACCACGACCGCATTGACCGAACTTCCCTCGCACACCCGCGTTCTCGTCGTCGGAACCGGGTTCGGCGGACTCGCCGCGGCGGCCGACCTGGTCCGCGGCGGCCGGGCCGCGGACGTGGTCGTCGTCGAGCGCGCCGGCGAGGTCGGCGGCACCTGGCGGGAGAACACCTACCCCGGCTGCGCCTGCGATGTGCCGACGACGCTGTACTCGTTGTCTTTCGCGCCCAGCCCGAAGTGGAGTCACACCTTCGCCGAACAGCCGGAGATCTTCGACTATCTCAAGGACGTGGCCACCCGCAGTGGCGTCCGGGCACGCACGGTGTTCGACTGTGAACTCCTGGAAGCGCACTGGGACCAGGCGGCCGCGTTGTGGCGGATACGGACCAGCCGCGGTGAGGTCACCGCCGAGGTCCTGATCGCTGCGACAGGTGCGCTCTCGGCACCGAACCTGCCGGACATCGAGGGCCTGGACTCGTTCCGGGGCACGGTGTTCCACTCGGCATCGTGGAACCACGATCACGACCTGACCGGCGAGCGGGTCGCGGTGGTCGGGACCGGCGCGTCGGCGGTGCAGTTCGTCCCGCAGATCGTCGACCGCACACAGCGGCTGACCGTGTTCCAGCGCACCGCGTCCTGGGTGATCCCCCGGTTCAACCGCACCCGTGGGCCGGCGGAGAAGGGCCTGTACCGCCGATTTCCGTTGACGCAGAAGCTCGTCCGCGGTCTCGTGTACGCCCTGCGTGAGGGTTTCGTCGTCGTGTTCGCCTACCTGACCTGGCTGCTGCCACTGTTCGCGCTGGTGTCCAAGGCGCAGTTGCGGGCGCAGGTGTCGGACCCGACGCTGAGACGCCACCTGACGCCGACGTTCACCATCGGTTGCAAGCGGATGCTGTTGTCCAACGACTGGCTGGCCACCCTCGACCGCGACGACGTCGACGTGGTGCCGTCCGGGTTGATGCGAGTGACGCCCACCGGGGTGATCGGGGCGGACGGCGTCGAGCACGAGGTGGACACCATCATCTTCGGCACCGGGTTCACCCCGACCGAACCGCCGATCGCACGGATGCTGCGCGGCGCCGACGGCCGCACCCTGGCCGAGCACTGGGACGGGAGCCCCAGCGCGCATCGCGGAATGACGGTTCACGGGTTCCCGAACCTGTTCCTGATGTACGGGCCCAACACGAACCTCGGGCACAGTTCGATCGTCTACATGCTCGAGAGCCAGTCCGCGTACGTCCGAGCGGCCCTGGCGCACATGCGTACCCGCGGTCTGTCCGCACTGGAGGTGTCGGCGCGGGCGCAGGAGGACTACAGCGCCCGAATCGGCGAGGCCCTCGGATCGACGGTGTGGAACCGGGGCGGCTGCAAGAGCTGGTACATGGACAGGCGCGGTCGCAACTCGGTGATGTGGCCGACCTTCACCTGGCGGTACCGGGCGCAGATGCTCCGGTTCGACGCCGAGAACTACCGCACGGTGGCGCGCACGGATGCCGAGGATGCGGCGTGAGTGCCGAGCGCGACTACGACGTGATCGTGGTCGGCTCCGGGTTCGGAGGCAGTGTCGCGGCGCTGCGACTGACGGAGAAGGGCTACCGGGTCGGCGTCCTCGAGGCGGGGCGCAGGTTTGCCGACGACGAGCTGCCCGAGACCAGCTGGAAGATGCGGAGATACCTGTGGGCGCCGGCCCTCGGCTGCTACGGCATCCAACGGATCCACCTACTCGCGGACGTGCTCGTGATGGCCGGGGCGGGGGTCGGTGGTGGGTCGCTGAACTACGCCAACACCCTGTACCGGCCGCCGCGGCCGTTCTTCGACGACCCGCAGTGGGGCCACATCACCGACTGGGAGGCCGAGCTCGACCCGCACTACCGGCAGGCCGCGCGGATGCTCGGGGTGGTCACCTATCCCGGCTTCACTTCGGCGGACCGCATCGTCCGGCAGGTCGCGGACGAGATGGGCGTGGGGGACACGTTGACCGCCACCCCGGTCGGCGTGTTCTTCGGTGAGCCGGGCCGGACGAAAGCGGATCCGTTCTTCGGCGGCGCCGGACCGGAACGCACGGGCTGCACCGAATGCGGCGCCTGCATGACCGGCTGCCGTGTCGGCGCGAAGAACACCCTGGTGAAGAACTACCTGTATCTCGCGGAGAAGGCAGGGGCGCAAATTCGTCCGTTGACCACGGTCACGGGTCTGGACCCGCTGCCCGGCGGCGGATTCGCCGTGCACACCCGGCGCACCGACGGGGTGCGCCGCCGCACCCGGACCCTGACCGCGGACCAGGTGGTTGTCGCCGCGGGCACCTACGGCACCCAGCGGCTGCTGCTGGGCACCCGCGACACGCTGCCCGGGCTCTCGGCCCGGCTCGGCACCCAGGTCCGCACCAACTCGGAGGCGGTACTGGCGGCCACCGCGCGTCGTCCCGCGGGGTACCACCGCGGTGTGGCCATCACCTCGTCGTTCCACCCCGACGGTCGAACCCATGTCGAACCGGTCCGATACGGCAAGGGCAGCAACGCGATCGGGCTCCTGCAGACCCTGCTCGTCGACGGGGGAGGGCGGCTGCCGCGACCCGTCAAGGCGCTCGCGGCGATCGCCCGTCACCCGATCGCGTTCGTCCGCGGCCTGTCGGTGCGCCACTGGTCCGAGCGGACCGTGATCGCGCTCGTGATGCAGACCGGGGACAACTCCCTCGAGCTCGGCGTCCGTCGGGGGCGTCGCGGCCGCGTCCGCCTGGTCAGCCGGCGTGGCCCGGGAGATGCGCCGCCGACCTGGATTCCGCAGGGGCACGAGGTGATCCGCTCGGTGGCCGACAAGATCGGCGGCGACCCGGGAGGATCGCTGGCCGACCTGGCGAACATTCCGATGACCGCGCACTTTCTCGGTGGATGCCCGATCGGGGAATCCGTCGAGACCGGCGTCGTCGACCCCTACCAGCGCGTCCACGGTCAGCCCGGGCTGCACGTTGCGGACGGGTCGGTGGTCAGCGCCAATCTCGGGGTCAATCCGTCGCTGACGATCACCGCTCTGGCCGAGCGCGCCTTCTCGCTGTGGCCCAACCGGGACGAACCGGACCCGCGTCCGCCGCTCGGGTCCTCGTATCGCCGCGTCGACCCCACCCCGCCGCTCCACCCGGCGGTACCCGGGCACGCGCCGGCCGCCCTCGTCCTGCCCACACCCGTGATCCGACCGAACGAGAGGGTCGATCCGCGCGGAACGTGACATCACACGCGGGTGGCGCGGGCCCACGCGGGATCCGCCCGGCGAGCGGCCCGGCCGTCCGTGGGCGACGCCGGGTTGTTTGGCCAGCTCATTGTGGGGTTTCTGGGATCGATCACAACTTTTCACAACTTTTTTCTGATTGTGTGTAACGCCCTGTTGTGGAGGGTCGATAGTCAGGTCGTCCCGCGTTGCAGCCAGACCCCCGACCCGGTTGCAGCGCGGGACACCTTTGTCTCTGGCCGTCTCGAGACCGTCGCCTTGTGACCTCCACCGAAAGGCGGCCCGGTTCGCCCCCGCTACCCTGGACGTTCGAAGCGGGTCCTGGCCCAGCGGAACGACACGACCGGGAGGGCCTCGACATGACCGGAGGAACCGACAAGCGCTCGGGTGCGGAGCGGGGAGCCCCGCTGCCCGACGAGCCCGCGCACCTGGCGGTTGACGAGTCCGCCGCCGTCGAAGAGCGCACCGAGACCCCCGTCGCCGAGGACGCCCAGGAGACGGTGGCCATCGACACCACGGCCGCCGCGGTCGGGCCCGACGCCCCGGGCCCCGCGGTCGAGCCCGCCGCCGACTCCGTTGCCCCCGATTCCGTCGTCGCCGCGGACGCCGCCGCGGACACGGCGGCCGTCGACACCACGGCCGCCGCGGTCGAGCCGGACACCACGGGCTCCGTGGTCGCCGAGGAGACGGTGGCCATCGACACCACGGCCACCGCGGAGCCCGACGCCCCGGGACCCGCGGTCGAGCCCGCCGCTTCCGTCGCCCCCGACTCCGCCGTCGCCGAGGACGCCGCCGCAGACACGGTGGCCATCGACCTCACCGCGGCCGAGCAGCCCGTGGCAACCGAGTACGTGCGCCCGGAGGACGTGCCGACCACGGTCCTGCCCAAGGTGACCCTGCCCCCTGCCGCCGCACCGGGACCCGGCGCGGTGCCGCCGTCGGACGTGTCGCCCCCGCGCGAGCAGCCCGCCGGGCCGCGGCCGGAGCAGCCCCCCGCGGCGAGGTCGAGCGCCGCTGCCGCACCGGTCTCGGTGCAGCCGCCGTCCGGCGTGCCGTCGGCACCGGCCGATCCGTCCTCCAACCCGGCCGAGCCCCCGACCGCCAGTTCCCGCGGCGGACGCCGTGTCGTGATCGCCGCGGCGGCCGGGGTGCTGACGGCCGGTGCAATCTGGTACGCCGCGGACCTGGCGCTTTCCTCGGATCGGGTGCCGCGGGGCGTGACCGTCGCCGGCGTCGATGTCGGCGGGAAGTCCCACGCCGAGGCCGAATCAGTGCTGCGGGCCGCGATCGACCCGCGCGCACAGCATCCGGTGCCGGTGCGAGCGGGCGACGTGACGACCGAAGTGGTGCCCGCCGCAGCCGGTCTCGCCGTCGACTGGTCCGCCACCCTGGACCGCGCGGGTGACCAGCCGCTGAACCCGATCACCCGGCTGACCTCACTGTTCACGCACCGCGAGGTCGGGGTCGCCTCGACGCGCGACGAGGCCGCCCTCGCCGCCGCGGTCGAAGGACTGCGCCCCCGAACGGACCGTGCACCCGTCGAGGGAGCCGTCGTGTTCGACGGGGTCACGCCGGTCGCGGTGTCACCGTTGCAGGGGCAGACGCTCGACTCGGCCGGCGCGGCGGAGGCGCTCGCCGACGGCTGGGCCGCGTCCGGTGGTGTCGAGGTTCCGGTCACGGCCTCGCCGGTCTCGGTCACGCAGTCCGGCGTCGAGCGGGCACTGCGCGACGTCGCGACCCCGGCGGCGTCCGCGGACCTGGTGATCACCGGTCGCGACGGCGGCACCGCGGTCCTCACCCGGGACCGGATCGGGTCGGTGCTCACGTTCGCCCCGGACGGCAACGGGGGTCTCGCCCCGCAATACAACGTGGACGCGGCGATCGGCGTGCTCGGCCCGCAACTGGCCGGCACCGAGGTCAAGCCGAAGGATGCGTCGTTCAGCCTGTCCGGCGGGGCACCGAAGGTGGTACCGGCGGTGAGCGGCGAGATGATCGAGTGGCACAAGACCCTCGAGTCGCTGGCCGCGCGGCTCACCGAGTCCGGGCCGCGCACCCTCGACGCCGTGTACGAGCCGAAGCAGCCCGAACTGACCACCGAGGCCGCGAACAAGCTGGGCATCACCGAGGTGATCGCCGAGTACACGACCGGGGGCTTCGAATACGCGTCCGGCGTGAACATCCGGCTGGCCGCGAGCGAGATCGACGGTGCGTTGGTCAAACCGGGCGCGACGTTCTCGCTCAACGACTACACGGGTCCGCGCGGCTCCGCGCAGGGCTACGTCGAGTCCGGGATCATCAACAACGGCCGTCCGGACAAGGCCGTCGGTGGCGGCATCAGTCAGCTCGCGACGACGTTGTACAACGCCTCCTACTTCGCGGGCATGGAGGACGCCGGCCACACCGAGCACAGCTACTACATTTCGCGGTACCCCGAGGCGCGGGAGGCCACGGTGTACGAGGGCGCGATCGACCTGAAGTTCACGAACGACACGGACACCGGTGTGCTCATCGAGACGATCGGCACCAGCTCCAACATCACGGTCCGGTTGTGGGGAACCAAGACCGTTGACGTCGAATCGATCACCGGTGAGCGCTATGCCCACACGTCCCCGAACACGGTGACGTTGCCGGCCGGCGTCGGCTGCATCGCGTCGTCGGGTGCGCAGGGGTTCACCACCTCGGACACCCGCGTCATCAGCGACCACGCGTCGGGTCGGGAGCTGTCCCGCAACACCCGGACCGTGAAGTACGACCCGGTGCCGATCGTCCGCTGCGTCAGCGCGGAACCCGCTCCCGCCGCTGCTGCTCCCGCCGCTGCTGCTCCCGCTCCCGCCGCTGCACCTGCCGCTGCTCCCGCTGCCGCCGCTCCCGCCACTGCCCGTCCCGCCGCCGCCCGTCCCGCCGCGTCCGAGGACGAGTCGGACGAGTCCGGGGAAGAGTCGGAAGACGAGTGACGGCCGGGCCGGCGCGATCCTCGTGATCGCGTTCGGCGGTTCAGTGGGGAATCGGCGCGACGTCGGGGATCTCACCACCGAGAATGCGCCGCTGCGTGTCGTGCAGTTGCCGCTCGCCGAGCCGCTGCAATCGCACTCTGCCGGCCGGGAATCGGCCCACCACATGGTGTTTGACGATGTTGACGGCCAATCGGCCGATCGGATACCACGGTGGCCGGACCGGAACCTTCAGTGCCCGTACACCGGCCGGGCCGAGGAGCGTGGTCGCCAGCGACAGCCCGCGTTCGTACTCGTACCGCCGCCGCAGCCACTGGAAATGGTCGTAGCGGGTGTGCAGGGGCAGATCCACGAGTGACCGGGCCAGCGCGTAGCTGTTCTCGTCGGCCGCGGGCGAGGACGAGCCGATCTGGTACATCATGCGCAGGCCGGCCCGCTCGTCGAACGGGAGCCAGCGCGGGTCGACGCCCATCAACCAGCCCACGTAGCACCACAGGTGCAGGACCGCGTCGGCCTCCTCCCTGGTGTAGCGCACCCCGAGGACCCGGGTGTGAAGCAGGAACGTGATCGAGAACAGGCCCAGCGTGCCGGCCTGGTCGAACTGGTTCACCGGTAGGCCGCGTTCGCCGCTGTCCCAGTCGGTTTCGTGCTCGTGGTGGTAGTCGACGAACGCGTGCATCAGGCGCACGTGCACCGACAGCGTGAACCCTGCGCCGAACCGGTCCAGGCCCCCGTCGGCGACACACCCGTTCCACCAGGTCCCGGTTTCGGCGATCCGGCGGCGGGTGCGCTCACCGGTGAGCCGCCCGGACGCCACCAGTACGGGCAGCGGCCCGGAGTTGTTGTATCCACCCAGCAGTGAGCCGTACGCGAGCACGTCGCCGACGTCGGACCCGACCCGGCGCAGCGTCCGCGCGCCCAACGCGACGAGGTCGCGATCGACCCAGTCCGGCGTGTCCTCGATCAGTGCGAAGTAGTCGCGAAGCGGGGCCGGTGCGTCGGGGACGGAGTCGACGCCCTCGGCGAGTGCCTGCCGGAACTGGGCGAGGGTGACGGTGCGGTCCTCGCGCATGGCCCGGACCAGGGCGGCGCTCGGCTCGTCGCGTTCGAGCAGTGCGCGCCGCAGGTGGTCGGCCTCCTGCGGGGTCGCGTCGGGTGTGGGCCAGGCGAAGGGGCGCAGGGGCGCGGTGACCCGAGCGGAGTGCGCGCGGTCGCGCATGTACCGGGAGGGCCGGGCGGCGGTGGTCGTCACAGGCCCACACTGCAACTGACAACGAACGTTGTCAATACCTGGGCGGGCGGGAATCGGCGATCATCCGAGGCGACGCTGCAGGGCCATCGCGTCGAACGGTGCGCGGCCGAGGGCGTCGTTGTCGAAGTACACGTACACGTCGAGGCCGGCGCGGGCCCAGTCCCCGATCCGGTGGGCCCAGGCGTCGAGGCTGCGGCCGGCGTAGCCGCTCGTGTACAGCTCCGTGTGACCGTGCAGTCGGACGTACACGAAATCGCACGTCGGAGTGTCGACCACCGGAAACCGTCCGGCACTGTCCGCGACCACGAGCGCGACGCTCCGATGCTCCGCCACGCGCAGCACCTCCGGAGTCGTGAACGAGGGGTGGCGCACCTCGACGGCGTGGCGGACCGGCCGGTCGGCGTCCGGGTGCACCACCGCCCGGTCGGCCCGCACCTTGGCGTCGTGCTGCGCCGCGAGGTCGGCGATCGAGGCCGTCGAGCGGGGCAGAGCGGCGAGGAAGTTGTCGAAGCGGTCGGCGTCGAAGGACAGCGTCGCGGGCAGCTGCCACAGGAACGGGCCCAGCTTCGACTCCAGGGCGAGGACGCCGGAGGCGAGGAAGTTCGCGAGCGGGGCACCCACGTCGGTGAGCCGCTTCATGTGCGTGATGTACCGGCTGCCCTTGACCGCGAACACGAAGTCCGCCGGCGTCTCGTCCCGCCACCGCGCGTAGGTTCGTGGCTGCTGCAGGGCGTAGAAGGACGCGTTGATCTCGATGGACGACATGCGGGCAGCGGCGAACTCCAGTTCGCGTCGATGCGCCAGCCCACTCGGATAGAAGTCGCCGCGCCATCGGGGATACACCCAGCCGGAGATCCCGACCCGGATCCGTGCCACCTTTCGAGGCTATCCCCGGAACCGGCCCGCCCGCGGGTGAGCCGGAGGACGATGGATGCATCTGGCGGACCGAAACGAGGGACGAGGATCATGCCCAAGTATCTGTGGCGGGTCGGCTACACGACGGACGGCGCGGGTGGCCTGCTCGCCGAAGGGGGATCGGCGCGGCGCGACGCGATCCGCACCGCGATCGAGAGCGTCGGCGGCACCATGGAAAGCTGCCACTTCGCGTTCGGCGGTGACGACCTCTACGTGATCGGCGAGGTCCCCGACGAGGTCGCGGCGGCGTCGATGAGTATTCGCACCGCCGCCGCGGGCGCGGCGAGGACGAACACGGTCGCACTGCTCACGCCCGAGCAGATCGACGAGGCCGTGAAACGCCCCGCCGACTACCGGCCCCCGGGTCGCTGACCCCTCGCGTCCACGCCCCGGCGAAAACGGCGATGCCGCGCACCGAAACCCGGTGTGCGGCATCGCCGTTGTCCTGATCTGGGTGGTTCCGCCCGAATCGTGTCGCAGTCCTAGAACGCGGCCTCGTCCATCTCCATGATGTCGTTGTCGACGTTCGCGACGATCCCGCGCGACGCGGTCAGCTCGGGGAGCACGTTCTTGGCGAAGAAGGACGCGGTCGCGACCTTGCCCTCGTAGAACGGCTTGTCCTTGTCGGAGGCGCCGGCGTCGAGCTTGCCGAGCGCGATCTCCGCCGCCTCGAGCAGCTTCCAGCCGACCAGCAGGTCGCCGACCGCCATCAGGAAGCGGACCGAGCCGAGGCCGACCTTGTACAGCTCCGTCGGCTGCTCCTGGGCGCCCATCAGGAATCCGGTCAGCGTCGCGACCATCGCCTGCACGTCCTCGAGCGCGGTGGCGAGCAGGGCCCGCTCCGACTTGAGGCGGTTGTCGGCGTCGTCGCGGTCGATGAACTTCTTGACCTCGCCGGCCACGTGCGCCAGGGCGACGCCGCGGTCACGGGCGATCTTGCGGAAGAAGAAGTCCTGCGCCTGGATCGCGGTGGTGCCCTCGTACAGGGAGTCGATCTTGGCGTCGCGGATGTACTGCTCGATCGGGTAGTCCTGCAGGAAGCCGGAGCCGCCGAGCGTCTGCAGCGAGTCGGTCAGGTACTGGTACGCGCGCTCCGAACCGACGCCCTTGACGATCGGAAGCAGCAGGTCGTTGACGCGGTGCACGAGGTCGCCCTCGGCGCCGGAGACGTACTTGGCCACCTCGACGTCCTGGTGTGCGGCGGTGTACAGGTACACCGCGCGCATGCCCTCCGCGTAGGCCTTCTGCATCGCCAGCGCCCGGCGCACGTCCGGGTGGTGGGTGATGGTCACGCGCGGGGCGGCCTTGTCGGTCATCTGGGTCAGGTCGGCGCCCTGGACGCGCTGCTTGGCGTAGTCCAGCGCGTTCAGGTAGCCGGTCGACAGGGTCGAGATGGCCTTGGTGCCGACCATCATGCGAGCGTGCTCGATGACGTCGAACATCTGCGCGATGCCGTTGTGCACCTCGCCGACCAGCCAGCCGACGGCCGGGACGCCGTGGCCACCGAAGGTCAGCTCACAGGTGGCGGAGGCCTTCAGGCCCATCTTGTGCTCGACGTTGGTGACGAAGGCACCGTTGCGCTCGCCGAGTTCGTTCTTCTCGAAGTCGAAGTGGAACTTCGGCACGAAGAACAGCGACAGACCCTTGGTGCCGGGGCCTGCGCCCTCGGGACGGGCCAGCACCAGGTGGAAGATGTTCTCGAACAGGTCGTCGGAGGTGGCGGAGGTGATGAACCGCTTGACGCCCTCGATGTGCCAGGTGCCGTCGTCCTGCTTGATGGCCTTGGTGCGGCCGGCGCCGACGTCCGAGCCGGCGTCCGGCTCGGTCAGCACCATGGTGGCGCCCCAGCCGCGCTCGACGCAGGTGGCGGCCCACTGCTTCTGCTCGTCGGTGCCGTTGTTGAACAGGACGTTCGCGAACGACGGGCCCGCCTGGTACATGAAGGCGGCCGGCTGCGCGCCGAGCATCATCTCGGCGATCGCCCACACCAGCGCGCGGGGGACCGGCACGCCGCCGATCTCCTCGTCGAGGCCCATGCGGTACCACTCGGCGTCCCACATCGCCTTGAAGGACTTCTTGAAGGACTCGGGCAGGGTCGCCTCGTGGGTTTCCGGGTCGAAGACCGGCGGGTTGCGGTCGGCGTCGGCGTAGGCCTCGCCCAGCGGGCCCTCGGCCAGTCGCGCGACCTCGCTGAGCATGTTCTTGATGGTGTCGACGTCCAGGTCGCCCCAGGTGCCCTCGCTCAGCGGCTTCTCGAGGTCGAGTACCTCGAAGAGGTTGAACTCCAGGTCACGAACGTTGCTCTTGTAATGCCCCATGTCTTCTGTCTCCCTGAGATGGTGCGGTCCAGCCCCTGGTAATGCCCACGTTCTGGCCTTGTCCAGTCTGCGTCGAGGTACCGCCCTAGCGGCTACTCGTCAGTAACTTAGCCGATGTTACTCGTGATTCAGTTAGGTGCCAACAGAACCGCGAAAACCGACAACCAGGGCCTCGCGGCGGTGCTCGCCGGTGGCCTGGTCGGTGCCGGCGCCCGCGGTGTCGCCGTCGATCCACCGCGCCGCGGTCACCGTCAGGGCCCCGGTCACGTCGTCCGCGAGTTCGTCTGGTGTGCAAGGGAACTGATCGTTGTCGATCTCCTCTCCCGCGGGGCCGTGTTCGAGGACGAGCAGGGTGCCGCCGGGGCGCAGCGCGCCGGCGGCGCGGCGGAGGAAGCGGCGGCGTGATTCCGGCGACAGTTGCAGATGGCAGCACAGGACCAGGTCATGTTCCGGCCGATACTCGATCTCGGTCACATCCGCGTTCACCCAGGTCAGCCGCTCACGCGTCGCCCGGGGCAGTGGTGCGGACGCATGGACCGCCTTCGTCAACGCCACCGTCGAGAAGTCCACGGCGGTCACCTGCCACGCGCGCAACGCCAGCCACAGCGCATTCCGGCCCTCGCCGCAGCCGAGGTCCAGGGCCCGGCCCGCAGGCAGTGCCGCGACGAACTCGACGACCGCCGCGTCCGGGGCCGACCCCCACAGCAGTGCTTCCCCGGTGTACCGGCGGTCCCAGTCGCGTGCGTCCATGCGGTGACCGTACGGCGCTGTCGTGGCGGCGCGGTGGACGTCAGTGGCTGAGCGTGGTGCGCAGCAGCAGCACGTTGTAGTTCGAGTGCACGGTCGTCAGGAAATACAGGTCCGGGCCGCTCGACCAGGGGTGGATGTACGCGCCGTAGGCGGTCGGCAGCTCCCGGGTGTCGAGCAGGACCTCCGGTGGCCCCCACGGTCCGGTCGGGGACGGGGAACGACGCATCACCACCGAGTTGAAGTTGTCGGTCGTGAGCATCAGGTACTGGCCGAGGAACTCGTTGTACTGGACGGAGATCTCGCCGACGCCGCCGAAGACGATCGGCGCGGCGGCGTTCACGTCCCCCTTCTTCCACTCGGTGCCGTTCCAGTACTCGTACGCCCCGAGATCCTTGATCTGCTTCTCGGGCACCCGCGCGATGTAGGCGAGCGTGCCACGCCCCGGCGGGGTTCCGTACTGGTAGACGTAGCCGCCGTCCTTCAGGAACGCGCTCATCTGGAAGTTCCGGTTGCCGTCGACGTTCGGGCGGGTCGTTTCGGGCGCGACCGTCCAGTTCTCGCCGTTGTCGGTGGAGAAGGCGAGCGTCGAGTTGTTGGTTTCCCACTTGCCGGGTTCACCCCAGTGGTTCACCGACATCAGCGACATGTACTGGACGCCGTCGACCGCGACCCCCGCCGTGGGGATCCGGCTGATCTCGACGTACGGAATCTTCGGGCTGGGCACCAGCTCCTTCGACTGGCCCAGGAAGTCGCGCGGGGTGCTGTCGAAGGCCATGCCGTCGGCGAGATTGTGGTCGGCACTGCGGTAGAGCGTGTTGCTGCGCCACGACCACAGGCTGCCGTTGAGCAGGTTCGGCAGGCCGAGACCGGCCGAGTCGCCGAAGGCGGTGAGGACCTCGCCGTTGCCGTTGTCCCACATTATGCCCAGGTCCGTGCCGAGCACGTTGGTGTCCTGGGTGCGGTTGGCGCTGAGCAGGCCGGTGGCCTGGGCGACCGCATTGGTGCGTCCGCGCAGGTCGGGAAGGCCGTTGGTGCCATTCAGTCCCGGAATCGGATTGACCGCGTTGGGATTCGCGGCAGCCGGTGCGGCAACCGCGAGCGCGGTCGCCGCGGCGAGAGCGCAGGTCCGCACGGCGGTGCCCACCCCCGGTCGGCGTCTTCCCGGTACATGTCCACCCATGGCGCGTTCACCCTTCGACTGTTGTCGTGTCCTGTGCCGCGGAAACAGTGGGGCGAGAGCCGGCGTGCCGTGGAGCACGGGGAAGGTCTCGCACCCGTGACGGTCCCGTATGGCGTAAGGGATGTCGGGTGACGATCGTAGTGACCGCACGCGCATATTTCCGGGAGGAGTGGGACGGATGTAAACGTGTGTTGCGCATGTGGTGATTTCGATGCCGCATTGATCGTTTTCGTGCCACGGCCGGTCACCGCGGTGATAAGAACCGCCTGTGCCGAAATGGTGGACCGTCCAGTCCGCCAACGGAGCCTCACGATGCGTGAAGTGGGCACAGTACGGTGTCAGACGAGGAGTTCGTGGTTTCGCCCGAGCATCCGATTGTCAGAAAAGGAGAAAAAGGTCGATGGGTGCAGCGATCGCGAACACCACTGAGCTTCGTCATTCCGCAATTCTCGGGCTCGGCGTGTACCGGCCCGAGCGGGTCGTGACCAACGAGGAGATCTGCCAGCAGATCGACTCGACCGACGAGTGGATCCAGTCCCGGTCCGGGATCAGGACCCGCCGTTTCGCCGGCCCCGACGAGAGCGTGCTGCAGATGTCCATCGCAGCCGGCCGCAAGGCGCTCGAGGCGGCCGGCCTGACCGGCGAGCAGATCGGAACGGTCATCGTCGCCTCCTCGACCTACCCCGTGCAGACGCCCGCCTGCTCGGCGCTCGTCGCCGAGGAGCTCGGCACCGGCGGCGCAGGCGCGATCGACATCGCCGCCGGATGCGCCGGGTTCTGCTACGCCCTCGGCGTCGCCTCCGACCTGGTCCGGGCCGGAACCGAGGAGCGCGTGCTGGTGATCGGTGTCGAGCGGATGAGTGACTCCACCGAGCCCACCGACCGCTCGGTGCGCTTCATTTTCGGTGACGGCGCCGGCGCCGTCGTCGTCGGACGCGGCGAGGAGACCGGTATCGGCCCGGTCGTCTGGGGTTCGGACGGTGCCCAGGGGCGTGCCATCCGCCAGGAGCCCGACTGGGTCGACTTCGCCACCAACCCGGAGCAGAAGCGGCCGTGGATCATCATGGAGGGCACCTCCGTGTTCCGCTGGGCCGCGTTCGAGATGGGCAAGATCGCCCAGCAGACCCTCGACAAGACGGGCCTGACCGTCGACGACATCGACGCGTTCGTTCCCCACCAGGCCAACGCCCGCATCACCGAGGTGATCGCCCGGAGCATGAACCTGCCGGAGACGGTCGCGGTGTCGAACGACATCGCCGAGACCGGCAACACCTCCGCCGCCTCCATCCCGCTGGCGATGGAGGAGATGCTGCGCACCGGTAAGGCCAAGCCCGGCGACACCACCCTCCTCCTCGCGTTCGGCGCCGGTCTCGCGTACGCCGGCCAGGTCGTGAAGATGCCGGTGCTCGCCAGCTGACCCGCATCCCCGAACAACGCACCGAAGGCGCCGCCCCACCGGGCGGCGCCTTCGGTCGTTCCGGTGTCCCTCTGTTCACGGCTCAACCGTGGCGATCGTGAGGGCGTCGTCGAGGAATTCGATCGGCACCACCGGCCAGGTCGGATCCCAGTCGCCTGTGGCCGTCGCGGTCCGCAGCTTCTCGAGCCCGGGGCGAATGGTCGGACCACCGTCGAGCAGGTACAGGATCATCGAGTGCCGGGCACAGCTCGCCGCGACGCTCGCGAGCACGGCCAGTGCCTCCTGGTCGCGACCGGCGGCGAACAGGCACGCAACGAGCAGTCGGTCCGCCTGCAGCCGGGCTCGGGTCCGGCGGGTGTCGGCGAGACGGTCCACCCAGGCCTGGGCGATCTCACAGGCGAGCGCGGTGTTCGCTGCCGCCCCGGTGCGCAACAGAATCCGGGCGGTCGTCGCGTCCTCCAATTGCGCGGTGATCTCCGCGCTGCCGTCGACCACGGCATCGACCGGCGGCAGCGTCGGGTACCGCGGCGTGCGGGTGCGGGCGGTGACAGGAAAGCCAAGGCGGATGCGCTCGTTGTCGATGCGTGCCCGCAGCCGCGGAAGGTCGAGGGCATCTGCGCAACGGGCCCCCTCCATCAGCCGCTCGGCAGCCGCTTCCGGCTCGCCGCGGCGCACCTTGATCCGGGCGCCGGTCACGTAGCGGGCGATCATCAGCTCGACGATGCCGCCCTCGCCGCCGAGCTCGAATCCCTCGTCGAGGAGCCGTTCCGCCTCGTCGAGCCGGTTCTGCTCGTACAGCAGCTCGCCGAGGATTGCGGCGGCCAGCCGCGCCGAATGCGAACGCGGACCGGACGATTCCCTCGCCACGCGCAGCGCCCGACGGAACCAGTCCTCGGCCGACTCGACGGCAAGCTGCTCGTTCGCCGCCATCCCGACCATGCAGTAGCCGTACATGGTGTTGAACGAGCCGCTCATCGCCTCGTGGTACGGGGCCGCCCACTCCACCCAGCGGAACGCGGCATCGAAGTCGAACCGGTACAGGGCCGCGAAGATCTGGACGTTGGCGACGGCGGTCACCACCCACGGCCGGTGCTTCTGAGGCCGGCTCAGGCACCCCTCGGTGAACCGTTCGACACCGGCCGGGTGATCGGCGAATGCGGCGACCACTCCTTCGAGCAGATCGGCCTCCGCCGACAGGTCGGCATCCGGTGTGGCCTCGAGCGCGCTGCGGGCCAGTGCCAGAATGCGCCGGCAGGCCCCGGTCCGCTGCAGCAGGACGTTGGCCCAGGCCAGCATCAGCTGTAGCCGTGGCCGGCCGACCACAGCGGTCGGTGGCAGTTTGTCCACCAGTCCCAGCAGGGTGACCATCCGGGAGTGTTCGATCAGGTAGGTGCCGTCCCGTTCGACCAGTGCCACCGCTGCATCCGGATCCCCGGCGCGCAGTGCGTGGTCGACCGCCTCACTCAGCAGGTGGTGTTCGGCGAACCAGGCGGACGCGGTGCGGTGCAGTTCCGGCACCCGCTCGGAATGATCGCGGTTGAGCCGACGGCGCAGGTACTTGGCGAACAGGTGGTGGTACCGGTACCAGGTCTCGCTCGGTGCCGAGGTCGGCCCCTCGCTGTCGCTGTCGCTGAGCCGGAGCAGGAACAGATCCCGGGCGGCGACCTCCTCGAGCCGCGCCTGACCGTTGCGGACGCCGGCCAGTGCCGAGGCCAGGGATCCGGTGAGTCGTTCGGTGACGGACGTGGCAAGCAGGAAGTCGAGCAGGTCGGGCTCCAGGAGGTCGAGGACGTTCTCGGCGAGGAACTCGCCGATCGCCTGGTGCTCGGCCAGATGGTCGATCAGTTCGGTGGGGCTCTCACGCCCCCGCAGCGACAGCGAGGCGAGCTTCAGCGCGGCCGCCCAGCCCTCGGTGGATCGGCACAGTCTTGCGACGTCGGTGTCCGTCAGGTGCAGGCCGCCGAGTCCGACGAGCAGTTCCTGTGACTCCGCCTCTTCGAATCGCAGTGCTGCCGAGTCGATTTCGATGAGCTCGTCGAGTACCCGCATCCGTGCCAGTGGCAGGCCGGTGTTGGTCCGGCTGGTCACGATGACCTGGATGTGGTGGCACCCGTTGTCGAGCAGGTAGTCCAGGGCCTCGAGTGATTCGGGGCTGCTCACCCGATGCCAGTCGTCGATGACGATGGCGACGCGACGTTTGGCGGTGTGGATCCGGTTGATCAGCGTGGTCAGTACGTAGGCCTGCGCGTCCTTGCCGTGGTCTTCGAGTGCCTGTCCGAGTTCATCCGCGAGTTCGGGAGCGAGCCGGCTGACGGACTCGACCAGGTGGGAGAGGAACCACACGACGTTGTCGTCGTCGGGGGCGACGGACAGCCATGCGACGGTGACGCCGTCCGCGACGAGCGCTGCGCTCCACTGGGCGGCGAGGGTGCTCTTGCCGAATCCGGCGGGCGCGTGGATCACGGCCAGACGACGGCGCTGGCCGGCCCACAGTCGGTCGACGAGCCGGTCGCGCGCAACGAGTGCGCGCCCGGTGACCGGGGGGCGGAACCGGGTGGCGGGAGCGGGCGGTGTGGTCGTGGTCGATCTGCGGGTGCCGGTCCGGCCGACGCGGCCCGTCATCCGCTGCGTGCCGGTGCGTCGCTGGGTGCCCGTGGGGAGCCCGGGGAATGGGGAGATCTCGGCGGGCCCCGACCCGTCGGCTGCATCGGGTAGTGCAATCTCTACCGCGCTGAACCCGTGCGCGATGGTGAGGTCCTGCAGGATCATTCCGAATTCGGCAGCGCTCGCCGGGCGGTCGTCCGGGTCCGACGCCATCGCCGACTCGAGCGCCCCGCACACGTCGGCGGGGATGTCCTCGCCGTGCAGGTCTGGGATGGGGCTCTGGGTGACCCGGAGGAACTGCGCGACGACCTGCTCTCCGTCCCGCCGCTCGAAGGCTGCGTGGCCGGTGGCCGCGCAGAACAGGGTCGCGCCGAGACTGTAGACGTCGGATCGGACGCTGGGCGAGCGGCCCTCGAGAACCTCTGGGGCGGTGTAGGCGGGGGAGCCGGTGATCTGTCCGGTGGCGGTCTCGAACCCACCCCTGGTGCGGGCGATACCGAAGTCGGTCAGTTGGGGCTCGCCGTACTCGGTGAGCAGGATGTTCGCCGGTTTCACATCGCGATGCAGGGTGCCTGCCCGGTGCGCGGTCTCGAGGGCGCCGGACATTTTCGCGCCGATCCGCAGCACCTCGGGCCAGTCGAGGGGGCCGTCGCGACGGATCAGTTCCTGCAGTGAGCCGTGGCGATGGTACGGCATCACGATGAAGGGCCGTCCCGATCGGGTCGTCCCGACCTGCAGGATGTTGCAGATGTTCGGATGCCCGGAGACCGCCCCCATCGCGCGCTGCTCGCGTAGGAACCGCTCGCGGCTGTCGTCGTCGAGCTCACCGCTGAGCACCTTGACGGCCACCGTCCGGTCGAGGCTGGGTTGGGTGCACCGGTAGACCACCCCGAAGCCGCCACGGCCGATCTCCTCGCCGTCGGTGAAACCGGCAGCAGCGAGTTCGGCGGCGACGCCGGAGGGAGTCACACGTTCGGTGAGGGGTGGGTCGGGATCGGGCATCGCACGCTCATGTCCCCGCACCGCTCGGCGGGCACGTTCTCGTCATGTGGTCACCTCGCGGTGCGGTCGAGAACCCCAGGATAATCCCCCTGCGTGCCCGGAGAAACGCCGAAGGGCGCCTCCGCGATGCGGAGACGCCCCTCGGTGTAAGGAAGTCGCTTAGATGGTGCGGACTCCGGTGGCCTGCGGGCCCTTCTGGCCCTGGCCGATCTCGAACTCCACGCGCGCGCCCTCGTCGAGGGTCTTGAAGCCGTTCGTCTGGATCTCGGAGTAGTGAACGAACACGTCGGGCCCGTCACCGTCCTGCTCGATGAAGCCGAATCCCTTTTCCGCGTTGAACCACTTGACGGTGCCTTGTGCCACGTTATTGCTCCTGTTACTGCGAGCCGGCCCTCAGGACGAGGGCTGGTCTCGTGTACAGACTGCCAGCTGAAGCCGTGCGTGTCGACGGCGGGTCTATACTTCGCGGTCCATCGGCGCGTCGCGAGGGCGAGGCCCGGTGGGGTCGCGTGGACCCGGATCGCGCGAATCGGGTAGTGGACTACTCGCGTCGGCGCCCGAGGGGACGCACAGAATCGGCTCATGGGGAGCACCACCGCGCACTCGGAGGTGGGCACGTAGGGACGTCGTGGTCCCGCAGTCCGGCACCACGACCGAAGGCGGCGATCGAGGGGTTCGTCGCACAGGGACTGCCGAATCACGATGCAGGGTGGTGGGTACACCCGGCCGCAGAACGGACTGGCGCACACGGGTCGGGCGCCGCCGACCGGCCTGGCAGTCGCCCGATCGCTTCGCACGGTGGCCTTGCATCCCCCTTCCCGTACGCGAAAAATTGAGTGCGCAGTGGTCGCGGTCGCGGGCCGCCGGAACGTGAGCGGCGGGCGCCCCGGCATCGGCGGTGGACCTCGTTCGCCGGCCACCGGCGGTGTACTCGCGGCGGGTGACTCGCCCGCGTGAGGAGAGGGCGATGTTCATTCAAGTGATTCAGGGCAAGGTCGGCGACGAGGCCGGCCTGTTGCGGTGCCTGGACCGGTGGAACGACGAGTTGGCCGCGGGCGCGACCGGGTACCTGGGCTCGACGAGCGGTACGTGCGCCGACGGCACCTTCATCTGCATGGCCCGGTTCGAGTCGCAGGACGCGGCCCGGCGCAACAGTGAACGCCCCGAGCAGGGCGCCTGGTGGGCCGAGACCGAGCGCTGCTTCGACGGCCCGGTGACGTTCACGGACTGCGTGGAGGTCACCGAGTGGATGGGCGGCGGATCCGACAGTGCCGGGTTCGTGCAGGTGATGGAGGGTCACACCAGTGACGCGCACCGGATGGTGGATCTGATGTCGCAGGTCGGTGACCGGGTGCACGACGTGCGTCCCGAGATCATCGGCGGCACGCTCTGCAGCGACGGCAAGGACGGGTACGTGGAGGCCGTCTACTTCACCTCCGAGTCGGAGGCGCGTCTGCACGAGAACGTCGAGGTTCCGGACGACCTGCGCTCGCTGTTCGAGGAGGAAACCGAACTGATGGGGGAGGTCTCGTACTACGACTTGCGCGAGCCGATGTTGATGTCCGCGCGGAAGGGGTGACACCCGCCCGACGGACGGGCCGGCCGGCGGCCCCGGTATTCCGGAAACGGTGTGCCGGGGTCGTTTGTTGCGTGCATGATTGCGTTTCCGCAGGGAACGCTACCCCTCATCCGATTACAAATCTCACTTAGTTAACTATGAGACCTGAGGTATCGTGACCCTTCGATCGCGTCACCACACCCGAGCGAAGCCGAGAGGTACTTCACTGTGACCAGCGTCCAGGAGTCCGCCGCCACCGCGGCGTCGAATGTCCCCGATATCCACACGACCGCGGGGAAGCTCGCGGATCTGCATCGCCGTCAG